>NZ_VJZD01000153.1 GCF_009377175.1 Streptomyces adustus
GCCGCGTGCGCTTCCTTGCGATCACGCAGGCAGTCGTTCCACACCACCCGCGCGCACCCGAACGCCTGGGCCAGCGCACGGCGCTGGGTGGCATCCGGGTAGGCCCGGTAGTTGTAGCGAAGCTGCACACCCAAGACCCTACGACGATGAATCCCATTGGCGGGCAGAACGACTACAGACGTGGCAGGCACGTTGTTTCGGCGATGCACGTGCACTTGGTCCTCGTGACGAAGTACCGGCGCAGGGTGTTCAACGACGAGATACTGACACGCTGCGAAGAGATCATGCGCAAGGTCTGCGAGGACTTCGAAGCGGAGCTGAAGGAGTTCAACGGCGAACGCGATCACGTCCACCTCCTCGTGCACTACCCGCCCAAGGCCGCCGTCTCCAAGCTGGTCAACAGCCTCAAGGGCGTCTCCGCCCGCCGGATACGACAGGAGTTCACCGGCCGAATCAACCGCGCCATCATGCACGGGCACCTGAGGTCGCCCTCGTACTTCTCCGCATCGTGCGGGGGAGCACCGTTGGCGATCGTGCGCCAGTACATCGAGCAGCAAAACGTCCGCTCCAACGTGCACGTCAGAGCAGTCTTGAGATGCATTCATCCCCGGCGTGAACGCCGGGGCTTTCTGCAAGAGTCCCGGTAACCCATCCAGCACGCCTGCTCGGTATCACGAACGCCCCGAGCAGCCCCCCACGCTGATCCCTGCCCGGACACGGGACGTCCGGGCAGGGATCAGCCAGCACCATCCCGCCGCCGCGGGAAGGGCTGAGCCACGTGCCTTTTCCAGGCGGCGCCCCACTGATGCACGCACCCCCCCAGATCCGGGGTCACCCGGTCTTGCGTACTCAAAGGAGAGCCGCATGAACCACCCCAGCCGTCGCACCGTGATGTCCGCAGCATTGGGCATCACCGCCGCCACCGCACTGCCGGCCAGCCTGGCCTCCGCCAGCGCCGCCGCGGCCGTCACCGTCAACGCGAGTACATCCCTCGCCACCGTGCCCGCCACCCTCGTCGGCGCCAACACCGCGATCTACGACGGCCTGCTGACCAGCACCACCACCGCCGGCCTGCTGCACGCCGCAGGCGTCAAGTACCTGCGCTACCCCGGCGGCTCGCACTCCGACGTCTACCACTGGCAGACCCACACCGCCGAGAACGGCGCCTACATCGACCCGAACGCGGACTTCGACAACCTCATGACGATGGCCGACAGCGCCCAGGCCAAGCCGATCATCACCGTGAACTACGGCTCCGGCACCGCCCAGGAGGCCGCCGCATGGGTCGAGTACGCCAATGTCACCAAGGGCCACGGCATCACGTACTGGGAGATCGGCAACGAGGTCTTCGGCAACGGCCACTACGGCAGCTCCTACAACTGGGAGTACGACACGCACACCGACAAGAGCCCGGCCGCCTACGCCAACGCCTGCGTGGACTACATCGCGGCAATGAAGGCAGTCGACCCGTCGATCAAGGTCGGCGTGGTGCTGACCACCCCGACCTTCGCGCCCGACGGAATCGTCGGCTCGGGCGACTCGGGTGACTGGAACGACGTGGTGCTCGCGATCGTCAACACCAAGGCCGACTTCGTGGTCATCCACTGGTACCCGTACACCTCCTCGACCACCGAGGCCGAGATGCTGACCAAGCCCCGGAGTGGCGCGGACATTGTGACCAAGGTCCGTGCGGACCTGGACAAGTGGGGAGTCGCCTCGGCCGAGATCTTCTTCACCGAGCTCAACGGCGGACCGCCCCGTGACACCCAGCCCCAGGCGCTGTGGGCCGCCGACGCCTACCTGACTCTCGCCGAGGCCGGCGTCAAGAACGTCACCTGGTGGAACGTCCACAACGGCTCCGGCGGCACCTCCACCGACTCCACGGGCGCCACCGACTACGACGACGAGGGCTTGATCTCCTACGGCAGCAGTGGGGAACCCGCCGCCCAGACCCCCTTCCGCAGCTACTACGGCATCCAGATGCTCTCCCGCGTCTGCGCCGCGGGCGACACCCTCGTACAGGCGCCCTCCTCCCGCAGCACTCTCAGCGCCCACGCGGTCAAGCGCCAAAACGGCGGCCTGGACCTGCTGCTCATCAACAAGGACAGCGCCAACGCCTGCACCGTCTCCCTGTCCTACAGCGGCTACTCGCCCAAGAGCAGTACCCAGACGGACACTTACGGCCTCACTTCCAGCGCCATCACACACGCCACCTCCGGCAGCGCCAGCACCCAGACCGTGCCGCCCTACGGACTGCTCGCCGTGCACCTGACCGCCTCCTGACGGCGGCCCCCACCGTGCCGTGCGGGGCACACCACTGCCCCGCCGAGCCCCGCACGGCACCTTCGTCACCGCCTCCTGGACCCACACCGATGAAGGAGCTGACGGGCTCCTGGCGGCGCATGCACCACGGCCGTGTGCATAGGCCGACCGTGCGTACGGTGGCGGACATAGCAGGGCCTCCGGCCGCGCAGGCGGCCTGGCCGAGGCCGACGACGGTCCGGTCCGGATCGCACAGCGGGGTGAAAAGGTCTCCACCCGGTGCGGGGTGGTGAAGGCGACGGCTGGAAAGCGGCGTACGGCCGCGCAGGTCGGCGGGCGTGAGCAGGTCCGCCCACTCCGGTTCTCCGAGGATGTCCTGGAGCATCAGGGTGTTCACGTGGACCAGGGCCGATGGCAGGATCCGCAGGCACAGGACAAACATGTCCTGCTCGTCGCGCCGGCTCGAGGCGATCTCGCCGCCCTTGCCGTAGGCGATCACGGAGTTCGCACCGATGGAGGAATCCATCACGTTCAGGCACTCCTCGATCTCCCGCTGAAGGTCCCGAAGCCGCAGGTAACGGGCCACGAAGATGGTCCTCCGCGCCCGGCCGACCTCCAGCATCGCCGCGTGGGTGGGGTGGGAGGCGTTGCGAGTGGAGCGGCGCAGGATCGCCTCGGTAGACGCGGTCCGCGTCCGGATCGCGGTCGCATACTCGACCATCTGGTCGTACTGCTGACTGATGAGTTCCCAGCGGATCGGCCGGGTCAGCGCCGGAGTCGGGTGCGGGTAGGCGGATGAGGGCGGAGCCGGGCGGCGGCGCGGGCGTGGCCGTGGCGGGCGCTGGGCTGCGGGCTCGTGCCGCCTTTCACCGACGCCGTCGGGCGACGGGGTCGGTCCGGCCGGCCCCCGGTGCCTCTGCCGTGAGCGGGGTGTCCTGTGCGCGGCCGCCGGATTCCTCAGCGGTGCGGTGACCGTCGCAGCGTCAGTACCGCCACGTCGTCGTGCTGCTCGTCGTCTCCCGCGAACGCTCGTGCGTCGTCGTAGAGAGCGCGCGGCAGGTCGGTGGGGGAGGGCAGCGCGTGCTGGGCGAGGCGTTCGGTCAGGCGCTCGGTGAGGGGGTAGAAGGCGCCGTCGTCGGCGCGGGTCTCGGTGAGTCCGTCCGTGGTCAGCAGCAGTGTCGCGCCGGGCTGGAAGACGAACCAGTCGACGGTTGCGGGTTCGGTGGCGAGGTCGGCGAGTCCGAGGGGGACGCCGGACGTGAGGACCGGCGTCGTCACGCTGGCCTCCTGCAGCACCTGCGGCAGGACGTGGCCGCAGTTGACGGCCTGTGCCTCCGCGCCCGCATCGATGTTGAGGATGAGCGCGGTGACGAACCGTTCGTCGTCGCCGGTCTTCGCCGCGTAGGAGTTGTGCCGTACGACGGAGGCGTCCAGGGCGTCGACGAGGGCGGTGAGGGTGGGCTCGTGGTGGGCCGTGGCGCGAAAGGTACCGATGACGGCGAACGCGGCGCCGACCGCGGGGAGTCCTTTGCCCTGGACGTCACCGATGAGCACCCTGGTCCCCCAGGGTGATTCGACGACGTCGTAGATGTCGCCGCCGACCAGCCGGTCCTCCTGTACGGGCTCGTACAGACCGTTCACCAGGACGTCATCGGTGAGCATGGGCAAAGGGCGCAGGATGTGGCGCTGCATCGCGGCTGCGGTGGAGCGCAGTCGCAGCATCTCCTGCTCGCGGTTGATGCGGCGGTGGCAGGCGTAGACGGAGGCGGCGCCCAGGGCGAGGGTGAGCAGGATCATGAGGATCCTGTCGAGCAACGGCCGCCCCTCACTGTGCCGGACCAGCAGGGTCACGATGACCACGAGTTCGGTCCAGGCGAACACGAACTTGGTCTGGCGGACGGTGCACAGCGCCGATGCGGACCCCGGAAGGAACACGAGAAGGCCGAGAAGCCACACCGGGGATTGCGACACGACGTCCAGGATCGCCACCACCAGGGTCACCGAGGCGACGACGATCACCGCTTCGGCCGTGCTCGGTGGTTCGATGGCCTCGACCGGACGCGCTTTCTTCTTCGCATGCTTGCGGAGCACGAGACCTCCGGGACAGACGGAATATTCTGCCCCATACCGTAGGCAAGCTCGGCAGGAGGGTGGCCGCGCCCCGCCGGACGGCGGGCGCTGGTAACGGCAGGCGATCCGGGTCCGAACGCGGCGCAGTGGGCAGCCTGGTGGGCGGGCCGCCGGAGCGGACATTCGGGCACGTCGTTGTCGACGAGGCACTGACCGTCAGCTGCCGCACCACCCAGGAGATCCTGGCCACCACCCGCGACCTGCTCGCGCGGATCGCTCCTGGCCAGATGCCGAGCCGCTCCATCCGCCACGGCGAGCCTCCCCGCCGCCTCACCGCGCATCCGCACACACGCGCCGCCACCGTGGCAAGAGAGCTCCAGGCCCAGGCCGCGGCGCATCCGGGCGACCTGCTTGCCGTGATCTGCGCGGATGCCCGCCTCGATGACATGGCGTCGACCGACATCACACGGTGGGCGCGACTCGTGCCGGCATCCGAGGCCCGCGGCCTGGAGTTCGACGGGTGCATCGTCGTCGGCCCGCAGGGGATCACCGAGGCTCGGCCCAGCGGCGAACGTGACCTGTATGTCGCTCTCACACGTGCCACCAAGAGGCTCTGCCTGATCGCCTTCGACTCCGGGTGACCACAGGCCTCATGACGGGACATCCCAACGCCCCGCTGACGCCGGAAGGGCGTCGCCGGTCATGTGAGCGCGGTGAGTGCCGGGCGGCCGATCGCGCACGTCGCGGGCCGGGTGTTCTGCGAGGTGCCGGTCGTGGTGGACCGGGCGGTCGTCGACGGTCACGCTTCGGGGGCCGCGCGACGGTCGGACAGGCTCCGTCTCCTTCGGCTCGTGATCACATTCGAACCGGTGGGCGCCGTCCTTCCGGTAGGCAGCGCCCAGGCGAGAGGGGCCTCCGCGCTGAGGGTGGTCGAGAACCACAGGTGTGGTGCGCGCGCCTACTGGAAGATCGCATTCCGCATCTGAATGAATACGGAGCGTAATCAACCCTGTTCGCTCCGTCTCGGAGCCCCTGACGGAAGGGCACAGCCATGTCTTCGGCCGTGCGTAAGACGACGAAATCCCCGGCGGTACGGCGGCTGGCCGCTGCGGCCGCCGCGCTGGGCAGCAGCCTGGCGCTGGCCGGCCCGGCGGGAAGCGCCGGCGCGGCGCCCGCCGGCCCCGTACCGACCGTCTTCTTCGGCGACTCCTACACCGCCAACTTCGGCATCGCCCCCTTCCAGGAGGGCGACAGGACCTTCTGCTTCCAGGCGAAGGAGAACTATCCCACCGTCGCCACCCGGCGCCTCGCGGACAAGGGCATCACGCTCGACGTCCAGTCGGACGTCTCCTGCGGAGGCGCCCTCGCCCACCACTTCTGGCAAGAACAGGAGCTGCCGTTCATCGGTCAGAAGCTCCCGCCGCAGCAGGACGCGCTCAAGCAGGACACCCAGCTGGCCGTGGGAAGCATGGGCGGCAACACGCTGGGCTTCAACCGCATCCTGAAGCAGTGTTCCGACAAGCTCCGGACGGAAGGCGCTCTGCTGCCGGGAGAGCCGGTGGACGCGGACGAGCCGGCCGCCAAGTGCGGTGAGTTCTTCGAGACCGGTGACGGCAAGAAGTGGCTGGACAATCAGTTCGAGCAGGTCAGTGGGGACCTGGAGGAACTGCTCGACCGCATCGGCTACTTCGCCCCCGACGCCAAGCGCGTCCTGGTCGGCTACCCCCGGCTCGTGCCCGAGGACACCACCAAGTGCCTGACTGAGGCGCCCGGTCAGACGCAGCTGCCCTTCGCCGACATTCCCAAGGACGCCCTGCCGGTCCTGGACCAGATCCAGAAGCGACTGAACGACGTCATGAAGAAGGCCGCCGCCGACGCCGAAGGCGGCGCCGACTTCGTCGACCTCTACGCCCGCACCGGCAGCAACACAGCCTGCGACGGCGCCGACCGGGGCATCGGCGGCCTGCTGGAGGACTCCCAGGTCGAGCTCGGCGACTACAAACTCCCCTGGTACGCGCACCCCAATGGCAAGGGCCGCGACATCCAGGCCGAGCAGGTGGCCGACAAGGTCGAGGAGGTCCTGAACCGGTAAGGGGACGCGCAGCGCCGCCGGTCTGCGACCTGCACGATCGTCGGGTCGGCGTCAGTGACGGTCTGGGCGAAACCGGCAGCCCCGTCCCGACACACCACCCGGCTGCCAGGGTGTTCGCGCAGCCAGGCGGTGACCGTCGCGTTCTTGCGGTCCCGCAGGACCTCGGTCCGCTTGCCGGTCCCGGCGTCAGTCACCATGCCGGCGTAGGAGAGAAGACGAGCCCCGGCCGAACCCGCCAACGCCACGGCAGCGGCGGTGACCACCCGCCGCAGCGCCGGGGTGCGTCGTTGGTATCGCTCCGTCAGTTCCTCGACCTGCTCGACAAGCGTCGCCTTCGGGCAGTCCGGCCACTCGCAGTACAGGCGCCGCACCGATAAATCGATCACCACAGGGCGGCCGCCCACTGCCTTGTCCGCAACGTGCCGCGCATTCCGGGAGTGCACCCGGTCCGACACCTGCCCGCACCCCGGACACACCTTGGGCACCTCCCCACCTGCCGTGTGCCGTCGTCCCCGCGGCCGACCGGGGAGCCGGGTCCGGTGCGAGCCCTGCGTGTCTTGCGTGGGCCGTCGCCGGCCCGGTCCTTCGAGCCCTGCCCCCGTTGTCGGCACAGGACGCCGTGGACATGGCAGAGGACGGCCGCGGACGGAAGAGAAGGACGTTGAGGGGACTGGGTCATGCCACGGTCACCTGTCCCGTGCGGCGTGGGGAAGACTCATCCGGCCAGGGCGACGGGGCGCATGGGTGCACCGTGTGCAAGGCTTCTTGTCCTGCCCCGCCGGAGTCTGTTTCCGCCCTCACCGTCAAGTGGGGGTGTCCAGGGAGGAACCCGATGAGTGGGAGTGGGCGTGCAGCGAGCCGGACGGCGGTGCTGGTCTGCCAGGGGCGGGCAGCGGCGGACGGTAGAACCTCTGTAGGCCGGTTCGCGGATCCCTTGGCGATACGGCTGCTGCGGGACGCGGAACGTGTGCCCGTGGCGGAGGTGCGCGCGAACACCGCGCCGCAGGGCTGGCAGGCGCGCGTCGCGTTCGAGAGTGTGCGGGCATGTTCCGAGGTGGTCGTGCCGCGGACGGTGGCGATCGACGAGGCACTGCGCGCTCGCGTCACCGGCCAGCTCGTGGTCCTCGGCGCCGGTCTGGACACCCGCGCGTGGCGTCTGCCCGGGCTCGCGCAGACCGATGTGTGGGAGGTCGACCATCCAGCTTCCCAGCAGGACAAGCGTGCCCGTCTCGCGGAGGCCGTCGGCGTGCCGCGCAGCACGGACGAGAGCGGTCGGAGCGCCGTCCAGCTGCCGGTGGCCGCCCGTTGCGTACGCTTCACGCCGGTCGATTTCGCCGTCGACGATCTCGGTGCGGCGTTGGATGCCGCAGGACACGACCCGTCGAAACCGACGACGTGGCTGTGGGAGGGCGTCGTCCCCTACCTCGCGCGCAGCGAGGTACACGCCACGGTGGCCGCGCTGGCCGCCCGTACGGCCCCAGGCAGTGCCCTCGTCGTCAACTATCAGGCGCCGTCGGCGCGAGCGGCCATAGGACGGCTCCTGGCGCGTGTGCTCGGCAGTAGCGTGACGTCGGGCGAGCCGTGGCGTTCGCTGTGGACACCACAGCAGATGGCCGCGCTGCTGGCGGACAACGGGCTGCGGGTGGTGTCGGACGACGACCTGCTCACCCTTGCCCACACCCTCGACAGCCCGGCACTCGGGCGGACATCGCTGCGGTCCGGACGTGTCGCCGTCGCGGTCAGCCACTGACGTGCGGAAGTGCGGGCGGCGTGGCGGGTGACGCAGCGCTCGACTGCCTCGACGAGGTTGTGCCGGACGTGCGCGGGGAGCAACTGACCGAGAGCGGGCCGGACAGTGGCCTGAAGCTCAAGGTCTGCTCCCCGCGCCCGCGGTGATGGCCGCGCATGAGACTTACGACGGACGCGTCAGTGCCCCAGGCTTCGATGTGTGCGATGAGGTCCTGGGCGAGCCTGTGGGCGTGTGGTCCGTATGCGGCTGCTCCGAGTCGGTGGGACTGCTGGGGGTCGGTGTCGTCGCGGCGCGCGATCAGGCAGGCGAGGCTGTCTCCGTCGATGAGGACCGGGCTGCGGGCGGGGATGGCCGGGCGGGGGAGGAGTTCCTGGGCCGGGGTGTCGGGTGTGACCTGGAGGCGGCAGACGCGGTCGTCGGAGGCGGAGGCGGTCGCCACCGGGGTGTTTCGTGCCGGGGGCGGAGGCTGCCCGGCCCCTTGAAGGCTGCGCGTCGGGGTCACAGGTGCTGGAGGTCGCCGATCTGCCCCACCGCGGCGGAGGGATTGGTCAGGGCGTTCTGGTTGAGGCTGTGCTTGGCCGACCGCTGTTCGACGACGATGTAGTACTCGGTGCCCTGGACGGTGATGGGCAGCCGGTTGCTGGGGCGCGGGTGCACGTGGGCCACCTGTCCGACGCCGTGGGTGTTGCCCTGCGCCTGCGACCGCCGTGTGTCGCGGTTGACCTCCAGGAGTTGTCGGCCGGCGACGAGCCGCGCGACCAGGGCGTTGATCAGGTACGGACGGATATGGGGCGCGGGGGACGACGGTTGCTTGTGAGTGTTCAGCGACGCGAAGGTGGCTATGGCGGCGGCGCCCAGGGGAACCGCGTTCGTGTTGACCAGCCAGGCCAGAAGCATCTTGGCCTCGTCGTCGCTGATGACGGACATCACCACGTCCTGCGGGCTCGCCTTGAGCATCACATGGAAGTGGTGCTTGTCCGCGTCGTTGGTCTTCTGTCGGTCGAGCCGGTGGTTGATGTACATCCCCTCCTGGAAGAGGACGTGCGTGAGCAGTGAGGTGAGAGTGCTGCCGGAGGTGAGGGGGCCGGCGTTCGCGTGGTCGGTGTTCCAATGGGTGTCGATCAGGGCCTGGATGCCCGCGGCCTGCGTCCTGGCCTTGCGGAACATGGTGATCTCGTGGCCGGACTGGTTCTCGAAGAAGTTGGTGAAGTCGTCCTGGGGGTTCTGCTCGGAGGCGGTGCTGCCGAGCTTGGTGTAGGGCGTGGAGACGTTGGTCTGCGTGTTGGATCTGCTCGGGTTCGACGGCTCTGCCTGCGTCTCCGTGGCGCGGACCTTCCGCATGTTGCGGGTTCGCCCGTCGATGGTGATCCGGTAACGCTGCAGTTCCGGGGTGTTGAGGCGGTTGTTGTAGTCGGTGAGCAGCTTGAAGAGCTCGCCTGCGGGGGTGAGGGCGGTGACGAGCGCCGCGCGGGCGGCGATCAATGCCGGGCTCTTGTACTCCTCACGCGGGAGTGGTCCGTAGATGAGTTCGATCGTCGGGCTGCCCCGGTCCGTTCCCTCGGTCTCCAGCTTGATCACCGGCGGACCGGGTTCCGTCGTGGCGGTCGAGGCTCCGAGGAGCTCGCCGTTGCGCGTCCTGGGTGGGACCTTCAGCTGTACCCACGGCAGTTCGACTTCCAGGCCGGCGAGTTCGGCGTTGCCGAGGACCGCGGGTTGGGTGCGGGCTTGTGGGGTGAGCTGCTGGTAGCCGTTGATGTACTGCGTGACGTTCTGCGCGGTGAGGGTCGGGTCCGCCACGAACTGCTGGAATCGGGTCTGGGCGCCGGGTGCGGCCGGCGGGAAGTTGTTGATCATGATCTGTGGGTTGGCCTGACCGCGTTTGATCTCGAAGTAGGCCTGGAAGTCGGGGTCTCCGACGAGGCCGTGCGGGGCCAGCAGTTGATCGAACTGGGGCATCGTCATCCGCTGGATGGCGTGGCCATGGCCGCCGTGCGTGTCGGTGGTGTGGCTGTGGCCGGTCGGGGTGGGGCTGCTGCGCTGCTGGACGACGTGGGTCGACTCGTGGGCGAGGGTGTGCCGGTTTTCGCCGCCCGGGCCGACGGCCACGTGACTGCCGGAGCCGTGCTGGTGTCGGTCCTGAGACCAGAGGTGTCCGGACTGGTTGAGCAGCTGGACGACTGCCGCGTTGCCGGCGTTGCCCTGGAGGTCTAAGAGCGGGGGAAGCGGCGTCGCGTCACGGCCGGTCGGAGTGCGGGCCGATGACCGGCTGTTGTCCGCCTCGTTGTTCCTTGCGCTGTCGTTCGCGTGCATGATCTTCCTCTCATGTCATGTCCATCGGAACCGATGCCCCCGCAGTGGACACGGTGCCGACCCAGGGGATCACGTTCCAGTGAGAGGGCCGTGGATAGATCACGTGATGAGAAGTTAGGGCGTTCCGTAGTCCCTCACCTTGGAACGGCTCTCCTTGGCCCGATCTCGACCTTGTTTGGCGCTGCCGTCTCGGTGAATGCCTCATCTGCTATGTGAGAGCCCCCTGTCGTGATCTTCGCGACCTGCGGCGGAGTTTCCTGCCACCCGGGTGAGGTGTACGCATTCACTGATCGTTTCAAAATGAGGTTCGGAGCCTCCCGCCGAACCGGACATGACGGTTTCCCGGTCACCCGGCTCTCCAGTGACTACTGCGTGCCTGTTTTGGCAGGCCGTTCTGAATGGATGCGGTCATGGCAGGTGCCGCAGGCCACGACGGTTTTGCGACGCCGATGCAACATGACGCGCGCCCAGTCGGAGGGCTGCCATCCGCCATGCGCGAGGTCGGCGAGAGCGCAGACATGGTGAACTTGCACGTTGCCCTTGCTTCCGGCGTCCCGGCCGGCCACGCCGCCGCCCCGATTCGCTGCTTGGTGACAAGGGCTACGACTCCACCCCCCACCGCGAGGAGCTGCGCAGGCGCCGGATCCTGCCGGTCATCTCCCGCAAGGGCGCCCCGAACATCAAGGGCCTGGGCAAACTCCGCTACGTCGTCGAGCAGACCTTCGCCCTGCTCCACCGGTTCAAACGCCTCGCCGTCCGCTGGGAACGCCGAACCGAACTCCACGACGCCTTCGTCTCATTGGCCTGCGACCTCATCTGCTGGAGGCGACTTCCAAGGCCCAAGTACGGCTGACCGGTGCCAGGTCGGGCCGAAGCCCCAGCGGGCCGCTTCAGAGCGTTGGTACTCTCCGCATCCAGAGCGAGGCGGGGGAGATGACCGTGGGAGCAGAGCCGTCGAGTCCTCCGCGCCGCCGGTTCAGCGGAATCGGCTCTGGTGCCCTCATCGGCGGGATGGCCGCAGTGGTGACCATTGCTGCGATCGGGAGGGCATGGGCTGCTTGTGACATCGGCGTCAACGCAGCAGCCAACAGCATGACTCTGCTGTTTCTTGCGCCTCTCATATGGATCGCCGCTGCGGTTCCGTGGGTGATCCTGCACAGCACCCTCGGCAGACGCCATCACAGGACAGCCCTGATGGCAGGACTCATCTTCAACCTGTGGTTCACCTGGTTCCTTGTCACATGGCTCGGCATGCCGGACTCCTACCCCGCCCCGTTCTGCCCGGGCAACGTCCCACCCTGGTGGCCGAGCTTCATCCCGGCATGACTCCGGCATGACTTGTGAACGACCTTGGCACCGGCAGTGGCAACCTACTCAGCAGCGCCCTCGACCAGCCGCTTCACGCCAGCAAGATCGTGTTAAGAGCTCTCAGGGCACCAGTCCCGCATCAGCAGCAGGGTTGCGTGCGCGAGCTGGAGTACTGCCTGCAAGGATGTACGACGATCAGCGCAGGGAGCCGTTGAGCCGGGCGATCAGCTCTCTTCGGCCCTTCGGGCTGCGTCCGAAGGCACCTGGCATTTCAACGGCTGCTTCCCGGACTTCGACGGCGGTCGCGGGGAAGTCTCAGCGGCCCAGGCCGGACAGCCCGTCACCCAGGACGCTTGCGCCCAGAAGGAGCAGCACGATCACCGTGATCACGGTGCTGTTGGTGACCATGAACTGTCTGACGTCGTCCAAGAGCGTTGTGGCGCGCTGTCCTCCGGCGAGGTGGATGCCGACGGCTCCCAGCACGGTGCAGGAGGCGATGAGTACGAAGACGGCGACTGCCACGGCGAGGCCGACGTCGTGGGCGCCTGCCTCGACGATCGAGGCTGCGGCCGACGCCGTCAGGACGAGGTTCTTGGGGTTGGCGCCCGACAGCAGCGCCCCGAGGAGCAGCGCCCGTCCGGCCGTCGCGTCATCGAGCGAGGCCATCCAGCGTGGTGGCTCTGCCTGCTCACCGGCGCGCGGACGCTTCCACCACTTACGGACCCCCAAAACGATGAGAGCTCCGCCGGCCAGTACCCGTCCCCAGTCCGCGATCACCGACGATGTGCTGTCGGGGTCGTCGGCCCCGCCGAGGAGCACCGCGACGAGCGTCGCCGCGATCGCCAGGCCGGTGATCCACCCGGCGGCGAACAGCAGGCCGTTGCGGCGGCCCTGCGCGCCGGACAGGATCAGGACGATTCCAATCAGCGGGAAGGGACTGAGCGCGACCGCCAACGCGGCCGGCAGCATGGCCCCGATCGCCTGGCTGAGCATCCGGTTCCCTTCCCTGCGGTCGGAGCAAAGGGCCAACGCGCCCCTTTCAACGGCGGCACCGAGCTGCCGGGCGAAGAGCTCAGCCCCCGTGGACCACGACGTGACCACTACCTTTCACGGCTCCTGATGCTGCCCGAGCGGGACTCCTGGAACCTTCCGGACTCGCCGACGTCACCCGTCTGCGGAGCGGGCCGCCGCGTGAGCCCCCGTCGACCAGGGCTCTCGCAGTCGCTCGCTGAAGCCACCTGAAAGGGGCGCGAACACAGGCGTCCGTCAGCGGCTGTTCGCTCATCCGCTCAAGTACCAGCTCGGCCCGCACCTGGGCCAGCTGCCTGGCCAGCTGTTCTTCCCGTTCGTCCAGCTCCTTCTCCGCCGCCACCTCGGCCTGGAGCCGCCCCTTCGTGGTCTGCCGTCGAGGCCGGCTCATGTCGTGCTGCGACAGGGGAGCTGGGAGACGGAGTCCCGAAAAGGATGTGTGATGCGGTACCGCAACGGAGTACCGCAATCCCAGCAACCGCCAGTACCCCACCCGCCGCCACAACGCTTCCCGCAGCCTGTATGACCTCCAATGACCGATCTCCACAGAGCTACGGATCAGTTCCCGCACAGGCAAGGACATTTTCAGTAGACGATGACTCTCCAGCGCTCGACCCACAGCAGCCTGTCGCCTGTCGTGGCCCGCACCTGTACACGGTCGGCTTCCACCTGCCAGACGGTGCCGTAGAGCGTGGCGTCGGGGCGGTCCACCCTGACGACGTCGTAGACGTCCAGGTCATCCTCAACCGGCCGGGTCCACGCATGCGCACAGTGCTCACAGGCGTACTCGACCACAAAGCGTCCCGCAACACTGACTGGCCTACCAGGACGGACCGCTTCGACGAGGCATCGAGGGCACGGGTCGGCAGTGTGCGCGCCAATTGACCTGGACATCATCCGATCCTGCTGTACAGCAACGAAGTACAGCAACCTCAGCAACCGCCATCGCCCAACACCATCCTCCAGGACCTTCCCTGAGGCGAGCGATGGTGAAGAGTTGTGGGCGAGCTGAGTCCGACGACGGGCCGGGCTGGGCCGGAGCTTCGGGCGGTCTGCAGGATGTCCCCATGAGCATGCGCTACCAGGTCTATTCGCAGTGCACCGGGCTTCAGCCCGGTGGTGAAGCGAATCTGAGAACTGCTCTGACCTCGGCTGTGTGCACGGATCCGCACTGTTCACTTCAGCCCGGGTCAGAGCGGCCGGTTCTGCTGCTCGATGTACTGCTTCACGATGCTGAGAGGCGCGCCGCCGACCGAGCCGGCGAAGTACGAGCCGGACCAGAGGCGCTGTGCCCGCCAGTAGTGGCGGACGAGGTCGGGGAACTCCTGGCGGAGTCTGCGCGAGGACACGCCTTTGAGGGAGTTCACCAGTCTGGACACGGCGACCTTCGGCGGGAAGTGCACGAGCAGGTGGACGTGGTTGGCCTCGCCGTTGAACTCGACCAGCTCCGCCTGGAAGTCCTCGCACACGGCCCGCATGATCTCCTCACATCGAATCAGGTGCCGGTCGGTGAAGACGGAGTACCGGTATTTCGTCACGAAAACCAAGTGGACATGTATGCGGAAGACACAGTGGCGGCCGGTGCGAACGTTCTCATCGCTACCCATAAACCAACTGTGTAGCGTGATCCGTGTGCAGCTTCGGTACAGCTTCCGCCTGTACCCGAACACCGGTCAGCGCACGGCGTTGGCGAGGGCGTTCGGGTGCGCGCGGGTGGTCTACAACGACGCGCTCCGCGCTCGAGAGACCGCTCGCGGCGAAGGTATGCCGTTCCCGAAGACCGGGGACCTGTCGAAGCAGCTCATCACCGAGGCGAAGAACACGCCGGAGCGGGCATGGCTCGGCGAGGTGTCGGCGGTGATCCTCCAGCAGTCCCTGAGGGACCTGGACGCGGCGTACAAGAACTTCTTCGACGGCCTGAAGGGCAAACGCCCGCGCATGGGCGCTCCCCGGTACAAGTCGCGGAACGACACCCGGCAGGCCGTCCGGTTCACCGCGAACGCCCGCTGGTCCATCACGCCGGGCGGGAAGCTGCGTCTGCCGAAGATCGGTGACCTCAGGGTGAAGTGGTCGCGCACGCTGCCCTCGACGCCGTCCACGGTGACCGTGGTCAAGGACAGCGCGGGCCGGTACTTCGCGAGCTTCGTCGTGGAGACGGACGCCTGCGAGGTGCTGCCGCAGACGACGCCCGAGGTGGGCATCGACCTCGGGCTCGGACACTTCGCGGTCCTCTCCGACGGCCGGAAGATCGACAGCCCGCGCTTCCTGCGCCGGGCCGAGAAGCGCCTGAAGAAGGCACAGCGGGACCTGTCCCGCAAGGAGAAGGGCTCCAGCAACCGGAACAAGGCCCGGGTGAAGGTCGCTCGCGCGCATGCGCGGGTCTCCGACGCACGCCGCGAGTTTCACCACCAGCTCTCGACGAGGATCATCCGCGAGAACCAAGCGGTTGCCGTCGAGGACCTGGCGGTGAAGGGACTCGCCCGCACGCGCCTGGCCAAGTCCGTGCACGACACCGGATGGTCCGCGTTCGTGAGCATGCTGGAGTACAAGGCCGCCCGGTACGGGCGCACCTTCGTGAAGATCGGCCGGTTCGAGCCGACCTCACAGGTGTGCTCCGCATGCGGCGTCAAGGACGGACCCAAGCCCCTGCACGTCCGCGTATGGACGTGCTCGGCATGCGGGACTGTCCTGGACCGGGACGCCAACGCGGCGGTCAACGTCGCCAGGGCCGCCGGACTGGCGGTGACAGCCTGTGGAGCGCAGGTAAGACGGGCACCCGTGCCCGCACAGCGCGGCGAAGCAGGAACCCACCCGAAGCCCTCACCCGTCCGGTGGGAGCAGGCGGGAATCCCCGGCCTTCAGGCCAGGGAGGATGTCAAGAGATGGTCTTCACCTGTTTCCTGAAGGACGACACACCTGAGTCGGTTCTGGACACCCTCCGCTGGCACATGGGCCTGCGCGCCGACCCGCCCGGATCTGTCGGAACTGATGAGTACCCGCATCCCCTGCTGACTCCGAATTCGGACAGCAACACTCATCTGGCCGGTGGTGAGTTCGCGCGCCTGGTGCACCAGTCCCGGGGCTCTCGTGATGTCTGGGGATTCTTCGTCCGCGTCCTCTGGACGGACGACATTTTGGAGGAGGCTGTATCGATCCTCGAACTGCTGGCTCCGTACGTGGACGAGCCGGGCTACGGCGGCTACTTCCGCGAGGAGGCCGACGCCTGGCCCTCCGTCTACATGTTTCGCGAAGGAACGTACGACGTGACCGGGCCCATGTCGGACTTCCGACGGGACTTCGATGCCAGCGCTGGTGGTCGGCGCCCCGCTGAGTTCTGAACTGCATCAGCACGCAGGTGCCGCAGCACGGCGGACGTGCTCGTCCCGGTTCTGCATGATGTCGGGAGGTTCAGGCGGCCGCTTCTTCACCCTCGACCGGGACGCCGTTGGGGAACCTGGCGCCCGCACGGACGAGAGAGACGAGGTGGGCGCCGGTGATCGCGCGACAGCGGGCCTGGGCGGACTCGGCGAGCTTGAACACCGTGGCCAGGGCTGTCGCCGGACTGCCGGTGTCGCGGGTGACCTTGGTGCGGAGCTTGACCGTGGAGAACGTCGCCCCGATCGGGTCCGTGGTCCGTAGGTGGACCCAGTGTTCGGCCGGGAAGTCGTAGAACGCGAGCATCGCCGCTTCCGGCTGTGTGGACTTCGGCAGACAGTTCGTTCCGGCACCACGGCGCAAGAGTCTTCGAGAAGAACCGTTTGCGGTCACCGGAGGCCTCGTCTACACGACGATGATTCAGCCGTGATGCTTTCACCTCGACCGGACCGGCCGCGGTGACCACGGACCGGGTCCGGTGGTGGCCGTTGCGGACCACCAGGCGCCGGGCCGTATTCGTCGATCTCTGCCGTCAACTCGGCTGTGTACTCGCTGACTTCCGCCTCCAGCGCGGCAGCGAGCATCCGGCGCGTGCCTTCCCGCACGATCTGCGGAGCGCTGGCGAGTGTCTGAGGACCACGTTGCCTGGATACGGAAAGGATCAGTGACCGCCGACTGCCGGTCGAGCTCCTTACGTTCTTGATCGCGACCGCAAGAGACTGGTGTCCTTGTCGCTGAGGAACGGCGGGGGAGACGAATGATGACCACGATGAGAATCCGCACTGCCGGTGGGGCGGACGGAGCGCCGCCATCGGGGGTCGGCCGCAACCGGCTGGTGGGTGCGACGCTGATTGTTCTGTCCCTGGCCGCCGCACTGGCCTGCTATTTCGTCTTCACCGCCTGGCTGCCCACCGATCGCACCCTGTACCGGGAGTACAAGGCAGCCGAGGCGTGCCCCGCCCGCACGGTGGTACCGAGGTCGGAGGACTGCCTACGGAAGGTCACCTTCGCCGTCGAGAGCACCCGCGATGCCCGTAAGCACAAAACGGCGATCCTGCTCGGTCCGGATCCCTTCCCGAGGATGGTCGTACCGTTCGGCGACTCGGGGCCGGTGCTGAGCGGGCTTCACCAAGGGGACCGCGTCACCGGTACCGTGTGGCGTGGCGTCGTCGTGGTGATCGCCGAGGGGGACGCCCAGCAGAATTCCTCCGACGCGCCTCGCGACGAACCTCAGATGACAGCCGCCGTCGGCACGTTCGCAGGGCTGCTGGCGGCGTTGGCGCTGATGTTCGGTGCGATGCATCTGGCCAGGCCGCGCGACCCCGGACTCTTCACCTGGCGCCCGTACGGCAAGTGGCTGCTCATCGTCACGGGCGCCACCTGCGCCGTCGTGGGTCTTTCCCTCGTGTGGACGGGCCTCCCGTGGTTCCTCGTGCCCACAGTCTGCGGGGCGGTCGTCACAGGTACGGCGTGGTTCCTCTACCGAGACCTGCGGTTCGGGCGGGCCGACCGGTAGAACGGGCATGACATTGCGAACCTTCCTGCGCCGCCGTTGGCGTATGCAGAGCGTCGCGGGGTGAACCTGGGGTCGGTGAGTGGTCGATCCTTAGTCATGCGGTTCTGACCTGGGCTTTTGCATCTGTCCTTCGTCAAGGTAGGGCTTGGGGCCGTGCTCGACGCACCGGTCCTGCTGGCTCCCACGGCCGCTCCCGGGCTGTTCCACGCCGACGGGGAGATCGCCACGGTGCGGGGTCCGGCCGACTCCGACGCGTTGCTGACGCTGAGCACCTTCTCGTCCTGGACCACCGAAGAGGTGGGCTCGGCGGCGCGCGGACCGTCGTGGTTCCGGCTCCACGTACACGGGGACCGCGGCCTCACCGCAGACCTGGTGCGGCGCGCCCGCTCGGCGAGGACCGGGGCCTGTGTGTGGTCACGGTCGGCACCCTTGTCACCGCATGGCGCGAGCGGGACCCGCGGAACGGCTGGGCGCTGCCCTCTCACGGGCGACCCGCCAACCTCGCGGATGCTCCCACGCACGCGGCCGCCGGCCGCGGCATCCACGGTCCGCGCAGCCATCCCGCAGTGACCTGGCACGATTTGGACGTGCTGCCCTCGGTTGTCGCGCGGGTGGACGGCCGGGTTCCCGTTGTCCTGGACGGGGGGATCTGTCGGTGGTGCAGACCTCCGCGGACCCTCTCGCCGACCTCTACGCGCTGGCCGTCGCCTACCGTCGTGGGGGCGCGGACACAGCCACCTGTGTACGGTGCTGATCGGTGGTGTGCAGTCCTTCGACCCTTCGGGGGAGGCCGGGGCCAGTGACCCGATCCGTCCGCTCCTCGCGGCGATCGATCGCGCCTTGACGACGTCCGTCCTCGCCGGCGATGCGACGTCGATCGCCCTGTCGATCTGGGCCGCCCCGCACGGGCTGGTGACTCTCGAACTGGCCGGGGCCATCGGCAACCGGCCCTGCCGGGAGGACGTCTCATCAAGGGCACCGGCAGTCGACCAGGGGCACGTCTGCCAGGTGCTCTGTCCGGCGGGTGTTCTCACCCGACGTCGTCCGTCTCGGTGTCGTACTCGGGTACGTACGCCGGATGACCGTAACGAGGGTGCGGCTGTCGCGCAGCCGCGTCACTACCGCTGTCCGAGGAGGACTTCGCGATGTGGTCCAGCGTCATTGCCGTCGTCGGCACCTTGCTCGGGGGCGTGCTCACCGGGGTGTTGCAGATCAAGAGCGCGCGGATCGCCCAGAGCGCCGCCCGTGCCGAGCAGAGGGAAGAGGCGCTGCGCAGGGCATTGGGTGAACTGGTGGCCGCCCTGGGCGACCATCGGCGGGCTCTGTGGCATCGCGAAGTGCTGCGCCTGGACGGCCTGGACGGCCTGGACGGCGTGGGCGAGGAGGGCGTCGAGGCAGCCCGCACGGCCTCGCGCGCCACTCGCTCGGCCGTGACCGGCCCGCTGGTCGCGGTATCCGTCCTCGAACAGTCCCTGGCCGAGCCGGCTCGGCAGGCGGCCCTGGCCGCGTTCGGCCTGCGCGACGCCGCCGACCACTCCGACCTTGCCTCCCGCCGTGAGGCTGCCATCACAGCGACGGACGAGCTGGTCGCGGCTGCCGCCCGGGCGATGTCCTGACCTCCAGGACGCCGTGAACGGCGCTGCGGGTCGATACACCGGACGGGGCCACCTACCCGACCGTGAGCATGGACGGCGCGATCACATCGACCGCGGTGCTCACTCTCGTCGCAGCGGTGTCACCCCCCTCGCCGGAGGGCCCGCCCGGTTTGTACGGGAGGCTTCCGGCCCGGTGAGGACATCCTGCGTGGTCCCGGCCAGCTGGACTGCGGCACCTGCGCCGGAGCTCGTCACCGTGCACCGCGTGGGTGTGGTCGGTGCCGGTCGGGGGACCGCCGTGGAGGAGCCGTGCCGCGGGGCCCCTCGGCTGCGCCGGTGTCCCCGGGGCGGCGCGCCGGCCGTCATCCGGTGGGGGAATCCGGCGGGGCTCCGCCTGCGTCCGGATCGGTTTCCGGTGGGATGGGCGCGCGTCTGCGGGTGTACGCGTCACAGCAGCGCAGACGTACCGGCTCGGGCAGGGGCGGCAGCGCAGACGTACCGGCTCGGGCAGGGGTGGCAGCGCCGGCACCTCTTCGTCGGAGATCATCGCGGTGAGCCGTTCGAAGGCCGACAGGAGCGAGGCGGCAAGCCTGCTTCGAGACCGAGGACCACAAGCCCGAACAGGCCAGGACTCACCGGCTGGTGGGCACGGTCCCGGCGTTGTTGGTCGTCGACGATGTCGGGGCTCGTCCGAGGTCCTTGTGTCACTGGCGGACGCTGCCCGGGCTGCGACCTGTCGGTGACCGACGTCGACCGGTGCCCTTCGGTGCAGGTTCGGCCCCTGAGCCTGGGCGGGCTCTGCGAAGACGCGGCACCGGACCTGCTCGCGCGCGAGCTACGGCGTATGCCTGAGGACGTCCAGTGTGTCGCGGCCCGCGACCTGATCGCCACGGTCGGCGGACACCCGCTCACGTGGTGCCGCCGGGCCCGATCGACGTGTTCGAGATCTGGCGGTGGCCCAAGTGCGCGGGTTCTGGCGTTACGGCCGGCAGGCGCAGTCGTCCGTCGTGCACTTCGGCGATCCGGTCGACAGCGGTGAGGTGGGCGCGGTCGTGTGTGACCAGGATGGTGGCGGCGGCCTGCTGGTGGGTGAGGCGGGTGATCAGGTCGATGACGGCGGCACCTCGTTCGTGGTCGAGGGCGCTGGTGGGTTCGTCGACCAGGAGGACGGCGGGGTCGTTCATCAGGGCGCGGGCGATGTTGACGCGCTGGCGCTGGCCGCCGGAGAGCTGATGGGGCCGCCGCGCGGCCTGGTCGGCCAGGCCGACGGCGTCGAGGAGTTCCATCGCCCGGGCGTGGGCCGTACGGGGTCTGCGACCGTCGATCCGGGCCATGACCTGGAGTTGTTCGGCGGCGGTGAGTGAGGGCAGCAGGTTGGGCTGCTGGAAGACGATGCCGATCTTGTGGCGGCGCAGCTCGGTGAGTTCACCGCGGGTCAGACCGGTGGTGCTCCGGCCGTCGATGGTGACGGTGCCGGTGTCGGGGGTGGTCAGGGTGGCGGCGACCGCGAGAAGGCTGGACTTGCCGGAACCGGAGGGGCCCACCACGGCGGTCAGGCTGCCCTGGGGCACATCGAGCGTGACCTGGTCGAGGGCGGTCAGGCGGGTGTCGCCGTCGGGGTAGGTGAGGGTGATGTCGGTCAGGTTCAGGCTCATCGGGCGCTCCCCAGGGCGGTCAGCGGATCGACGGAGGTGATGCGGCGGATGGACAGGGCGGCGCCGAGCGCGCCGAGGAGGGTGATCACGGCGGCCGGGACCAGGACGGTGGCGGGGGTGAGGAGGAAGGGCACGGCGCTGCCGGACACCAGGGCGCCGACGGCGGTGGCGATGCCCGTGCCGACCAGGGTGCCGCCGGTGAGCAGGACGACGGCCTGTCCGAGGGCGTCCTTGAGGAGGTCGGCGGTGGAGGCACCCAGGGCCTTGAGCACGGCGACATCGCCGCTGCGCTGGATGGTCCATACGGTGAAGAAGGCCCCGATGACGAGGGCGGAGATGGCGAAGAGGAAACCGCGCATCAGTTGCAGGGAGCCGTTCTCGGAGGTGTAGGAGCCGATCGCGGACAGCGACGCCTCGATGGAGACCGTCCTGGTGCCGGCCCGACGGTCGATGGCGACCACGTCGGCCTCGGAAGTGGTGCTCAGGGCGATGACGGTGGCGGTCGGACCCGTCGTGCTGCCGGCGGGCGGCGCGGTCTTCTGCCAGGTGTCCCGGCTGGTCCAGACGACCGGGGTGTGACTGAAGTGGGCGTCGCCCTTGACGGAGGCCACCTTCAGCCGCCGGCCTGCCAGCGTGAGGGAGTCGCCCGCCCGCACACCGAGGCCGTCGGCGGCCGCTGTGGACAGCACCACCGCGCTGTCACCGATCTTGCCGCTGTCCGGGGCGAGGCGGGAGCCGGGCTCGACGCCGAAGACCGAGACACCGGTGCTCCTGTTCCCGGCGGTGGCCTTGGTCGTGGTGATCCCCAGCGGCTCGGCGCTTTCGACGCCGGGCGCCTTGGACCACTGCTGCCACTGGCGCCGGGTCACGGTGGAGTCGGCGTACGACAGGTCCTGCCCGCCGGTGGGCGCCTGGAAGGCGATCTTGTCGGCGGGCAGCCCCGTGATGGCGGAGATGTTCTGCCGGCCCAATCCGGCGGTCAGTCCGGACAGCAGTCCGACCAACAGGGTGATCAGCACGATGACGGTCCCCATCAGGGCGAAGCGCCCCTTGGCGAACTTCAGGTCTCTCCAGGCGAGAAACACGGCGTTGGCCTGTCCTTTCCAGCGGCGGAAGCGGTACGACTCCACCGTCGCGGCCACCCTCCTGTCCGCGCGTCTGGCGCAGGACCGCACTTGGCGGGCCGAAAGACGCCACACAGGTTCCAACTTTCGATAGAGGCCCCGCGGCGCCGGTCTCCGTAACCTGGGACGCACTGTGAACACCGCTGCCCCCGCCCTGACCCCGACCACCCGGGCCCTGGCCTGGTGCCTGCACCTGCTGGTCATCGGCCTGCTCGCGCTGACCGCCGGCCGGGCCGTGGCCGACAGCCGGCCCCACGCCGCAACGATCGTCGCCGCATCGGCCGCGTGCGCTCTGGTCTACGCGGTCGGGCCCGTGCTGCCGGGCGTACGCCGCTCACGGCGGGCCGCCGCGCTGTGGCTGGCCGCCGTGGGTGTCTGCTGGCTGGTGCTGCTCGTCCTGTCCCCCGACGCCGTATGGGTGGCCTTCCCGCTGTACTTCCTCCAGCTGCATCTGTTGCCCCGCCGCGCCGGACTGGTGGCGGTGGCCGCCACCGCCGCATCCGCCGTCGCGGGCTTCGCCGCCCACCAGCACTCCTTCAGCCCCGCCATGGCCATCGGCCCCGCACTCGGCGCCGCCGTGGCGATCGCGGTGGTATGGGGGTATCAGGCCCTGTACCGCGAGAGCGAGCACCGCCGCAGACTGATCGAGGAACTCACCGCCACCCGCGCCGACCTCGCCGCCGCCCAGCACACCGCCGGTGTGCTGGCCGAACGCGACCGCCTGGCCCGCGAGATCCACGACACGCTCGCCCAGGGCCTCTCCAGCATCCAACTGCTGCTGCGCGCCGCCGAACGGGCACTGCCCCAGGCACCGCAGAACGCGGCCCGCTACGTCGACCAGGCACGGCAGGCCGCCGTCGACAACCTTGCCGAAGCCCGCCGATTCGTTGCCGCGCTCACCCCGCCCACGTTGGAAGGCACCACCCTGGCCGACGCCCTGGAACGCCTGTGCACCACCGCGTCCGCCCGGCACCGGCTCACCGCACGCTTCCACCTCACCGGCGACCCCGCCCCGCTTACGACCGCGCACGAGGTCGCGCTGCTGCGCATCGCCCAGTCCGCCCTGGCCAATACGGTTCGCCACGCCGAGGCCACCACCGCCGACGTCACCCTCGGCTACCTCGGTGACCGCGTCGCCCTGGACGTCGTCGACGACGGGCGCGGCTTTGAACCCGCCCGCCTGCCCGCCCCCGACCCCGAGGCCGGCGGGTTCGGGCTGGCCGGCATGCGCGCCCGCGCCCACGCGCTCGGCGGCACCCTCACCATCGAGTCCGCCCCCGGCCGCGGTACCGCTCTGGCGGCCCGGCTGCCCC
>NZ_VJZD01000154.1 GCF_009377175.1 Streptomyces adustus
CCTTCCCCCCTCCCCGTCCACCCCCTGACACGAGCCAGTTGGACGTCATGCAGATTCAAGACCTTCCGTATCCCGACCCGGGCGTGCCCGACGTACGTTCGGGCTCCCGGTTCCTGTGGTGGCTCGGCCGGAACCAGCTGGGCGGCCAGATCCGGTCGATGGCCTGGGGCCTGCTGCACTTCACAGCCGTCTCCGCCCAGCCCTTCTGCGTCGGCTACGCCGTCCAGGCCGTCGTCGACCGCTCCGGCACCCGACTGGCCCTCGCCGGCGGGCTGATGGCCCTGTGCTGCGTGGGCATCGCCGTCGGCGACACCTTCCTGCACCGGGCCGCGGTCACCAACTGGATCACGGCGGCGGCCCGCGTGCAGCAGCTACTGGCCCGCAAGGCGACGCAGTTGGGCTCCGCGCTGACCCGCCGGGTCGCCGCCGGCGAGGTGGTGGCGGTCTCCACGGGCGACGTCGAGAAGATCGGCTGGTTCGTGGAGGCCGTCTCCCGCTTCACCGCCGCCGCGCTGACCGTCGTCCTGGTCTGCGTGGGTCTGGTCGTCTACCAGCCCGCGCTCGGCCTGGTCGTCGCCGTGGGACTGCCCGTACTGGCCCTCGCCGCGCTGCCGTTGCTGCCGCGCGCGACCAGACGGGCCGACCTCCAGCGCCAGAAGGCCGGACGCGCCACCGAGCTGGCCTCGGACACCGTCGCCGGGCTGCGCGTGCTGCGCGGCATCGGCGGCGAGGACCTGTTCCTCGACCGATACCGCCGCGCCTCGCAGGACGTCCGCCACGCCGCCGTGCGCAGTGCCCGGATGTGGTCCCTGATCTCGGCGATCCAGGTCCTGCTGCCGGGCCTGCTGCTGATCGCGGTCGTCTGGTACGGCGTCCAGCTGGCCCGCGAGGGCCGGATCTCCGTCGGCGAACTCGTCACGGTCTACAGCTCGGTCATGGTGCTCACCTACCCTCTTCGTCACTTCGAAGAGATCGCGATGGCCTACTCCTTCTCGCGGCCCTCGGCCCGGCGGGCCGCGGGCGTGCTGTCGCTGGAGCGGTCCACCGACACCGAGGGCTCGCGCCCGGCCGACGTGCCGTCAGGAGACCTGTACGACCCGGACACCGGACTGTTCGCCCCGGTCGGCCGGCTCACCGCGGTGGTCTGCGGCGACCCGGACGCGGCGGGACGGCTCGCCGAACGGCTCGGCGGGCATCCCGCGGAGGCAGGCACCACCTCCGTGCTGCTCGGCGGTGTACCGCTGGACGAACTGCCGCTCGACGCAGCGCGGGCAGCCGTCCTCGTCCAGGACAAGGACCCCGTGCTGCTCTCCGGCACACTGCGCGAACTGCTCGACGTCCCCGCCTCCGGTGACGTCGAACCGCGGGCGGCCCTGGCGGCCGCACAGTGCGAGGACGTCCTGGAGGCCCTCGTGCAGGGCTCGCTCGACGCCGAGGACCCGCTGGACGCCCGCATCACCGAGCGCGGACGGTCCCTCTCGGGCGGCCAGCGCCAACGGCTCGCGCTGGCCCGGTCGCTGATCACGGACCCGGAGGTGCTCGTCCTGGACGAGCCGACCTCCGCCGTCGACTCGCACACCGAGGCTCGGATCGCGGAGGGCGTCAGCCGGCTGCGAACGGGCCGCACGACGGTGGTCTTCACCTCCTCACCGCTGCTCCTGGACCGCGCCGACCGGGTCGTCCTCGTGCACGAGGGCGAGGTCGCGGCGGTCGGCGAGCACCGGGAGCTGGTGCTCACGGAGCCCCGGTACCGGGCTGTGGTGACACGGGAGACGCAGGACGAGCCCGCCTCGGCCACCGGTCCGGAGACACCGTCGGAGGCCGCGCCGATCACGGCGGCCGGGACCGCCGGAGCCACCGAGGCCGATGACGACGGCGCCTTCCGGGGCGCCCTGGAAGAGATCGAGGAGACCGCATGATCGGCGTGGCGCCACCGGCGTACGACCCGGCGGCCCCGACGACGGCGAACACCCTGCCCGTCGGCGCCCCGGCGACCGTACGCGCCTACGTGGCCGAACTGTTCCGTCGGCACCGCCCCGCCTTCCTGATGCTCATCGCGGTCAACACGGTCGCGGTGATCACCTCGATGGTCGGTCCCTGGCTGCTGGGCGGCCTGGTCGAGCGCGTGTCGGACCACGCGCGGGAACTCCATCTGGAGCGCACCGCCGCCCTGTTCGTGATCGCCCTGGTCGTCCAGGCCGTGTTCGTGCGGCAGGTGCGGCTGCGGGGCGCGGTGCTCGGCGAGCGGATGCTGGCCGACCTGCGCGAGGACTTCCTCGTGCGGTCGGTGGGCCTGCCGCCGGGTGTCCTGGAGCGGGCGGGCACGGGCGATCTGCTCTCCCGGATCACCACGGACATCGACCGGCTGGGCAACGCCATGCGCGAGGCCGTGCCGCAGCTCGCGATCGGCGTGATGTGGACGGTGCTGCTGCTCGGCGGGCTCGTCGTCACCGCGCCGCCGCTGGCCCCTGCCGTGCTGCTCGCCGCGCCGGTGCTGATCGTCGGCTGCCGCTGGTACTTCCGACGAGCACCCTCCGGGTACCGTTCCGAAGCCGCCGGGTACGCGGCCGTCGCCGCCGCTCTCGCCGAGACCGTGGACGCCGGACGCACCGTCGAGGCGCACCGCCTCGGGGCCCGTCGTATCGAGCAGTCGGACCGCCGCATCAGGGAGTGGACCGCCTGGGAGCGCTACACGCTCTGGCTGCGCTCCGTGCTCTTCCCGGTCGTCACCGTCACGCATGCGACCGTGCTCGCCTCCGTCGTGCTGATCGGCGGGGTGTTCGTCCTCCAGGGCTGGATCGGGATCGGCCAGATGACCACGAGCGCCTTGATCGCGCAGATGCTGGTCGACCCGGTCAACCTGATCCTGCGCTGGTACGACGAGTTGCAGGTGGCCCAGGTGTCGCTCGCGAGGCTGGTCGGAGTGCGCGACATCGAGCCCGAGGCCGGGGACGAGTCGGTGTCCCCCGAGGGGCGCGACGTCCACGCGGACCGGGTGCACTTCGGCTACCGCGCGGGGGTGGACGTACTGCGCGAGGTCTCGCTCGCGGTCGCACCAGGGACCCGGCTGGCGCTGGTCGGCCCCTCCGGTGCGGGCAAGTCCACCCTGGGAAGGCTGCTCGCCGGGATCTACGCGCCCCGGACGGGCCGCGTCGCCCTCGGGGGCGCCGAGCTGTCCCGGATGCCGGCCGAGCGGGTCCGCTCGCACGTGGCCCTGGTCAACCAGGAGCACCACGTGTTCGTGGGTTCCCTGCGTGACAACCTGCTGCTCGCCCGGACCCACGCGGTCGACGCCGAGCTGTGGGCCGCGCTCGGCGCGGTCGACGCGGACGGCTGGGCGCGCGCCCTCGACGACGGTCTGGACACCGAGGTCGGCTCGGGCGGGCTCGCGCTCACCCCGGCCCAGGCCCAGCAGATCGCACTGGCCCGGCTGGTGCTGGCCGACCCGCACACCCTGGTCCTGGACGAGGCGACCTCGCTGCTCGACCCGCGGGCAGCACGCCACCTGGAGCGTTCCCTGGCCCGCGTGCTCGACGGCCGTACGGTGATCGCCATCGCCCACCGTCTGCACACGGCCCACGACGCGGACGTCATCGCGGTGGTGGAGAACGGCCGCATCAGCGAGCTGGGCAGCCATGACGAGCTGGTCGCGGCGGACGGCGCGTACGCGGCGCTGTGGCGGTCCTGGCACGGCTGAGGGAGCCGAAGGCGCCGGGCGGGCGGACGCACGGGCCGGCCGGCCGGGGCCGGTGTCGGCCGTGGCCGGCCTCCCGGAGCAGGTCCGGGGTGCCCTCGGCCGCACAGCCCTGGCGTCGGCGCCGAGCCGTCGGGCGGGTGTGTCCCCGTCGGCGCGCCGCGGCTTCGCCCCGTCCTGGGCGGGGGCCGCCGGGCGGGTTCGGCGGTGCCGGGCGGGTTCGGCTGCGGCGGGGCCTGTCCCCCCGGGCGCAAACCGGCGGTACTCCGCAGGGCGGCAGGGCTCCCGGGGACTCTCGCGGGGGCGCCTGCGACGGCTCTCTCGGCCGTCCGGGAGGGCCGTGCGGGTGCCGACGGTGGGCGGCTCCTCGCGCTCTGGCGTTGCGCAGTCCCGAACCCGGGTGGAACGCTGGAAAGCGGCACAGGTTCCGGAAGCACCCGGGAATCCTTCGGTGCGTGCCGCGCGCAGCCTGCGCCCCGTGCGGCGGCGGCCGATCGCCGACCGCGGTACGAGCGGGCCCGTTCCCATGACCTGGAGGTACCCGTGAACAGCGTCGACGGATGGGGAGACGACGTCTACCAGCCCGACGGATCCGAGGTCCAGGCCGACACGGGACTCCTCGACGTGGAAGACACCCTGGAGAACGACGGCGTCGGTGACCCTCTCGACCGGGGCTGGTCCCCTCCCGAGCGGCCGTGGGCGGTGGAGCGCTCCGATGTCACCGCCGCCGAGCGGCACCGCGGCCAGACGCTGGACCAGCGCCTGGCGGAGGAGACGCCGGATCTCGACGTCTCCGACAGCGACGGCATCGGCGATGTCGAGGGCACCGACGGTGAAGCCCTCGACAACGAGGTCGGCGCCCTGCGCTCCGGCAGGCTCGTGGCCCCCGACGAGGGGGCGCACGAGGACGAGGAGAGCGCGCTGGTCGCCACGGACGTCGGCATCGACGGTGCGGCCGCCTCCGCGGAGGAGGCCGCGATGCACATCGTCGACGAGGACAGCCTGTCCGGCTGAGCCCGCCGCCCCCGACGCGCGTGTCCCCTCCGTCGGCCGGACGTCACACCCCGGACGGGCGTGCCGCCCCAGGCGTGCGTGCCGCGTCAGGCGTGCGTGCCGCGTCAGATGTAGTTGAGCGCCGCCGCGCCGCACACGCCGCCGAGCACCATGAAGACGGGCATCAGCACCTTGAGCTCGACCCAGCTGCCGGCCCGGAAGCGCATCACCTTCGGGGTGCCGAGGGGGTACCAGCGCTTGCGGCCCAGCGGGATCGGCCAGAGTATCGGGCAGCCCGAGACGGTCAGGGCGTCCCCGATGTCGTGCACCAGGGCGCCGAGGACGATCGGCAGACCCAGCCACAGATACTCCTGGCCAGGTGCGGTGAACAGCCAGTCCGAGCCGTTGCCGGGCTTGTCCAGGACTCCGGCGACGATCCACGCGGTGGTCGCGGCCAGCAGCCACACCAGGATGTCGCTGCTGGAGCCGCGGGCGGCCCGCCACAGCAGGCCCTCGATGGCCAGCACCATGTGCACGAAGAGGATCGCCAGCACCGCCCAGCGGCCGCCGGCTATCGCCAGCGCCGAGGTGCCCGCGCCGATCATGACCGCCCACAGCCAGGTGTGGGTGAGCGTGCGGTGCCCACCGGAGCGACGCGGGTCGCCCGGCTTCCTGGTGGACTTGTAGGCGGCGTAGGAGAGCTTGTCGACGATCTCGCAGAGCCAGCGCGAGACCGGGCCGAAGGCACGGGAGATCGTGGCGGCCTTGTGGTCGAGGTCCGGAGCGAGAGCGGCACCGGCGCAGATCAGCGCACCGGCCACCACGACCGGCCAGGGCATCGGATGCCCGGCCGCGGCGGTCGCCGCCCCTACGCCGAGCCAGGCGGCGGCGCCCGACAGTGAGTGTGCTGGTCCCATCATGGCCGTTGCCCGCCCTATTCCTCGTGTGCCGCTGTCCAGTTGACCGGGTGCGTTGACGCTCCGTCGGCGACACAGCGTAGCGGTCATGATCTTCGGCTCGGTATCCGATTCCCGCATCGGGCCCGAGGCCAGGCAATATGGGTGCGTGACCCTCATCGATCAGCTGCCGCCGACCGCAGACCCCGACGCCCTCTACGAAGCCTTCGAGTCGTGGGCCCAGGAGCGCGGTCTGACGCTCTACCCCCACCAGGAGGAGGCGTTGATCGAGGTGGTCTCCGGCGCCAACGTGATCGTGTCGACGCCCACCGGTTCGGGCAAGAGCATGATCGCGGCGGGCGCGCACTTCGCGGCGCTCGCCCGGGACGAGGTCACGTTCTACACCGCCCCGATCAAGGCGCTGGTCTCGGAGAAGTTCTTCGAGCTGTGCAAGATCTTCGGCACCGAGAACGTCGGCATGCTCACCGGCGACGCCTCCGTCAACGCGGACGCGCCGGTGATCTGCTGCACCGCCGAGGTCCTCGCGTCGATCGCGCTGCGCGACGGCAAGGACGCCGACGTCGGCCAGGTCGTCATGGACGAGTTCCACTTCTACGCGGAAGGGGACCGCGGCTGGGCCTGGCAGATCCCCCTGCTGGAACTGCCGCAGGCGCAGTTCGTCCTGATGTCGGCCACCCTCGGCGACGTCTCCTTCTTCGAGAAGGACCTGACCCGGCGCACCGGCCGGCCCACCTCGGTGGTGCGCTCGGCCAACCGCCCGGTCCCGCTCTCCTACGAGTACCGATACACCCCGCTCACCGAGACGCTCACCGACCTGCTGGACACCAGGCAGGCGCCGGTCTACATCGTGCACTTCACCCAGGCGCAGGCCGTGGAGCGCGCGCAGGCGCTGATGAGCATCAACATGTGCTCGAAGGAGGAGAAGGAGCGGATCGCCGACCTGATCGGCAACTTCCGTTTCACCACCAAGTTCGGCCGCAACCTCTCCCGCTACGTGCGGCACGGCATCGGCGTCCACCATGCCGGCATGCTGCCGAAGTACCGGCGCCTGGTGGAGAAGCTCGCCCAGGCCGGTCTGTTGAAGGTCATCTGCGGCACGGACACGCTCGGCGTCGGTGTAAACGTGCCCATCCGCACCGTGCTGTTCACGGCGCTGACCAAGTACGACGGCAACCGCGTGCGCACGCTGCGGGCCCGGGAGTTCCACCAGATCGCGGGCCGGGCCGGGCGGGCCGGCTTCGACACGGCCGGCTTCGTGGTCGCGCAGGCGCCCGAGCACGTCATCGAGAACGAGAAGGCGCTCGCCAAGGCGGGTGACGATCCCAAGAAGCGCCGGAAGGTGGTCCGCAAGAAGGCGCCCGAGGGCTTCGTCGCCTGGGCCGAGACCACGTTCGACAAGCTCATCGCCTCCGAGCCGGAGCCGCTGACCTCCCGTTTCCGGGTGACGCACACGATGCTGCTGTCGGTGATCGCGCGGCCCGGCAACGCCTTCGAGGCGATGCGCCGGCTCCTGGAGGACAACCACGAGCCGCGCAAGCAGCAGCTCCGACACATCCGGCGCGCGATCGCGATCTACCGTTCCCTGCTGGACGGCGGCATCGTGGAGAAGCTCGACACGCCGGACGCCACGGGCCGCATCGTGCGTCTGACGGTCGACCTCCAGCAGGACTTCGCCCTCAACCAGCCGCTCTCCACCTTCGCGCTGGCCGCGTTCGAACTCCTGGACCCGGAGTCGCCGTCCTACGCGCTGGACATGGTGTCGGTCGTGGAGTCCACCCTGGACGACCCGCGGCAGATCCTCGCCGCCCAGCAGAACAAGGCGCGCGGCGAGGCCGTCGCCGCGATGAAGGCGGACGGGGTCGAGTACGAGGAGCGCATGGAGCGGCTCCAGGACATCGGCTACCCGAAGCCGCTGGAGGAGCTGCTCTTCCACGCCTACAACACCTACCGCAAGAGCCACCCGTGGGTGGGCGACCATCCGCTGTCGCCGAAGTCCGTCATCCGTGACATGTACGAGCGGGCCATGTCCTTCACGGAGTTGGTCTCCCACTACGAGCTGGCGCGGACCGAGGGCATCGTGCTGCGCTACCTGGCCGGCGCGTACAAGACCCTGGAGCACAACATCCCGGACGATCTGAAGTCCGAGGATCTGGAGGACCTGATCGCCTGGCTGGGCGAGATGGTGCGCCAGGTCGACTCCAGCCTGCTGGACGAGTGGGAGCAGCTGGCGAACCCGGAGGAGATGACGGCCGAGGAGGCCCAGGAGAAGGCCGACCAGGTCAAGCCGGTCACCGCCAACGCGCGGGCCTTCCGTGTCCTGGTCCGCAACGCCATGTTCCGCCGCGTCGAGCTCGCCGCTCTCGACCAGGTCGGGGAGCTGGGCGAGATGGACGCCGAGGCCGGCTGGGACGCCGACGCCTGGGGCGAGGCGATGGACAAGTACTGGGACGAGTACGAGGAACTGGGCACCGGCCCGGACGCCCGCGGTCCCAAGCTGCTCCTGATCGAGGAGGAGCCGCAGCACGGCCTGTGGCGGGTCCGGCAGATCTTCGACGACCCGCGCGGCGACCACGACTGGGGCGTCAGCGCCGAGATCGACCTCGCGGCCTCGGACGCCGAGGGCCGCGCCGTCGTCCGTGTCACCGACGTCGGCCAGCTGTGAGCCGAGGAGAATCCCACCCATGACGAATCCGGCCGAGAGACTCGTCGACCTGCTCGACCTGGAGCAGATCGAGGTCAACATCTTCCGTGGCCGCAGCCCGCAGGAGTCCCTGCAACGGGTCTTCGGCGGCCAGGTGGCGGGCCAGGCGCTGGTCGCCGCCGGGCGCACCACCGACGGCGAGCGCCCGGTGCACTCGCTGCACGCGTACTTCCTGCGCCCCGGCCGTCCCGGCGTGCCGATCGTGTACCAGGTCGAGCGGGTCCGGGACGGGCGGTCGTTCACCACCCGCCGGGTCACCGCCGTGCAGCAGGGCCGTACGATCTTCAATCTCACCGCCTCCTTTCACAAGCCTGAGGAAGGTCCCTTCGAGCACCAGCTGCCGCCGGCCCGCAAGGTGCCGGCACCGGAGTCCCTGCCGACGGTCGCGGAGGAGATCCGGGAGCATCTGGGAACACTGCCGGAGCAGTTGGAGCGGATGGCGCGCCGTCAGCCCTTCGACATCCGGTATGTGGACCGGCTGCGCTGGAACGCCGAGGACGTCGAGGGCGCCGAGCCGCGCAGCGCGGTGTGGATGCGCGCGGTCGGTCCGCTCGGGGACGATCCGCTGGTGCACACGTGCGCGTTGACGTACGCGAGCGACATGACCCTGCTGGACGCAGTGCGCATCCCGGTCGAACCTCTGTGGGGTGCGCGGAACTTCGACATGGCGTCGCTGGACCACGCCATGTGGTTCCACCGGCCGTTCCGCGCGGACGAGTGGTTCCTGTACGACCAGGAGTCGCCGATCGCCACGGGCGGGCGGGGCCTGGCCCGCGGACGGATCTACGACCTGGAGGGACGCCTGCTGGTGTCCGTCGTCCAGGAGGGTCTGTTCCGGGCGTTGTAGGTCACGGGCTTCTGCGGCACAGCCGACTCAGGAAGCCGCGCGTCCGCTCGGGCCGCTCGGGCCGGTCCGGCCTGTGCGTCGTGGCGCTTCGGGCTTCGCGCCGCGGGGCCGGGCGATCCGCGTTCGCGGTCCTGTGGGGTGCGGGGCGTGGCCCGGGCCGGTGCCGGCGTGCCTGCTCGACGGCGCGCGCCAGGTCGGCCCTGAGCCGGCCGATCTCGTCCGGTTCGGCTGCCGTGGCGATCGTCTCGGCGATCTGCGCGGAAGGTGACCCGGGAGTGCCCTGGGCGGGCGGGTCCGGCCGGAACCGGTCGACCCGGGCGCGGTCTCCGGGATCCGTGACGGTCTCGGCGATCTGGTCGGGGGCGAGCAGTGCGGCCAGTGCGCCCGCGCGCTGCCAGGGCCCTTCGGCCTGCCGCAGCAGGAATTCCAGGTGCCGTTCCCGCCAGTTGCGGGGCCGCAGGTCCACTCCCGCGCGCAGTCGGTCCCGCAGCGCTTCGGGGGCGCGTCCGCTGAGCAGTGCGCGGTGTTCCTCCGCGGCGGCGAACTGCCGGATGTCGTCGGCGAGATACTGCCAGACCACCGCGCGATAACGGTTGAGATAGAACGTCACCGGGGTCACCAGGCCCAGGCGTGCCAGGCGGGTGAAGCGGGCGGCCGTCACGTCCATGAGGGCCGCGCCCTCCCTGGTTCCCACGACCTGGACGCCGGCGCGCAGCCCCTCGGGGAAGTCCTTCACGGAACGCAGCCGGTCGATCTCGCCGTGTGCGACGCGACGCGTTCCCCCGCCGCCTTCGTCGGGCACGGTACGGACCCGTCCGAGGCGCACGGCGAGTTCGAACTCGCCCCGCCTGAGTCCCAGTTCCCGGGCGGCGCGGCTGGTCGCGACGGTGGGGGCGTGTGATGTCGTAATCGTGCGGCCGGACATGGTGGTCTCCCCCGTGGCGTCGGTGGCTCGCGCCGCGCGCGCTCGCCGTGAGAAAAACCGTAGCCGCGTCGGCGCTTCTCGTGGCGAGCCTGTGGATAACTCGACGGAGGATGAGAACCGCAGGTCAGAGGTCTGTGATCGGGGTTCGTTCGGGCTGGCGGGCGTCCAGCCCGAGGTGTTCGCCGACTCGGTTGACGAGGAGTGTCATCTCGTAGGCGATCTGGCCGATGTCGGCCTGCGCGCCGGTGAGGACACTCAGGCAGCTGCCGGTGCCCGCGGCGGTGACGAACAGGACGGCGTCGTCGAACTCGACCATCGTCTGACGTACCCCTCCCGCGCCGAAGTGCCGTCCCGAGCCCTTGGCCAGGCTGTGCAGTCCGGACGACACGGCGGCCAGATGCTCCGAGTCCTCCCGTCGTAGTCCCGTGCTCGCGGCTGTCACCAGTCCGTCGTTGGACAACACCAAGGCGTGCCGTACGTGTTCGACACGCTCGGTCAGGTCGTCCAGCAGCCAGCCGAGTCCCTGGTTCTGCGCCATGATCCGGTCTCCCCGTGCGACGTCTCCCCCTGACCGGAGGATCTCTCCGCCAGCCTTCCCCACCTGCGGGCGCCCGGCAAGGAGGATGTGGACATGGCACAGAAGATGACCGATGACGAGTGGCGGGCGTTCGTCTCGTACGGGACGCGCACGGGGAAGCTGTGCACCGTTCGGGCCGACGGGAGCCCGCACGTGGCGCCGATCTGGTTCCTGCTGGACGGGGACGAGATCGTGTTCAACACCGGCAAGGGAACCGTGAAGGGGCGCAATCTGGCCAGGGACGGCCGGGTCGCGCTGTGCGTGGACGACGACCGGCCGCCGTTCGACTTCGTGGTGCTGCACGGGCGTGCGGCGCTCTCGGAGGAACTGGACGAGGTCCGGCACTGGGCCACGCGTATCGGCGCCCGGTACATGGGCGAGGACCGGGCCGAGGAGATCGGCGCCCGCAACGGCGTCCCGGGTGAACTCCTCGTCCGGGTCACGGTCGAGAAGGTCCTGGCGGAGAAGGGCGTCGCCGACTGACGGCATCGACCGGAGAGGACGGCCGTCAGCCCACCGAGTCGAGCAGCCGGGCGGTGTGCATCCGCCCGGCGTACTCGACGAGCCGGATCAGGACTTCCTTCCCCGAGTCGCGGTCACGGGCGTCGCACAGCACGACGGGCGTTCCCTGGTCGAGGTCGAGCGCCGACGAGACCTCGTGGGCGTCGTAGGTCCGGGCGCGCGGGAAGCAGTTGACGGCCACCACGAACGGGATGTGGCGGTGCTCGAAGTAGTCCACGGCCGGAAAGCAGGTCTCCAGCCGCCGGGTGTCCGCGAGGACCACGGCCCCGAGTGCACCCTGCGACAGTTCGTCCCACAGGAACCAGAAGCGGTCCTGGCCAGGGGTGCCGAACAGGTACAGGGAGAGGCCGGAGCGGATGGTGATGCGCCCGAAGTCCATCGCGACGGTCGTGGTGACCTTCTGGTCGACTCCGCCGGTGTCGTCCACCAGTTGTCCGGCTTCGCTGAGCAGTTCCTCGGTGCGCAGCGGCCTGATCTCGCTGACCGCGCCCACCAGGGTGGTCTTGCCCACGCCGAACCCGCCGGCGACCAGGATCTTCAACGCCAGGGCGGTCGTGTCGCCGTCCATGTCTTCGGAGTGCTCGGAGACCATCGATCACTTCTCTCGGGAGGCCGGGCCACGGCCGACGTCCGTCCGTTCGGGTGCGGCGCGCCCCGGCGGACGGTCCGCCCGTGGCTCCGGGGCGGGTTCACGAAGTCAGCATCATGACAACTGCACCCCCTTCAGGGGGCGTTCGACTGTTTATGGAACGATTGAGCTGATCTGTGCACGTTCGCTGTGCACCGGACTGCCGAAGTCGGCGGTGTGCGCGTCCATTCGGGTCCGGACGGTGGTGGACGTTCTTCTACAGTGCCCGCAGCCCTTCGATCACTTCGCGCAGAATCCGTTCGTCGGGCAGCTGCGCCGGGGGTACCGGCCGGCTGACGGTGACCCGGCCCAGTTCCAGCAGGTCGCCGAGGAGAACGCGGACGACGCCGACGGGCAGGTCGGCGCCTGCCGCGAGTTCGGCGACGGACTGTGTCTCCGGACGGCACAGGTCGACGAGGCAGCGGTGCTCCGGACCGAGACCGACATCGTCCTCTCCGGGCGCCACCGGATCCAGGGTGACGAGCGCGATCAGGTCGAAGCGCACCCCGGCGGGGCCGGATCTGGTCCGTCCTCCCGTCATGGCGTACGGGCGCACCAAGGGCCCGGCCTCGTTGTCGTACCACTGGCTGCCCTGCTCGTGCGGGGCCTCTCGCCTGCCTTCGGTCATCCTCACCGGCCTCGCCTCAGCCACCGGCCGGCGGGCGCTCGGTGGCCCGCGGCGCGCTGCCGAGGTGCTCACCGACGCGCTTGACCAGGCGTGCCATCTCGTACGCCACCAGGCCGATGTCGGCGGTCACCGCAGTCAGCAGGGCGAGGCAGGAGCCGTCGCCCGCGGCGGCCACGAACAGGAAGCCGTCGTCCATCTCCACCATCGTCTGGCGAACCCCGCCGACGCCGAAGTGCCTGCCCGCGCCCTTGGCCAGGCTGTGGAAGCCGGAGGCGACCGCGGCCAGGTGTTCGGCGTCCTCCCTGCGCAGATCGGTCGACGCGCCCACGGCGAGGCCGTCGTTGGACAGCACCACGGCGTGTCTGACTTCGCGCACGCGTGTCACCAGGTCGTCCAGCAGCCAGTCGAGTTCGCCGGATCGCCGGGTGGGCCTCGTGCTCGGGTCCTGGATCATTCGGGGTCTCCTTCGCCTCTGTCGCTGCCCGGTGCGGAGCCCGGGGTGGCCCCACGGCCGGGTTGCCTGCCTCCGCCGCGTGTCCACCCCGCGCGAAAGGCCGTCATGCGGTCGCGTACGAGTTCCGGTGTGCGCCCGTCGTCGCTACCCGGGTCGGCGGGCTGCTCCGGCTCCTCGGCGGCCCGCTCGCGCAGTTGGGGGGCGAGGCTCGCCTGCCGTACCCGGCGCGGGAGGTCGTCGGATCCCGCGGCGTCGTCCGTGGGGCGGTGCAGGCGCAAGGTGGCGACTCCGGGGGGTGGGTCCTGGGTCCCGTCGGCCGTCGCGGTCGGTGCGGGGGCGGACAGCGCGGGTCGGTCGGCGGCCGGGGGTACGGCTTCGTGGTGCGCGGCGGGGCCCGCCACGCGCGCGTAGGCACGTGGTTCGACGGTGCGCTCCGCTTCCACGGCCGCATGGGGAGAGTGTTCCGGCGCACCGCCGTGCAGCAGGGCGGTGGGCAGCAGGACGACCGCGGTGGTGCCGCCGTAGGGCGAGGTGCGCAGCTGCACCTTGATGTCGTGGCGCGCCGCGAGTCGGCTGACCACGAACAGGCCGAGCCGGTCGCTGTCGAAGAGATCCAGGGCTTCGGACTGCGCGATGCGCCGGTTGGCCTCGGCGAGCGTCTCCTTGCCCATGCCGAGTCCGCGGTCCTCGACCTCGATCACGTAACCGTTGCCGACGGGTTCGCCGACGATGCGCACGCGTGTGTGCGGCGGTGAGAACTGGGCCGCGTTCTCGACGATCTCGGCCAGCAGATGGGTGAGGTCGGCCACCGCGGTGCCGGCGACGGACGCCTCGGGGAGTTGTCGTACCTCCACGCGCGCGTAGTCCTCAATCTCGGAGACGGCCGCACGGACCACGTTCGTCAGGGGGACCGGCATGCGCCACGCCCGGCCGGGGGCCGCGCCGGAGAGGATGATCAGGCTCTCCGCGTGGCGCCGCATCCGGGTGGTGAGGTGGTCGAGGCGGAAGAGGTCGCCGAGTTCGTCGGGGTCGTCCGACCTGCGTTCCATGCTGTCGAGGAGGCTGAGCTGGCGGTGGACGAGGACCTGGCTGCGGCGCGCGAGGTTGACGAACACGCCGGAGATGCCGCTCGCCAGTTCCGCGCGCTCCACCGCGGCGTGCAGCGCGGCCCGGTGCACGATGCCGAGGGCTTCGGCGACCTGGCCGGTCTCGTCCTCCGCGGGTGGTCCGGGCGGTGCCTCCGCCCGGACGTCGATCTCCTCGCCGGCGTGCAGCCTGCGCATGGTCTCGGGCAGTTTGCGCCGGGCGATGTCCAGCGCGCTGTTGCGCAGGCTGACCAGTTCGACGACCAGCCCGCGTCCGATGCGCACCGAGATGACCAGCGACGCGGCGACGGCGACGAGCCCGAGAAGCACCGCGGCACCGGCCGAGGTGAACAGGCCGCGGGTGAACGGGTCGGCCCGGTCGGCGACGGCGCGCGCGGCGTCCTGCTCGATGGCGCGCATGTCGCCCTGCACGCGCGTGTACGCGTCGTTCCAGATGGCGTCGGGTGCCGCGTCGATCGCGCGCGGGCCGGAACCGCTCGCCAGAACCCGGTCCTCGACGGCCCCCACGGCGGCGTAGGCGCCGCTCTCGGCGAGCCTCTGCCAGGCGTCGCGTTCGGAGCCGCGCAGATCCACGACGGCCGACTCGGTGAGCGCGCGACGGGTGTCGACGGCCCCGGTGAACAGCCTCAGCCGCTCCCCGTCGAGCGTGCCGGCCAGGCGGGCGCCGGCGAGCACCGTGTCCTCCTGGGCCAGCGCCTCGCCGGCTCGGGAGAATTCGAGCAGCACGCGCGCGTCCGAGCCGAGGTCGGCGTCCTGGATGCCGGTGAGCGCTCCGTCGACACGGAAGGCGGCGGTGATGCTGTCCGTGTAGCGCCGGTACGCCTCGTCCCATCCGGCGCGGCCGTCGAGCACGTCGGCCCGCAGGGAACGCAGATCCTCCGAGCCCATGACGAACGCCTCCAGCCGTCGGGCGACCCCGGCGGGCATCTCCTGGCCGTCGGCGACGGTGTTGCGGTCGCCGAGGCGCAGCTTCGCGACGGCCCGGTCGGTGCGCCGACCCAGCTCGCGGTAGTCGCCGCCGGAGGCGAGGGCGGGCTCGGTCGCGTACCGCACGGCCATGGCACGCTCGGCCTGGAGGGCGGCCACCGCGGCCGCGACGGGGGCCCGGACCTGGGCGTCCACCCGCTGCAACTCCCGCAGCCTGGAGACGTCCTGAGCGGTGCTGACGGTGGCGGACGCCCACAGCGCCAGCAGTGACACGACCGGCACCATCAGCAGACAGACGATCTTGGCCCGGACGGTGCGCGGCCGCATCCGCCGGCGGCCCGCGCGCCCGTTCGGGGCGCCCGTCGGCGCGGCCGAGGAGTCGTCGGGGCCCTCGTCGGCGGGTGGTCCGGCGTGTGCGCGACGACCGCGCGCCGGGGGCGGGGACGGCGTATCGGCGCCGGCCGGGGCGGTCCTACGGGGTGTACGCATGGCCTCCTCGCTCGGAAGTGGTCGTGGGCCTTGCGCGCGCGGATTCACCGGCGCGGCAGGCCCGCTAGCGGGCGACGCTCTCGACCGTGCGCTGGGCGGAGGCGGATGCCTCGCGCTCCCCCGTCGTCGGCGACAGCGCGACGAAGGCCGAGGTCAGGAAGAGGTAGGACCCGAGGCCCACGGCGAGGGGGAAGATGAACTGCATCGCCGAGGCCCCGGGCAGGGCCGCGCCGGAGGGCGTGACGCGCACGCTCACGGCGAACATCCCGGTGTAGTGCATGCTGCTGACGGCGGCTCCCATGACGAGGGAGGCGACGGTGACCGCGACCGGCGACTTGATGTTGAGGGCCGCCCACAGCGCCGCGGTCGCCGCGACGACGGCGATCAGGACGGAGAGCCCGACGAGCGGCGGGTCGTAGCTCACGCGGCCGTGCAGCCGCATCGCCGCCATGCCGAGGTAGTGCATGCTCGCGACGCCCAGCCCGGTGGTGAGTCCGCCGAGGAGCAGCGCGCGGGTGCGGCCGCGGCCGTAGCCGACGGCGAAGACCCCGGCGGATACGACGATCATGGCGACCACGAGGCTGAGGACGGTGAGCGGCACGTCGTAGCGGATGTCCGTGCCGCTGACGCCGAAGCCGAGCATGGCCACGAAGTGCATCGTCCAGATGCCGGTACCGATCGCCGATGCCGCGGTGAGCAGCCAGTTGCGACGCGAGCGCCCGGTGGCGCCGAGAGCGCGGACGGTGCAGCGCAGTCCCAGCGCGGCGCCTGCGCACGCCATCACGTACGACAGCACGGGGGTCAGCCAGCCGAAGCCGGCGTGGTCCAGGTGTCCCATGGCCGGTGGACGCTAGTCGGGGCACGGGAGCACGGAGGGGGCGCATTTCGAAAGCTGCTGGAATATGACGCATATATGCGTCGGATCGATCGTCGAAAGCCCGAACCTGCGCGCCGAGACGTTCCTGCCGTCGGTGCGGGATCATGCGGAACATGAGCGACCATCACACGCACGTCCAGGAGTTCTTCACCGCCCGGGCGGCCGACTGGGACACCCGGTTCCCCGACGACGGCCCCGCCTACGCGGCCGCCGTCGCCGCTCTGGGCCTGCGCGCAGGGGACCGCGTGCTCGACGCGGGCTGTGGCACCGGGCGCGCCCTGGGGCCGCTGCGGGCCGCCGTGGGCGCCTCGGGAGTGGTCGTCGGAGCCGATCTGACGCCGGCCATGCTGGCGGCGGCGGCACGGGCCGGACAGGACCGGAGCGGGCGGCTGTTGCTCGCCGACGTCACCGCGCTCCCGTTGCGCTCGCGGTCGCTGGACGCGGTGTTCGCTGCGGGGCTCGTCGCCCATCTGCCCCGTCCCGAGGAGAACCTCAAAGAGTTGACCCGTGTGGTGCGTCCCGGCGGCACGCTGGCGCTGTTCCATCCGATCGGCAGAAGGGCGCTGGCCGCACGCCAGGGTCGCCGGATCACCCCGGAGGACCTGCGCGCGGAACCCCGGCTGCGTCCGCTCCTGGCCGCCTCGGGCTGGCGCATGACGTCGTACGTCGACGAGGACGCGCGGTTCCTGGCCCTGGCGGTCCGGGAGGGCTGAGGCACGCGACCGCGGCCTGCCGCGGGACTCAATCCCGACCGCCTCCCGCGACCGCCGCGACGAACGCGTCGGGGTTGTCGAACATGACGTTGTGGCCGGCGCCGGCCACGGTCACCACCCGCACCCCCGCGGCCTCCAGGGCCTCCCTGCCCTCGAGTTCCCCGCTCCGCTCGCCCTGCACGTACACGCGCTCGATCGTCAGCCCTTCCAGGACGGTGCGCATCACCGGATCCGAGCCCTTCCTGAGCCCCACGGCGGAACGGTGCAGGGCGCGCGGGTCCGCCAGCCGCATGGTCGCCGCCCACAGCGGTCCGACCCGCTCCAGCACGCGCGCGTGGCCGCCGTCGACGAAGTCGTCCTCCTCGTAGGAGGCGATGCCGCTGCTCCCCGCCGTGACCGGCGGAAAGGCGTCGAGGTTGGCCTCGGTGAGGACCAGCCGGGAGACGAGGTCGGGCCGCCGCCGGGCGAGCACGATGGCGACGGAGCCGCCCATGCTGTGCCCGACGAGTTCGGCGCCCGTCACACCGGCGGCGTCCAGCGCCGCGGCCAGGGCGTCGGCGTGGTCCACGAGCGTGTAGCCGAAGTCCTCGGGCCGGTCGCTGGTGCCGTGTCCGGGCAGGTCCACGAACAGACTGCGCCGCCCCGCGAGTTCGGGCCGGGCGGCGACATGCGCGTGGTAGACGGCCGAGGTCGCGCCGAGGCCGTGCACGTACACCCGCGCGGGTTCCGCTCCCGGCGTCTCCGTCCAACGGACGCAGTTGCCCTTGCCGTCGAACTCAGCCTGCCTCATCCCGTCTCCCCGCTCGTCACTCGCCACCGAACCCGCCACCGACTCCGTCCTTCGGCGCATGCCCGACTATACATCGGTGACGATGTATAGCGAGGGCGATGTATGAGCGGGACGCACTCCGCAGGACGCGCCGCGCCGGTGGGCGAGAATGCGGGCATGCTCGAGCTCGCCATCCTCGGATTCCTGTACGCCGCCCCGTTGCACGGCTATGAGCTGCGCAAACGCATCAACGCCCTGACGGGACACGTGCGGCCGGTGGCCGAGAGCACGCTGTATCCCGCGATCAAGCGCATGGAACAGGCCGGCCTGCTCGCCCGCGCCACCCAGCCGGGCGCGGTGGCGGCACCACGGCACGTCCTGACGCTCACCGACGAGGGCAGGCGCGAACTGCGCCACCGGCTCGCCGAACCCGTCCAGCGCGACATCACCGACGAGAACCGCTGGTTCACGGTGCTCGCCTTCCTGCGCCATCTGGAGGACCCCGGCGCCCAGTCGGCCGTCCTGCGGCGCCGGCTGGCGTTCCTGGAGGAACCGGCGAGCTTCTTCTACGCCGACGACCGCCCGCTGCGCGCCGAGGAGGTGGACGATCCCTTCAGACGCGGCATCCTGACCATCGCGCGTGCCACCTCCCGCGCCGAACTCGCCTGGCTGCGAAGCACACTGGAGGCGCTGGAGGCACCGGCCGGCTGACGCGCCCGGGTGCCATCTCCGGTACGAGTCCGGGTGCCGCCCGCGGTACGGGTCCGGGTGCCGTCTCCGGTACGGGTCCGGCCGCCGGATCCGCTCGAACCGCTTCACCGCGGCGTCCCTCTTCTGCCGCCGGGACTTCAACTCTACGTTGGGAACGAGGGGATGGCCGATCCCCGGGCGAGCGCACAGGGGGAGGATGGTCAGCGTGTTCGACGGAGTGCGCGTGTTCGACCGGATCCGCAGGACGTGCACGGGGATCCTCGGCTCGGGACGGCCCGAGGCGGGGACCGACCGCAAGCGGCGTACGCACAACCTGTTCGAGGCGGCCGCCGTGTACGTCGCGGCCTGCGCGGAGGACGATCAGGAGCGGATCGCGGAGGCGCAGGGCTGGGTGTCGCCGGAGGCGCTCTCGTTCGGGGTGAGCGAGCTGGCGTGCCGCGCCGTCATCGCCCTCGCACGGGAGCGCGACGAGTCGCCGGGCGCGGTGGCACGCGATCTTCTCGGGCTCCCGACGGCCTGAGGGACCCAGGCCGCAGGTGGCCGATTCGTCCCGTCCCGACGGAAAACCGCAGTTCCGCATGCGCCTGAGAGCCGTGACAAGCGGCTTCAGGGCACACTAGGGTGCGCGCCGATGGACGAACCTATGGGGAGGCTGAGATGGCCGGGACGGACGAGGACACCGTCGCCGCCGCGGACGACGCGCTCTACGTGCTCACGGCGCTGCTGCTGACGCCGGCGAAATTCCCGAGCGTGCTGGGCGACGACTACCCGGAGGCCTGCTCGGCCCTCGGCCTCGCCCCTCTCGTCGACGGCTACGGCCTCGTGCTGGGGCAGGACGGCAGCGGAGCGCGCTGGACGGTCGCGATCGACGATGTGTCGCTGGTCGCCGTCGCGATCGCGACCTGGGACTGCGGCATGGAGTACGACCTGTCGCCCGAGGAGCGGACCGTCGTGGCCGCTCTGCCCGGCTGGCCCCTCGAGGTGGCGGTCGCGGCGCCCGGCGTGCCGGCACCGCACGATCCGGCCCCGGAGGACGGGGACGGCCCGCCGCTGTCCCCGCCGGACACGAGCGCCTGGGGTCCGGCCCAGCGGCGCCTGGGCGCGGACGAGATCGCCATGCACTGGGCACGATGGCGGGAGCAGCTCGACGACGACGCCTTCAGCCCCTCCCCGAAGGATCCCGAGGCGGCCGCGGGCCCGGACGGCGCCTCGGCGGCGGAGGGGGCCGGTGACGCCCCCGGAGCCCCCGCGGGCACCGGTGAGGGCACGGGGGCGCCCGAGGCCGACGACAAGGCCGCCAAGCCCGGGAGGACCGCTACCAAGGAGCCCAGCCACCGAGGGGTCCGGCGCGTCCTCGCGGAGGCCTGGGCCTACATCGATTCGCCGCCGCCCCTGGGACGGGTGCGGTCCTCCTTCGGATCGGGGGAGGCGCGGACCCTGCGCGCCGACGGTCCGGGCTGGTCGCTGGTGGCGCGAACCGACGACATCGCGTTCGTCCTGCTGGACGACGAACCCGGCGAGGTCCTGCCGGTGGGACGCGGGCCGGAGCTGCCCGGCCTGCTGGCAGCCCTCGACAAGATGGCCGTACGCCCGAACTGAAGCCGGAGCGGCCGCGACGGCCGGCCGACGGCGACTCCGGACTGCGGTGCCGCCGACCGGCACCGGCCGGCGCAGGTCGGCAGAGATCGGCAGCGATCGATGACGGGGTCGGTGCGGCAGCACCGGCCCCGTCGCGCGGTCAACCGTCCGCGGACCCATGGACGCAGACGGACGCGTCAGCGCCCCAGCTCCTTGCGGCCGACCCTGCGCAGCCTGCGCCGCTGCGAGGGGTCCAGCGCGAGGTAGGCGGCCGCGGGAACTCCCAGGACTATCAGCAGTGCGGCCCACCAGGGCAGCCAGATCAGCAGGATGAGACCGGCCGCCACCCCTCCCGCGGCGATCTTCGCGTTCTTCGACATGTGCGTCGCCTCCTTCGCGGCCCCTGCCGCTCTCTGCTGTGAAAACGGACCCGCGCTCCCCGCGGTTCCGTCTCGCGCCCCTGAGAGGACCCTGACGCCCGACCCTTACGGGCCCCTGAGAGGGAGAAAAACCGCCCCTCCGTGACGTGATATGCATCACACTCTAGGGCGGTCCAGGCCGAGCACACCACGGTCGCCGCCATCCCGCCGAAGCGCCGCCCGCCGCACCTCCAGGCGGACCCGACAGGCGGACCCGACAGACGGACCCGGCGGTCACCGCCGATACGCCTCCCCGCCGCGCGCTCCATCGGAGACGTGGCCGACGCGCGCTCGACCGCGGGGATCAGGGCCCCTGCGCGGCCTGGCGCCGGTCCGCCAAGCGGCCGCCGTCCTGCGTTAACCGGGCCGTCGTACGACGTTCGATCAAGGGCCCAACTCTGTCCGCTGTCAACACACTTGGTCCGTACGACCCAACTCGGCAATCTCGCACCGCATCTGACGGCTTTTCATGACCTGCCCCTCAGGAGGCTCGATGTCCCCGCTCGCCACCGGCCGGCGCCGCGTCCAACGTTCCGTCGCAGCGGGTGTACCCCTCGCCGTACTGGCCGCACTCGTGGCGGCGGGCCCGGCCGCGGGCGCGCCCTCCGAGGACGCCCGCGTCGTCCGGACGGCGACGCTCGGCGACCTTCCGCTCGGCACGTTCAGCAACGGGCTGCTGCCCGGGACCGTGGACGACGACCGTGGTGTCGACCTCGGCGGCATCGGCAGCGACATCTACCCGGCCGGCCGCAAGGGCGAGTTCTGGACGATCACCGACCGTGGGCCCAACGGCCAGATCAAGGTGGGCGGCACCAAGCGCCGCACGTTCCCGGTCCCCGGCTTCGACCCGGCGATCGTGAAGATCCGCGTCTCCGGCGACAGCGTGAAGGTGCTCGACGCCATCCCGCTCACCACGTCGTCCGGGAAGCCCGTGACGGGCCTGTCCAACCTGGCGGGACGCGACGAGGCCCCGTACTCCTACGACGCGACGACGCCCCTGTCCTACAACCCGAACGGGCTGGACACCGAGGGGATCGTGCGCGCCGCGGACGGCAGCTTCTGGCTGGTCGACGAGTACGGTCCTTCCCTCGTCCATGTCTCCGCGCGCGGCCGGGTGCTCGTCCGCTACGTGCCCAAGGGGCTGGAGCTCACCGGTGCGGACTACCCGGTGGTCCAGTCCCTGCCTGCCGTGCTGCTGCACCGGAAGATCAACCGTGGCTTCGAGGGACTCGCCCAACTGCCCTGCGGCGATCTGGTGATGGCGTTGCAGAGCCCGTTGTCCCTGCCGGACGCGGACGCCGGGAACGCCTCGCGCACCACCCGGCTGCTGCGCTTCTCCACCAAGAAGCGGGCGGTCACCGCCGAGTACGCCTACCGCTTCGACCCGGTGGACGTGGTCGACCCGAGCGAGGACGACACCTCCGAGCTCAAGATCTCCTCGGTCGTCGCCGTCGGCGGCGACCGGCTCCTGGTCGAGGAGCGCACCGACAAGGCGGCCAGACTGCAACTGATCCGTCTGGACCGCAGGGAGAACATTCTCGGGAGCGTCTGGGACGACGACACGACGTCGCCGTCCCTGGAGCAGCTCGACGACCCGGCGGCCGCGGGCGTCCCGGTGCCGGCCAAGCGGCTGGTCGTCGACCTGGGCAAGGTCGCCGGTGTACCGGGGAAGATCGAAGGCGTCGCGCGCGTGGATCACGACACGCTCGCCCTCATCAACGACAACGACTTCGGCATGACGGACGGCGCGGGCGCCTTCGACGCGCAGGGCCGACTGGTCGACAGCGGTATCGAGACGACGGTGACCTACGTCCGGCTGCCGCGGGGCATCTGACCCGCGGCCGTCCGTGGCCGCCGTCGTCCGCGGCCGCCGTCAGGGCTCCAGCGACGGGAGCAAGGACGCCAGATCGCTGGGCAGTTCGGTGGGAAGTCCGGTCGGCAGCTCGGTCGGCAGTCCGGTGGGAAGTGCGGTCGGCAGCTCGGTGGGGAACCCGCTCGGCAGGGTGCTGGGCAGCTCCGTCGGGAGGCTGAAGGAAGGCGCGGGGGTGGTGCTCGCACCGCTCCCCGCGGGTGACTTCCGGGAGGGTGAGTCGTCGTTCCGGGAGGTCATCAGGAACACGACGGCGACGACGATCCCGACGGCGACGACCGCCGCGAGCAGCAGGAGGAACGGATTGCGGCGCCGCCCCGGCCCGCCTGGGCCCTGAGGCGGCGGGCCGTACCCGCTGTCGCCTCCCGGTGGGGGGTCGTAGTAGCCCCCTTCGTGGCCTCCGTAAGTGGGGCCGGCGGGTCCGGAGGGCGGTCCGAATCCGCCGCCCGGCGGCTCGGGCGGCTGTGGCGGTACGGGCGGTACGGGCGGTATGGCCATACCGACCAGGGTCGCGCCGTACCGGGCCTGACGCGACCCCCGCACGGAGGTTGACACGGAATCAGGTCGTGGACCGTATGATTCCGGGTCAATTCCGCGCGGGGGCCGGTCACGGCGAGGCCATGCGAACACGCACGCGCGCGTGTGTTCAGCCGTGCGTACGTGCCTTCAGGCACGCGCGCGTGTGTTCAGCCGTGTGTACGTGCCCGCAGGCACGCGTGTGTTCAGCCGCGGGTGCCGAGGAGGTGGTCCATGGCGAGCTGGTCGAGGCGCTCGAACGCCATCCCGCGCGCGGCGGCCGCGTCGACGTCGAACTCCTCGAACGACGCACGGTCGGCCAGCAGCGCCTGAAGACCGTCGGCGGCCGTCGGCTGCGCCAGCTCGTCCAGGCGCGCGGC
>NZ_VJZD01000155.1 GCF_009377175.1 Streptomyces adustus
AAGAGACAGGGGGTGAGCTGGGGCGGGCAAGGCGTCGATCGGCTTCATGGTTGCTTCATGCGCCGTCTCTAAGGTCCGACTGCATGAGCGAAGCGCTGGCGGTCAATGCCGCCGAACTAACCAAGACTTTCGGCTCGTTGACCGCGGTGGACCAGATCTCCATCAAGGTCGCCGAAGGCGAGGTCTATGGTCTTCTCGGCCCGAACGGCGCGGGGAAGACGACGTTTCTCCGGATGCTGCTCGGACTGATCCGCCCCGACAGCGGCACCCTGGAGGTCTTCGGGCGCTCGTGGGACAAGCACGGTATCGCCGTGCTCGACGGCGTGGCCGGGTTCATCGAGAGCCCGAAGTTCTATCCCGGTCTCAGCGGCCGACGGAACCTGGAACTCCTCGCCGGACTCGACGGCGGTGTGGCACCCGGCCGGATCGACGAGGTCCTCGACATCGTCGACCTCACCGACCGCATGCGGGACAAGGTGGGCGGTTACTCCTTCGGCATGCGCCAGCGTCTCGGCGTCGCCGCGTCCCTCGTCCGCGACCCGAAGCTCCTCGTGCTGGACGAGCCCGCCAACGGACTCGACCCGGCCGGTATCCGCGACATGCGGGCCCTGGTCAAGCGCCTCGCCACCAGCGGTCTGACCGTACTGCTGAGCAGCCACGACATGGGCGAGGTCGAGCAGATCTGCGACGACGTCACCATCATGCGCAGCGGAACGGTCGCCTACCACGGCTCGATCGCCGCGCTGCGCGAACAGGCACCCGCCCAGGCCCACCGCATCTCCACCACCGACGACACCGCCGCCGAGGCGCTCGTCCGGGCCTGCGGTCTCGAGGCAACCCGCACCGACGACGGCCTCGCCGTACGGGGGCCGCAGGAGGACATCGACGCCCTGATCGTCGACATCGTCAAGGCCGGCATGGCCCTGCGCGCGCTGAGCCTCGACGAGACCCCCTTGGAAGCGCTGTTCTTCATGCTCACCGAGCCCGCGCCGGACGCGCGGACCCCTCGGCCCGCCGCCCCAGTGACCAGCGGAGCACACCGATGACCACGAGCACCACCGGTATCCCCCTCGCTCCCGAGCCGACGGCCGCCGCGCCGCGGCGCGCCACCCGGCGCCCCGGCATCGGGACCGTCCTGCGCTGGGAGGTCGCCAAGCTCGTCGCACAGGCCCGCAGCCGCTACGCGCTTCTCGTCTGCCTCCTCGCACCGATCGTCATCGTGCTGGTGTTCAACGGGCAGCAGCAGACCCCCAGCGACACGATCTACGGCCGCCAGATCCACACCAGCGGATACGCGGCACCGCTGTTCATCCTGGCCTTCGGCTCGCAATGGATCTTCCCGATGCTCGCGGCGCTGGTCGCCGGAGACATCTTCGCCAGCGAGGACCACCACGGCACCTGGAAGACCATCCTGACCCGGTCGGTCACCCGCAGCCAGATCTTCTGGGGCAAGGCGCTCACCGCGACCCTGTTCACGGTCCTGTCGCTGGTCGTCCTGGCGGCGAGCACCATCGGGTCCAGCCTGCTGATCATCGGCACGCAGCCCCTCGTCGGCCTGGGCGGTCAGCTCATCCCCTCCGGCAGCGCACTGGGACTGGTCCTCGCCAGCTGGGGGACCGCGCTGGCGCCGCAGATCGGGTTCACCGCGCTGAGCCTGCTGCTGTCGGTCAAGACCCGCAACCCGGCCGCGGGAGTCGCCGTTCCCGTCGCCCTCTCCCTGGTCATGCAGCTGGTCGGCACCCTCGGCGGCATCGATCTGACCCGCAAGTTCCTGCTGACCACCCCCCTGGACTCCTGGCACGGACTGCTCGCCGAGCACCCCTTCTACGGCCCGCTCACCTTCGGCCTGGCGGTCAGCGTCGGCTGGACCGCCGTATGCCTGGCATTCGCCTACTTCTCGCTGCGCCGCAGCGACATCACCGGAGGCTGAACCGTGATCCGCACCCGACTTCTCGTACGCGGCCTGGTTCTCGCGGCGGCGGTCGCCGCCGTGGCCGCGTCCACCGCAGCCGGCACACCCGACATCACCAGAACCCGCGTCGAGCAGGCACTGGCCCCCACGTTCGCGAACCTGTACGTCCAGCAGGCGGCCATACTCGGGATCCCCGGTATCACCGTCTCCGGAATCGACGCCTCGGCGGCCTGCGACCGCGGCGGCCCCAAGGTCGCCGACGTCGGCCCCGGCACCGACTGGATCTGCATGGTCTCCTTCAACGACGACAACCATCAGTTGCAGATCGGCAAGTTCGAAGTGCAGATCAGGGCCGACTCCACCTACGTCGCCGGCGGCCCGTCCAAGATCATCGGTCTGGCGACCATCACCGACAAGAAGACCCAGCAGGACGTGCCCAACCCGGTGTTCGAGTTCGACGGCACCCTGAACCCGGACCAGCCTTAGCCACCGGGACCCGGACCAGCCGAAGCCGCCGTACCGGCCGGGAGCTGTCGGCGGTCGGACACGCAGTCGGATACGCGGTCGGATACGCGGTCGGATACGCGGTCGGATACGCAGGCCCCCACCGCTCGGCGGTCGGGGCCTGCGTCCGCGTTCTCGGGCGGCGGCCGAGCGGACCCGGTGCCGAGCCCCCTGGGGCCGTCCGGGGTCCGGCCCCGAACACTGGGGTGTGACCCCGGTGCGAGAGCGGCGGGGTTCCCGGTTTCGTGTGCACCACCGGCTCGGTACGTCCAAGCGAGAGGGCACCGTCATGACCGTCACACCTCCCGTGGTCTTCATCCACGGACTCTGGCTGCACGGCACCTCCTGGCAGCCGTGGATCGACCTGTTCGCCGAGCAGGGCTACAGCCCGTCCGCGCCCGGCTGGCCCGGCGACCCCGACACCGTCGAGGAGGCGCGCCAGAACCCCGAGAGCATCGCCGGCCACGGCATCGACGACGTGGTCGAGCACTACGCGACCCTGATCGCGGACCTGCCCGAGCGGCCCATCCTGATCGGCCACTCCTTCGGCGGGATGATCGCGCAGAAGCTGCTCGGCCAGGACCGCGCCGCCGCGGCGGTCGCCATCGACGCCGCGCAGATCAAGGGCGTACTGCCGCTGCCGCTGTCCGCGCTGCGGGCGACGTTCCCGGTCTTCAAGAACCCGGCCAACAAGCACCGGTCGGTCTCCCTGACCGCGGAGCAGTTCCGGTTCGCGTTCGGCAACGCCATCGAGGAGGAGGAGTCTGCGGCGCTATACGAGCGCTGGACCATCCCGGCGCCGGGCAAGCCGCTGTACGAGGCTGCCTCCGCCAACTTCAACCCGCACTCGCCGGCGAAGGTCGACACGGAAAACAGCGGACGGGGTCCGCTGCTGCTCGTCTCCGGCGGCAAGGACCACACGGTGCCCGAGACCGTCACCCGGGCCACCCTCAAGCAGTACCGGCACTCCGAGGCAGTCACCGACATCATCAACTTCCCCGACCGGGGGCACTCCCTGACGATCGACGGAGGCTGGCGCGAGGTCGCGGACACCGTTCTCACCTGGCTGCGGCAGCAGAATCCGGAGCCCGGGCGATGAGCTCCCGGCCGTCCCCGGCCGCCGGACCGTCCGCTGCCGACGCGGGCCTGACGGGACGTACGGTGGTGGTCACCGGCGCCGGGCGCGGCATCGGGCTGGCCGTCGTGGAGGCGTTCCTCGCGGCCGGCTCCCGTGTCGTCGCGGCGTCGAGGTCACGCACCGACGCCCTCGACGAGCAGGTGAAGCAGGGTGCCGAACTCACCGTCGTGGAGGTCGACCTCGCGACGCCCGGCGGTCCGGCGGCGCTGGTCGCCGAGGCCGTCGCGGTCCACGGCGGTGTCGATGTCCTGGTGAACAACGTGGGCGCGGTCCGGCCGCGGGTGGACGGCTTCCTGAGCGTGACGGACGAGGACTGGGACTGGACGTTCACGGTCAATCTCATGTCCGCCGTCCGGACCACCCGGGCCGCCCTGCCGCATCTGCTCGCCACCGGGGCGGGACGTATCGTCACCGTCTCCTCCGTCAACGGCCGGCTGCCGGACCCGCTGGTCATCGACTACGGCGCGGCGAAGGCGGCACTGACCAACTTCTGCAAGGCCCTGTCCAAGGAGGTGGGTCCGCGCGGGGTGCGGGTGAACACCATCAGTCCCGGCCCGGTGGAGACGGCGCTGTGGCAGGGGACCGGCGGTGTCGCCGACACGGTCGGCCGGTCCCGGGGCGTCGACCCCGGGGAGGTGGCGCGCGGCGCGGCCGGCCAGTCGGTGACCGGCCGCTTCAGCCGGCCGTCCGAGGTGGCCGATCTGGTGCTCTACCTCGCCGGTCCTTCGGCGGCGAACATCACCGGGGCCGACTTCGTCATCGACGGCGGTCTCGTCGAGTCGCTCTGACCGGCGACGCCGGAGCGGTCACGCTCTGACCGATCACGCTCCAACCAGTCACGCGTCGACCGGTCACGCGTCGACCGGTCACGCTCTGACCGGTCACGCTCTGACCGGTCACGCGCTGGCCGGTCACGCGCTGGCCGATCATGCGCCGACCGGCGGTCACGACGCCGTGAGCACAGATCCCGCCGTGCCCCGCCGGCCCGGCCGGCGACGCGCCCCCGCACCACGTCCACGAGGACGAGCCGCAGGTCCGGTTCGTCCTCGACGACCCCTCATACGTGCCTGGCACCATGCCGACCGGCTCTATGCCGACGACGGCTCGGTACACGGCTGACTGCTCGCCGTGGCCCGCAACCCGGCCATCGACCGCGACCGCAGCGCCTCCTTCCGTCACGAGTCCCCTGGCACGGAAGACCGCGGTCCGGTCCAGCGTGACCACGCCGCCGCGGTGGCGGCCTCGATCCTCAACCGACGGGGTCACGTCGGCGGCGGGACACGCGAAGGCGTGCCCGTCATCCGGGCGCGGGCCCGGACGCCTCCTCCTGCGCGCCGGTCCTCCACCGGCTCGGCGGGACCCCGTACGCCGCCCGGAACGCCCGGCTGAAATGGGCGGCGTTGGTGAAGCCCCAGCGGCGGGCCACCGCGGAGACGGTGGGGGCGGCCGTCGAGCGGCGGGAGAGTTCGCTGCGGCACTCCTCCAGGCGGCGCCGCTGGATCCAGCGGGCCGCGGTGGTGGATTCGCTCTCGAAGAGCCTGTGCAGGTAGCGGACCGATATGCGGTGTTCGCGCGCGATGGCGGCGAGGGAGAGATCGGGGTCCGCGAGATGGCGGTCGATGAAGGCCTTGATACGCAGCAGGAGTGCGAGGCTGCCGCCCGGGGTGTCCTCGGCATCGCGGCCGAGCCGTCCGGCGAGGAGCGTTCCGACGAGGTCCACGGCATTGGCCGCCAGCCGTTCCCCTGCCTCGGCGGTGATGTCGGGGGCGTGGTCGATCACACCCTGGAGAAAGGGCACGACGACCTGACCCAGCCCGTCGTCCTTGTGCAGCGCCGTCGCCGTGAAACGCCGGAGGTCGCCCTCGGACTGCGGCAGCAGTGAGCGGGGCACCAGCAGCACCTGCATCCGGAACCGGTGCGGGAAGTGGAGGGTGTAGGGGCGGGTGGTGTCGTACAACGCCAGGTCGCCCGGGCGTAGTTCGGCGCTGCGGGCGTCCTGGTCCACGTGGGCGTGGCCGCCGCGTTGCAGACCGACGTACATGTGGTCGGAGCTGTCGCGGGCGATCAGCCGCGGCGTGCGGTCAACGCGGCCGCGATCGCAGTCGACGGTGGTCGTCTGGAGCGGACCGAGCCAGTCGGTGCTGATCGTCCCGCTGAAGGGTTCGTCCTTGGGGAGGGTGATCCGCAGGGGGACGAAGGTACGGAACACCTCTTCCTGCCAGTGCTCCAGACTCTCGCTGTCGGGCGTCGACCGCACCGAGAACACCACGCTCATGCCACTGTCCCCAGGTCTCCCGACGCGCTCCCCCGAGTATCGGCGCGCATGACGTGCGGACGCGAGCGTTCCGGCCCGAGGTCCAGGGAGAGTGCACGATCAGAACAACGTCGGTGCGCGTTGGGGAAAGACGGCCGCCGCCCGACTTCCTAGGGTGCCAGGTGTCACAACAGCCCGACGGACGGGCGCTGTTCCGGGGGATCGCCATGTCGTCGTACGCCGTATCGCAAGGCATCATGGGAGCGGTCCCACAGGGCGGGACGGCCCGCCACGCACCGCGCGCGACCGGCAGGACGTGCCGCCGCGACCGGACGTGACGCCCGCCCGTCCCTCGGGCGCGCCCGCGCCCGAGCCGGTCACGACATGACGAAGGGGCTGCTCATGGTGTGGTCCGACGTTCCCGCCGTGCCAGGGCCGCCGATGGTCGGCCGGCTCGCGGAGCGCGAGGCGATCGGAAGGCTGCTCGCATCGGTCCGTGACGGCTTCAGCGCCGTCCTGGTGCTCAACGGCGACGCGGGCGTCGGCAAATCCCGGCTCCTGCGGTACGCGGCCGAGTCCGCCCGGGACCTGACGGTCGTCAGGCTGGTCGGTGTGGAGGCTGAGACCCGGCTGAGCTACGGAGCCCTGCACCGGCTCCTGCGCCCCTACCTGGGCCGGCTGCCGACCCTGCCGCAACGCCAGTGCGACGCCCTGAACGCGGCGCTCGGGCTCACCGACGCTCCCCCGTCCGACCGCCATCTGGTCGGGCTGGCCGCGCTGACGCTGCTCTCGGACGCGGCCACGGCGGCGCCCATGCTCTGCCTGGTCGACGATGTGCAGTGGCTGGACCGCGAGTCGGCGGAGACCCTGGCGTTCGTGGGCCGGCGCCTGTACGCGGACTGCCTCGGGCTGCTGTTCGCCGGCAGGGAGGGCACCGGCGACCCCGATGTCTTCGGCGACCTGCCCGCACTCCGGCTGGAGGGGCTCGCCGGCCACGAGGCCAGGGCCCTGCTGAGCGCCGGGGTGACCGGGCACCTGAACCGGACGGTCGCCGAGCGACTCGTCGCCGGCACCGGAGGCAACCCGCTCGCGCTCCTGGAGCTGGCGGTGAACCTGGGCTCGGAGCAGCTGGCCGGGGTCACCCCGCTGCCCGAGCCGCTGCCGGTCAACCGGCAGCTGGAGGAACACTTCCGGCGGGCGGCGGCGCTGCTGCCCGCCGACACCCAGACCCTGCTGCTGCTCATGGCCATGACGCCGACGGACGACCAGGCGGCGCTGTGGCGCGCCGCCGGTGCTCTGGGGCTGTCGATCCGGTCCGCCGCGCCCGCCGTCGCCGCGGGGATACTCAACCGCGGCACCACCGCCGAGTTCCGGCATCCGCTGATCCGTTCCGCGGTCCACTCGGCCGCGTCCGCCGAAGAGCTGCGCAGGGTGCAGACGGCACTCGCCGCCACGAGCGCCCCCGAGCGCCGGGCCTGGCATCTGGCCGAGGCGGCCGACGGCCCGGACGACGGCGTGGCCGCGGAGCTCGAAGCCGCCTCGGAACTGGCCCAGGCCCGCGGCGGATACTCCGAACAGGCCCTGGTCCTCACCCGGGCGGCGGAGCTGACCGCGCATCCCGGCAAGCGGGCCGAGCGGTATCTCGACGCCGCGGCGGCACACCTCACCTCCGGCAATCTGGCGGCGGTCCAGGCGCTGCTCGAACTCGCCACACCGCACCTGAGCGGGCCGGCGGCCCGGGTGCAGGCGACTCGGCTGCGGGCCTCCGTCGAGATGCTCCGCGCCCGCCCCCGCGAGGTGCCCGCGATGCTGCTGGACGCGGTGGCCGACCTCACCACCACCGATCCGACGGCCCGCTGGGACCTGCTGCGCGAGGCGACGCAGGCCGCGATCATCGGCGGTCGGATGATCACCGGGACGACGCCCCACGAAGTCGCGAAGGCCGCTGCCGACGCCTGGCAGGATGCGGCCCTGCCGGCCGGGAGCCCCGATCCGCTGATGGCGGCGCTGGCGCGCTCGATCGCCCACGGCTACGCGGCGGGGGCCCCGGCCCTGGCCGCGGCCCTGGCACGCTTGCGTACCGCCGACGAGCTGCACGAACAGGACGCGTTCAGCGTCATGGTCAGTATCGCGGGCGACGAGGTGTGGGACATCGAGGCCAAGCGGGAGATCCTGGAGAAGCTGGTGGCGGCGGGCCGGGCGCGCGGGGCGCTCTACGGGCTCAGCCTGGCCTTGCTCGCCCTCGCCAAGGTGGAGATCTGGAACGGCCGGTTCGCCGCCGCCGAAAGCTGCTTCGTCGAGTCGGACGACTACATGAACGCGACCGGGTACTTCAGGTCGGGAGACTTCCACAAGGCCCTGCTGTACGCCTGGACCGGCCGGGAGGCCGAACTGCGGGCCGCGGTCGCCACGATGCGCGCGATGTCCGACAGTCACGGGACCGGAGTGACGTACCGGTGGGCCGGCCAGGCCCTGAGCATCTTCGAGATCGGGCGCGGACGCTACCGGGAAGCACTCGACGTCCAGCTCGCCGTGTTCGCCGACCACCCCGTGACCCTGGGCGACATCAATCTCGCCGGGATGGTCGAGGCCGGACTGCGGGCCGGTGCTCCCGCGGCCGCCGCCCTGGCCATGGAACGCATGGAGGAGCGCGCCCCGCTGGCCGCGACCCCGTGGGCGCTGGGGCTGCTCGCCCGCTGCCGAGCCCTGATGGCAGCCGGTGACGACGCCGAGCGGCTGTACCAGGAGTCGATCGCGCAGCTGGAGAAGGTGCCGGTGGCGGTGGACCTGGCGTGGTCGCGCCTGCTGTTCGGCGAGTGGTTGCGTCGGCGCAAGCGTCGTGCCGACGCCAGGGTCCAACTCCGGTCGGCGTTCGAGTCCTTCGAGTCCTGGGGAGCCGTGCCGTTCGCCGAGCGGGCCAAGGCGGAACTGCTGGCCACCGGGGAGACGGCACGCAAGCGAACCGCCGACACCCGGTTCGGCCTCACCCCGCAGGAACGTCATGTGGCGTTGCTTGCCGCGTCGGGACTGACGAACGCGGAGATCGCCGGCCAGCTGTTCGTCACCACCTCGACCGTCGAGTTCCATATGAGCAGGGTGTTCCGCAAGCTCGGCATCACCTCGCGCAGGCACATCGAGCGCAGGCTGGGTGAAACCGATCCGGGCGACTGACCGCAGGCGACCTCGGGGCCCAGCCGGACGGCCTCACCGATGGCCGTATCCGAGCGGTGCGCGGCCGAGGTGGCCGACCCTTCCAGCGGCATATTCACCGGAGTGCCCTGCTCCCGGCCTTGCGCTGGTCATGCCATGCCCCTTATAACCGTCCGTGCAGCAACGGTGGGGATGGCCGGAAAAGGCAGTTGCCGCCGGCCAGGGGGATCCTCAGCTCCGCCGGGACCGGACCACAGCGTACGCAGACCCACGGAGACCCGAGGACATGACCGACAACGCCTTTCGCGATGCCATGACCCGTCTTGCCGTCGACCCGGCCTTCAGGGCCGAACTCGACGGTGACACCGAGGAGGTGGCCCGAAGACTCGGTCTCACCCCCGCGCAGGTCGGCGAGCTCCGCGCCCTGCGCGTCGAGTCCGGCACCGTCGAGGGACCGGCCGCACTCGACCCGCGGCTGTCCAAGTCGTCCCTGTTCTTCGGGAGCGCGGCACACGCGCTGGCACACCATGACGTTCCCCATGTCCCGGTCGACCATGTGTCGGCTGATCAGGCCTCCGTCGAGCACACGACCGACCTGCCGCTTCCCGCCGACGGCCACGCGGGCACGGACGGCTTCGACGCCTCCGCCACCGGCGCCCAGAGCCTGCTCGGCGGTGCGCTGGCCCAGAATTCGCCGGTCGATGTGAGCGGCGGATCCGGTGGGTTCGGTGAGTTCGGTGAATTCGGCGACGCCGAGGGGTTCGGGAGCTTCGGACACGAGGCCGGGTCGGACCTCGGCGGGCTCGGGGGGCATGCCGGTGGGGGTGCCGACGGCGGCATGGGTGACTTCGGCGGGTTCGGTGACGGTGGCTTCGACGGCGGTACCGGCGGTGGGTTCGGTGGCGGCGGTACCGACGGCGGGTTCGGCGGTGGCTTCGGTGACGGCGGTGCCGGAACCGGTGGCGGTTTCGGTGACCTCGGCGGCCACGGCGGCGGGTTCGGCGGCGGCGGTACCGACGGCGGGTTCGGCGGCGGGTTCGGTGACGGTGGCGCCGGAACCGGTGGCGGGTTCGGCGGGTTCGGCGACCTCGGCGGCCACGGCGGCGGGTTCGGCGGCGGCGGTACCGACGGCGGGTCCGGTGGCGAGGGTGGCGGCGACGTCGGTCACTTCGGGCACGGCGGTATCTACGACCGCGACGGCGGCGACGGCGGTGGCGACAGCGGCGGCGGTGATGGCGGCGGCGACAGCGGCGGTGGCGGCGGCGACCAGGAGAACACCGGACGTCGGCCCGGCGGCGGCGAGGGCGGCGGCCACGGCGGTTCCGGTGGCGGCGACGGCGGAGGTTCCGGCGGCGACGGCGGGGGCGGCGAAGAGGGCGGCGGTCACGGTCACGACGGCGGCTCCGGCGGTGGCGGCGGCGAAGGCGGCAGTGGCGGCGGCGGCCAGGAGAACACCGGTCGGCGTCCCGGCGGCGGCGGTGGAGAACCCGGAGGCGGCGACGGCAACGGCGGCGGCAGCCAGGAGAACACCGGTCGGCGTCCCGGCGGCGGCGGTGGAGAACCCGGTGGTGGCGACGGCGAGGGCGGTCGTGGTGGCCGCGCGGGCCTGGCCGACGGCACCGAGCGCATGCGCGGCGGTGTGAGCACCCCCGGCCTCGGCAATATCTCCACCCACCTCTCCCCCACCGCGCCCGACACCGACGGCGGCTTCACCGACGGAACGTTCGTCAGCGGATCCGGCGCGGGCTGAGCCGACCCATGCTCTGCCACGCCTGCCGCGTCCATGTGCGGCGCGACTTCCCGTACTGCCTGCACTGCGGCACACTGCGCCGCGGCGCGGCACCGACGTCGTACACCGCGCCGCAGCTGCGCGGACTCGACGACCCCGCCCTGCTCGTCCCGCTCACCGGCCCGGTCACCACACTGGGCCGGGGCTCGGACAGCGACGTCGTCCTGGCCGACGCCAGCGTCTCGCGCAGTCACGCCCGAATCGTCCGTACCGAGTCGGGCTTCCGGATCGAGGACCTGGACTCGTTCAACGGCACCGCCGTCGCGGGCGTCGACCTGCACGGCGGCGCCGCCCAACTCGCCGACGGCACCGAGCTGTCCGTCGGCGACGTACGCCTGGTGTTCGAGCAGCCGCGCGAGGCGCACATCGGTCAGCGCACCCAGGTCGTCGGCACCCAGCTCACCCAACTCCCCACCGCCGCACAGGAAGAGGCGGCACCGGAGGCGAACGGCCCGCTCACCGCGCGTCCCCGCCGCCGCTCCGGCTGGGCGCTCAAGCAGCTGCCCGCCGACCGCGGCGAGGCCCGCTGGGTGCTCAACAGCACCCGCACCGGCAGGTATCTGGAGCTGGACGAGCGCGAGGTCTTCCTCTGGCAGGCCGTCGACGGCGAGAACACCGTACGGGACCTGCTGTTCGCGTACGCCGACCGCTTCGGCAAACTCGCCCTGCCGCGCATCGAGGCGGCGCTCGCCGCGTTCGCGGACGCCGGACTGCTGCGTGGTCTGCCCGGCCGCCCCGAGCAGGTGGAGCGGACGGGCTGGCGGCGCGTGGGACACGCCGTGTACCGGGCGCTGCTGAAGCTGGAGATCTCGGTCCCCGGCCTGGACCGCGCCGTCGGCCGCCTCTACCAGGCCTTCGGCTGGCGGTTCTTCACCCGGACCGGAGTGACGCTGGTCTGGCTGTCGGTGATCGGCGGGCTCGCCGCGTTCTTCGCCGCACAGGGACGCCAGCACCTGCTGGACTTCGGCGGCGCGGGCGTCCGGGGCCCGGTGCTGCTCGCCGCCGGCTACATATCCGCCCTCGTCGTCCACGAGTTGACGCACGCGCTGGCCGTGAAGTCGTACGGCCGCAAGGTCAGGCGCGGCGGCTTCCTGCTCATGATGGGCATGCCGTTCGCGTTCGTGGACACCAGCGACATGTGGTTCGGCACCCGCTGGTCACGCGTCGTCGTCGCACTGTCCGGGCCGCTGTCGACGGCGGCGCTGGCCGGCTGGTGCGCGGCCGGCGCGGCCTTCCTGCCCGCCGGCGCGGCCTCGGCCGTCCTCTTCCAACTGGCCTTCGGGCTCTATCTGAACACGCTCTACAACTTCAACCCTCTGATGCCGCTGGACGGTTACCAGGCACTGACCGACGCGCTGCGGGTGCCGCGGCTGCGCGAGGAGGCGAGCGCGTACTTCCGCAAGGGGCTCTGGCAGGACCTGCGCGCGGGCGTCCGGCCCGGGCCGCGACAGGCGGGCATGGCCGCGTACGGACTCTCGGTCGTCGTCGGGACGTACGGCTTCCTCGTCCTCGCGCTGCTGGCCTGGCGCTCCCGGATCGGTGACCTGCTGGACGGGTGGCTGTCCCCGGCGTGGACCACGGTGATCGAGGTCGTCGTGGTCGCCCTGGTGGCGTTCCCGGTGTGGTCGGCGCCGGTGCGCTGGCTGGCCCGCCGGGTGCGGCGCCGACGCGATGCCCGGGGTACGGCACCGGCTCCGGCGATGGGCGCGGCCGTGGAGGGGACGGCATGAACGTGGACACCGGCAGCCCCGGCCACTGGGCCGTCCCCGGCTACGAAGAGGTACGTACGCTCGGCGAGGGCGGCGGCGGGCGGGTCGTACTGGCCCGGCACACCGCGACCGGGATACCCGTGGCGATCAAATACCTCGGCGAACACCTGCGTACCGACCGGGAGTTCCTGGCCCGCTTCCGCGCCGAGGCCCGGCTGCTCGGCGAGTTGCGGCACCCGTGCGTGGTGCGGCTGTACGAGTACGTCGAGGCGCGCGGCGGTGCCGCCATCGTGATGGAGGCGGTGGACGGCGTCAGCCTCCGCCAACTGCTGCGCCGGCACGGGGCGACCGGCCCCGAGGCCGCCCTGGTCCTGCTCAAGGGCTCGCTGCTGGGCCTCGGCGCGGCCCACGCGGCCGGGGTGGTGCACCGCGACTACAAGCCCGAGAACGTGCTGGTCCGCGCCGACGGCACCAGCGCGCTCGCCGACTTCGGCATCGCCGTGCGCACCGGACGCGAGACCGAGGCCGCCGGCACCCCCGCCTACATGGCGCCCGAGCAGTGGCAGGGCGAACCGGCGGGACCGGCAGGCGATGTGTACGCCGCGGCGGCCGTGTTCCACGAATGCCTGACCGGGCGCCGCCCGTTCACCGGCGACGACGTGACCGCGCTACGCCTCCAGCACCTGCGGGCCCCCGTCCCGGTGGACGATGTACCCACCCCCGTACGCGAGCTGCTGCGCCGAGGGCTGGCGAAGGACCCGGCGGATCGGCCGGGCATCGAGGCGTTCCTCGCCGACCTGGAGCGATCCGCCACCGAGGGGTACGGCGCCGGCTGGGAGGAGCGCGGACGGCGCAGGCTCGCCGAACTCACTGCACTGCTCGCCCTGTTGTTGCCCTTCACCGCGACCGCGACCCTCGAAGCCCCGGCCCGTGCCCTGACACTGCTCGGCCGGCTGAGGCGCAGCGGGTGGAAGGCCGCCGCCGGGGCCGCCGCGCTGGCGGCCGTCGCGGGCGGGGTGACGTCCGTGGCGGCCCGTCCGCACGACACGTCGACGACAGCGGCCAGTTCGGTGCCCTCGGATTTCGACTCGCCGACTCCATTGCCCTCATCGCCTTCCGCGTCCGCGACCGGCGACTCCCCCACGGCCGACACCACTCCGACCGGAACCCCCTCGGACAGCCCGACGGTCTCCCCCAGCCCCACGGTGAGCACCGCCGCGCCGACGGAGTCCCCCGCACCGACGACCGTGGGCCCGGCCACGCCCACGCCCACGCCCACGCCCACGCTCGTTCCCACGCCGGGCACGATCACCATCACCATCGGCTCCTGGCAGCGGGGGCAGACCCCCGGCACGCTGGTCGCCGACGTCACCGTCGACACGACCGGCACCGGGCCGGTGACCGTCACGGCCGACTACTACGTGAACACGCCCGCCGATCCCTACGGCCACCGGACGCAGCAGCTGTCCGGCGGCACGCACTACCCCGTGACCTTCGTGGCCGACTTCGCCAACCACCCGTGCCGGGGCACCTGGACGGTCACGCTCACCAGCACTCCGGCGGCCGCGAACGGACCGCAGACGGCCACCCTGGACGCACCGCCGTGCTGAGCGCCGTACCGAGCGAGCACCAGAACGAGAACGGATCGGCATGACGACAGCCACCACCGTCGCCGGGCGCCCCCTGTCGGGCTGGTCGCGCGACGCCCGCCACGGCACCTGGCACGCGCTGCTCCCGGCCGGGTCCGGCGAGCCGATGCTCGGCGCGTTGCGCATCGACCGTGCCCTGCTCGCGCCGGAGGGCACGCGCGAGCGGCTCGCGGCGGCCGTGCTCGCCGTCGCCAGGCTCCGGCTGCCCGGAGTGCTCGGCACGGTCGACCTCGTCGTGGAGGCCGGGGAGGTGTGGCTGGTCACCGCCCGGCCGCCGACTCCCACCCTCGCGGATCTGCCTGCCCGTCCGGGTTCGGGCCCGGACGCGGGCAGTGCGGCCAGTGTCCTGAACGAGACCGCGCAGAGCCTGCTGGCCCTGCACGCGGCCGGTCTCGCCCACGGGGCGCTGGACGCGGACACCGTCGTCCTCGCCCCGGACGGGGTCGCGCTGCTCGCCGAAGCCGCCCTGGGCACGGTGCTGGGCGACGCGCCGGACTCCACGCGCCGCGAGGCGGACATCGCGGCCTGGGCAGGCCTGTGCCGCACCCTCGGCGAGGCCTGGGTCGCCCCCGGCACCCCCGCGGCCGCTCTGTTCGCGCGCTGCTCCGCCGCCGCCGGGTCCGAGGGGCTCGCGGCGGCCCGAGAGGCGCTGGTCACCGGGCGCGCGGCGCTCCCGGCGGGTTTCCTGCGGCGTACCGAACTCCGCGCGGCGGTGGCCGCGGCGGCCCCGCAGTTCACCACGGTTCCGACGGGGGACGGGACCGGGGCTACGGCCCAACCTGGGCGCCCCCGGGGAGAGGGAGTCGAAACCTCTGGTTGCGCAGCGGCCGGCACCGAACCCGCCGGTCCCGAAGCCGCCGAGCCCGAGGGCGGGGAGGCCACGGACAGGGACCCCGAGGGCAGCCATGCCGCGGGCGGGGAGGCCACGGCCGGGGACGCCGCGGGCCGGGAAACCCAAGGCGCGGACCCCGAGGACGTGGTCCCGGAAGCGGACACGTCCGGGCCCGTCGTGCCCGACGAGCAGCAGACCATGCCCGGCCGCACCCGCTCCGCCCCGCATCAGCCCCGCTCCGCCGCCTCGGACGATCAGGCCACCGTCCTCGGCAAGCGCCACCGCACCCCCGCCGGATCCCCGACGACGGCACCCGCCGAGGCAACGACGCCGACCGCGACCGGCGAGGACGACGGCGAGATCCTGCTGCGCTTCGGCCCCGGCGTCCCCCTGGAGGCCCAGGACGTCCTGCGCGCCCAGTGGCGCACCGCGCCCGTACCGCCGGGCAGCGGCCGGCGCCGTCGAGGGCGGCGGGCCTGGATCGTCACGACGGCCTTCCTGACCGCCGCGGCCGTCCTGCTCTGGCTGCTGCTGCGCCCGGCCCCGGCCCCGACGGTCACCGCCGTCGAGGTCCGGGCACCCGCCGGGACGTTGCACTGCGGACAGACCGCCGACCTGGTCGGCGTCGTGACCACGGACGGCCGCGGCGGCCCGGTGACGTACCACTGGCTGCGCAGCGACGGCCAGGACTCCGGCGAGCTGGTCCACATGGCCCACCAGGGCGACCGCAGGGTCACCGTGCACCTGCGCTGGACGGTCCGCGGCCCCGGCAGCTTCCGGGGATCCGCACAGCTGCGCATCGCGGACCGGTCCAAGCCGATTGAGGCGGAGGCGTCCTTCAGCTACGCCTGCTCCTGACGGACCCCGGCCACCGGCGGCGCGACAGTCGGGGTGACGATCCGCTCAGGGTGCCGCCGTGGGCCCGGGTGGTGTGGTCACCAGGGCCGTGACCAGCCGCCGGAGCAGCGGTTCGGGGGCCTGTGGTTGCGGGCCCGGGTGCATCAGCAGGTGGTGGACCGTGCCGGTCAGGGCGAGGGCCAGCATGGGGCAGTCCGCGTCCGGGGCCACCCGGCCGAGGCGTTGTTCGGCCTCCAGGTAGCGGGTCATCGCGTCCTCGACCGCGCCCGGTCCCGGGGTGCCGTCCGCCCAGGAGCGGGCCACGCGCTGGGCGACCTGGTTGCGGGAGAGGGCGGCCGCGGCGATCGCGGGGCCGCTCGTGCCGAGCATGGCGAGTGCCGCGGCGGTGAGGTTGTCGTGCACGCTGCCGCTGCCCGCCCGGTCGGGCAGCGGTCCCACCTCCGCGGCGATCCGCGCGAACCGGTCCAGGACAAGTTGGGTCACGAAGTCGTCCAGGTCCGCGAAGTGGTTGTAGAGCAGTCCCTTCGCGCAGTCCGCCTCCTCCGTGACGGACCGGTTGGTCAGGCCGGCGGTGCCTTCCCGGGCCAGTACCCGCTCCGCCGCGGCGAAGAGCCGCTCCCGGACGTCGGGGATCGCTACTCCGCGTGGTGACATCGGGTCCTCCCGGACGACACTTGCCAGTATGGGCGAACGCTCATACCTTGGTATGGGCAGGTGCCCATACTAGCTCTCCGGCAGGAGCGATCCCATGTACGAGCTCGTCAACACCGCACAGTCCCAAGCCTGGAACGGCGACGAGGGCCGGCACTGGAGCGACCACCACGACCGCTGGAACGCCGTCAACGAAGGGTTCAACGAGCCCCTCCTCACCGCGGCCGGGATCGGCCCCGGGGACCGCGTGCTCGACGTCGGCTGCGGGGCCGGCCAGACGACGCGCCTGGCCGCCCGGACCGCCGCCCCGGGATCGGTCCTCGGCCTGGACCTGTCCGGACCCATGCTCGACCGGGCGCGCCTTCTGGCCGCGCGAGAGGGCCTGGGCAACATCGGCTTCGAGCAGGGCGACGCCCAGGTCCACCCTCTGCCCGAGGCCGCGTTCGACGCGGCCCTGAGCCGCTTCGGAGTGATGTTCTTCGCGGATCCGGCCGCCGCGTTCGGCAACATCGCCCGCGCCCTGCGCCCCGGCGGACGGCTCGCCTTCGTGTGCATGGCGGACCCGGCCCGCTCCGAGTGGGCCCAGGTGTACGGCGCCGTGAACGCGGCCCTGTCCTCCGCACCGCAGGCATCCGCTGTCTTCACCGGCCCGGGCATGTTCTCGCTCGCCGACCCGGCCGCCGTACACGAGGTTCTCGGACAGGCCGGCTTCGACGACGTACGCACCGAAGCCGTCGCCGCGCTCGGACTCTTCGGCCGCGACGCCGACGACGCCGCCGAGCACCTCCTGGGGTCCGGGCCCGGGCGGCATCTGGTGGAACAGCTCGACGCAACGGGTGACGGTGACGGGGCCGAACGCGTGCGGGCCGCGCTCCGCGCCGCCCTCGCTCCGTACGAACAGGCGACCGGAGTCCGTATGCGGACCGGAGCATGGCTGGTCACGGCCGTCCGCCGGTGACCACGAAGCCCGCCCTCCCCCTGCGGCAATTCGAGCTGTTCTCAAGCGTTCCCTGTCACCCTGGGCGGCGCGTCTGGTCCGTCGCTCCCCCCGTGGTGACGGACCAGACCGCCACCGTTCGCCGCCCTGTGGCACGGGCGCGTACGGCCGTCAGGTCGCCCTGCGCTGCCGCCTGATCGGCTCGCCCACCCGGTGCATATGCGCGAGTGCCTCACGGTAGGACTGGAGCAGCCCGGTCTCGTGGTACGGAACCCCGATCTCCGCGCAGTACGCGCGCACCACGACCTGGGCGCGGCGCAGATGGGGAGTGGGCATGGCGGGGAACAGATGATGCTCGATCTGGTAGTTGAGCCCGCCGAGCATCAGATCGGTGAGCCGGCCGCCGTGGACGTTGCGGGAGGTGAGCACCTGGCGGCGCAGGAAGTCGGGTCGCTCGTCGCCGGTGAAGGTCGGCATGCCCTTGTGGTTCGGGGCGAAGGTGCAGCCGAGGTAGACACCGAAGAGGCACTGGTGCAGGGCGAGGAACGCCACCGCCTTGCCGGGTGGGAGCACCAGGAACAGCGCGGACAGGTAGGCCGCCAGGTGCAGGAGGAGCAGGCTCCCCTCCAGCAGACGGTTCTTCATGTACGGCGAGCGCAGCGCCCGCACGCTCGACACATGCAGGTTGAAGCCCTCCAGCGTCAGCAGCGGGAAGAACAGCAGCGCCTGGTGCCCACCGATGAGGCGGGCCAGGCCGCTGCTGTTGCGGGCCTGCTCGGTGGACCACACCAGGATGTCCGGGGCGACATCGGGGTCGAGTTCCTCGTGGTTGGGGTTGGCATGGTGGCGGGTGTGCTTGTTCATCCACCAGCCGTAGCTCATGCCGATGCCGAGGTTGCCGAAGAGCCGGCCCCAGATCTCGCTCGGCCGGCGCCGTCGGAACACCTGCCGGTGTGCCAGGTCGTGGGCCACGAGCGCGACCTGTCCGAACAGCACGGCCATGACGGCCGCGACCGCCAACTGCCACCAGGTGTCGCCCAGCACCACGAAGGTCGTCCAGCCCGCCGCCAGCAGCCCGGTCACCAGGCCCAGCCGCACCGTGTAGTAGCCGGGGCGCCGTTGCAGCAGACCCGCCTCGGTGATGCGCTGCGTCAGTCGGGCGAAGTCGCTGCCGGTGTCCGCGGCGGATCCGCGTGGGCGGACCGTGGACATCGCGACTGCGACCGTGGGGTCGGGAAGAGTTGTCATGCAGTCGAGTCTGGGCAGGGACGACCTCTCGGCAGAAGCCGGTCAGTTGCAGGCTTCCAAGGGGGCTGTCCCCCCACCGCCTCGGGGGGCCGTCACCATGCCCGCACCCCTGACCTCGGCTTTCTCCGGCGGGCAGTGGCGTATCGGCTCGTCACCGATCGGCGTACAGAGTCGCCAGATCACCCGAGAGCGCGGCACGGACCTGGCGGGTGGTTTCGTCGACCAGCACTTCGTCCTCGTCGTTGAGCAGTGCGGCCATGGTCTTCTCGGCCACGTCGGCAGCGCTGATCTTCGGCGAGTCGATAAAGGCCGCCAGATCGGTGTCGACGTAACCGGCATGCACGCCGACCACCAGCGTGCCCTGCTCCCGCAGCGCCAGCCTGAAGGCGTTCGTCAGTGACCACTGGGCGGACTTGGATGCCGCGTAGCTCGGCAGCCTTCGGTTGGCCACCCACGATGCCACGGACAGCATGGTGACCAGCGCTCCGCCTCCGTTGGCGGCCAGCACGGGAGCGAACGCGCGCGAGACGGCCCAGGTGCCGAAGTAGTTGACCTCCATCTCGCGCCTGGCCCCGTCGAACGACCCCTCCAGCAGGGACGGGCCACCGGCGACCCCGGCGTTGTTGATGACGATGCCGACGTCCCCGGCGGTCGCCGCGGCCGCGGCCACCTGTTCCTCGTCGGTGACGTCCAGCCGCAGCGGGACGAGCTCCGAGCCCCCGACGGCCTCCGGATCCCGGACACCGGCGTACACCTTGGCGGCGCCGTGTTCGAGCAGTGCCTGCGCGAAGGCCCGCCCGATTCCACGGTTGGCGCCTGTCACCAGGGCCACCGACCCCTTGATGTCCATGATCGTCCTCCCTGTGGGCGGATCCGAGGGACTCCTCTCCTTCGACGCTAAGCCCTGGACAGCGGCTCATCCACCCGTCGGCCGAGGCGGGCGCGGGGCTCCCGCTCCGCTTCGGCGACGTGAAGCGGGGCAGCGCCACGATCGACCGGCCGGGCATCCGCACACGCGGACGCCCGGCCGACGTGCGGAGACGGTCAGCGAAGCGCGGCCTCGGCGTACGGGGTCACGGTGACCGTGCCGAGCAGCCCGTAGTCCTGCTTGGCGGCGGTGTAGACGTCGGGGCGGAACTGCTTGAGCCGGTTCATCAACGTGGTGGCGACGGTGACGACCAAGGTGTGGGAGCCGGGCTTCAGGGCGCCCAGGTCGATGACGGGGTTGAGCTGGTTGACGGGGGCGAGCTCCTTGCCGTCCAGTGCGACCTTGGCGCTTCCGGCTCCGAGGGAGCCGAGGTCGAGGGTGGCGCCGGCCGTCGACTTCCAGGAGGAGGGGATGGTGAAGGTGGTGGTGTAGGTGCCGATGCCGGAGACGTCGGACAACCCGTCCAGGTTCTGCCAGGTGGTCGGCTTGTCGAGGGTCAGGTCGTGGATGGTCCTGGTGGTGGCGTTCGCGGCCGTCCCGGTGGCTCCCGGATGGGCCGGGGTCCAGTCCTCGACCTTCAGCTTCCAGCCGTTCAGCGTCAGGGCGGCCGGTACGCTGCCGATCTCGGCCGTGGCCTTGCGCCCGTTGCTCAGCGTGGCGGTGTGGCTGCCCGCGGTGGAGGCTCTGGCGACCAGGCCGGAGGGGGTGTGCCGGACCTCGGTGGACGCGGTGACGGCGTGCAGGCCCTTGTGGTGGCAGCCGAAGGCGCGGCTCTTGCCGACCGCGATGACCACGGCCTCGCCGGCCTCGGCCGCGAGCCCGACGGTGACATGCCCCTTGGCGCGGTCGTCGTAGACGCCCAGCGGGGTGACGTCGCCGGTCCACGGGTCGATCCGGTACGGGGTGCCTTCGGCCTCCAGGGTGACCGAACCGGACACCGCGGCGGACGAGTTGTTCAGCAGGAAGTAGTACGTGGTCCCGCCGTCCTCACGACGGGTGTGCAGCAGTCCACTGATGCCCGACGGCACGCCGGACGCCGTGACCCCGAGCTTGCGCAGCGCGGCCGGTACGTCGGCGACCGCGGCGGCGACGCGGACGTGCGGGTCGGCCTTCAGCTCCTTGAGGACGGTGACGAGGGCCTTGTCGTGGGCGGCGGCGTCGGACAGGCCGGTGGTCGCGGTGGGCAGCTCACCCAGCAGGACGACGGGAAGGCCCGCCTTGGCCAGGGCGAGAATCCGCTTGGCGCTGTCGAGGAGGATCGTGGACAGTTCGGGCACGATCAGCGCCTTGTAGGCGGGACCGTCCGCGGCCAGTCGTCCCCGCTTCACCTTGGCGGCCGGCAGTCCGAGCAGCCCCCAGCTCAGGAGTTGGTACGAGAAGCCGGCGCCGGAGAGGGAGCCGTCGTCGAAGACGGTGTCGGCGGAGTCGAACTCCTCACGGTAGACGGCGAGATCGACCCTGTGGGTGCCGGCCTGGAGCACCGTGTGCACCCGCGCCATGTACCCCGAGGCACCGTCGACGACCTGCCACTGCGGCTGGCGCGGCCCCCACGCCTCGGCGAAGTTGATCGGGACGCCCATCGGCGCCCACGGGTAGAAGCCGGGCCACTGACCGGCCGGCGAGGAGGCGTACGGAAAGCCGTGGATGCGCACCTGGTTGACCCCCAGCGCGTAACCGGAGTTGGCGGTGGTGATCAGGTCGGCCAGGGTCAGGCGGTAGGCGCCGTTGACGTTCGCGCCCATCTCGCTGGAGAGCACCTTGCCGGTACGGCCCAGATCACGGCCGGCGGCGACCAGGCGGAAGGAGTCCGGCTTGCTGCCGAAGGCGAGTGACTCGCCCTCCGGCACACCGGTGTTGGCCGAGGAGTAGGCGGTGTCGAGCGGGGCACCGTACGCCTGGTTGCGGAAGCTCATGCCGAGCGTCCGGGCCCAGTCGTCGAGCAGGGTGACGTGGTTCTCGACGAACAGGTCGCTGAGGGTCTGGTGGTAGTCCCAGCGGACCCGCTCGGGGGTCCGGCCGCTCGCGAAGGTGTACGCGGCCTTGGCGTCTCCGTGCACCAGGAACAGGTACGGCTTCAGCGAGTAACCGCGCCGCCTGGCGAACTCCTTGAGCATGTCCGGGGTCCAGTGGACCTCGACGTTGAACTCCAGGGAGTCCTCGAAGAAGTTGCCGCCGATCCGGCGCAGCAGACCGCGCATCTCGGCGGTGAGCAGCTTCTTGTCCCACCAGTTGGTGACGGCCCGCCCGCCCTTGGCGCCGAAGTGGTCGACAACGTAGGCCTGCGGATCGGTGAAGGGGTAGTGGTAGCCCTGGTAATAAACCTGCTTCTCGATCATGGCGGTGCCGCGCGAGTAGCTGGCGACGATCGCCCACTGGCCGCCCGAGGGGGCCGTCCAGTTCAGCGTTCCCTTGGTCACCTTGGAGGTGATGTCGACGACGGTGGACTCCTCCAGGACCAGAGGGCTCGCGGTGCCGGAACCGGAGATCCTGGCCGCGTGCACGGCCTGGAGGACATCGGTGACCGTGACCTCGGGCAGGCCTGCGGCGACGCCGCTCGGCTTGGCATGCGGGGCGGGCAGGGCCGCGGAGTAGGCGGTCCCGCCGTCGACGACGGTCTGGCCGTAGGTCAGCTCCTTCATCGCCTCGTCGTCGTCGGGCAGGACACCCGGGACGACCGCCGGCCAGTAGGGGCCGATGGTGAGGTCGGCCTGCATCCCGTGCCGGGCCGCCGTGCGCAGCGCCGCGGTGACCCCGTCCTTCCAGGCCGGAGTACCCCACCCGTACTGCTGAACGGGCATGGGGATCATCTCGCTGTTGCGGACGTCACCGATCTCGAAGCCGCCGAAGCCGGCCGCGGCCATGGCCTCGACCTCCTTGGTGACCTCGGCGGGCGTGACGCCACCGCCCGGCCACCAGTAGCGGAACATCGGTCGCTGGTGGACCGTCTTCGCCTGGAACGTGCCGGTGACCGAGCCGGACGCCGCCTGCCCGGCGGACTCGCGCGGCAGAGCCGACGCGGTCCCGGAGAACGCGAACGAGGTGCCTGCCGCGGCGGCGAGCGCCGCACCGGACGCGAGAACGGCTCTCCTGGACGCGTCGGAGGAAGTGGACGACATGCGGAACTCCTTTGTTTACGCGCTGACGATCGGAGGGGAGCGGGAGTCGAGGGCCGCGGGAGTCGAGGGCCGCTGCGACGCGGTGAAGGCCGTGTGGCTCCGGCGATGCCCCCGCGCCCGCCCGCGAGTCGTGATGCGGCCGATCCGCGCCGGCCGGGACAGGGGCTGCGGAATCGGCGGTGTGGGAAACCCTCGGCCGGAGCGGGGAGAAGAGTCCGGCCGGCGGTCCGTGCGGGGCGACTCGGGCAGGGCGGGCCGCTCCCGGCCCGGATCGGGCCGGGAGACCGAAACCGGCTGGTGCGGCAGTCGTACCAGCCGCGCCGACGGGCCGGGGCCGCAGCAGCGGGGCGCCTGGGCCGGAGGATCGGCCGAGATCCCTCGTGGGCCCGCAGGCGACGGTGAACCGACCGGGGATTTGGGTCAGATGGCGAACTAGAAGTTGAACTGGTCGATGTTCTTGGCGTCGAACACGGTCGGCTTGCCGAGGCTGATCACGCCGTCCTTGCCGATGGTGTACGAGCCCATCGAGCCGGCCGTGAAGGTCTCGCCCTCCTTGCCGGT
>NZ_VJZD01000156.1 GCF_009377175.1 Streptomyces adustus
AAGCTGAAGTCGTCGATCACCCCGTTCAGCAGCAAGGCCCCCGACGAACCTGCCAGCCACCGCCGCCCACCAGCCGTCATTACCGTGAACCACAGATGGCAGTAACCACCAAAAGCAACGGCATTGTCATCCGATCGACAGGGGGCAACAGTCATGCCGGGCCCGGAGGCCAGCGGCCCTCTTGCAGGACCGCGAAAAACATAACGGGGCCGTGTCCGTGGTGAGCGCTCTTCCCGACATCCAGGCTCAGGAAGACGCCTATCTCCTCTTACTCGTTCAAGCCGTCCTCCTGAACGGGGCATGTGGTGCTGGCCTGGGCGTGGGCGTCGTGCACGCATCCACGTCATGCAGACCTGCCGCCCGCATACTGCCAGGCGTTGCGCTCGGCGGGGCAGTGGCCGGACCTCTGATCAGCGTCTCCAACGGCGCCTCTCGGGCCCGGTAGAGGTCATCGGTTCGACAAAGGCGACCAGCCATGCCAGGCCCAGAGGCCAGCGGCCCTCTTGCAGGACCGCGGAAAACATAACTGTGAAAGTTCTTCTGCGGCCCGGGATGGGTTGCTGCCAGGTCGGCGCTCGTGATTCGGCATGACTCGCAACATAACTGACGTCCCGTCAGGGACTGCCGTGCCCCCGAGATGTCTGCCGGACACGGGCGCCGGCCTGGCCCACCCGTTGGCTTGATCAGCAGCTTGTCCGCCATACGGCGTGACTCATCACAGTTCCGCCACGTGGTGACTCCACCCAGGCCGACGCCGTTACGGTCGTCCGCCCGGAGGAGAACAACCGCATGACCATGCTCGCAGAACACATCGACGGCGTCATCGGCGTCGACACCCACCGCGACACCCTCGCCGCAGCCGCCGTCAGCCCCATAGGTGCCGTCCTGGCCAGCACCGATTCCCCGGCCAACGCCCGTGGCTACCGGCGGCTGCTGGACTTCGCCCGCCAGCAGGTTTCCGGCCGCCGCCGCTGGGCCCTCGAAGGCATCGGCCGCTACGGCGCCGACCTCGCGGCCTTCCTCGGGCAGGCCGGTGAGCAGGTCGTCGCGGTCTGCCGCCCGAAACGAGCGGCCAACCGCGGCGGCCGCAAGACCGACATGCTCGACGCCATCCGGGCCGCCAAGGAGGCCCTGGCCACCGAGCACCTGCTCCCGCCCGGCCTCCGTGGCGAACGCGAGGCACTGCGGGTGCTGCTTGCCACCCGCCACGGCGCGGTTCTCGCTTCCACCGCCGCGATCAACCAGCTCAAGGCCCTGATCGTCTCCGCGCCGAACTGCGCAAGCTCAAGCGCCCCGCGCAGATCACCCACTGCGCTCACCTCCGCGACCGCCCTGCCCAGGACATTGAGCACCGGATGACGGTGCGAGCCATGCGGTCCACGGCGCAACGCATCCAAACCTGCAGGCCGAGGCCAAGGAACTCGAGAACGAGATCCTCGCCCTGGTCCGCCAGCAGGCCCCCGAACTCCTCGACTTGCTCGGAGTCGGACCGATCACCGCCGCCCAGATCTTGATCAGCTGGTCTCACCAGGGACGATTCCGCTCGGAAGCCGCCTTCGCCTCCTTCGCCGGCGTCTCACCGATGCCTGCCTCGTCCGGGCTGACCAACCGACACCGACTCAACCGCAGCGGCGACCGGCAGCTCGACCGGGCCATGCACACCATCACCCTCATTCGGATACGACTCGATCCCTCCACGAAGACGTACGTCGCACACAAGATCGCCGAAGGGAAGACAGCCCGTGACGCGCAGCGATGCCTCAAGAGGGTGGTCTGCCGACAGATCTTCAAGATCCTCGAACGTGCCGAAGGAAGCCAACTCGTCGAGGCCAAAGAGCTCGCTCAAGCGGCTTGACACCACATAGCAGCCTCGGGGGACGGCGGTGGCGTGGTGTTTGCCCTTGCCGACGTCCAGGCCGAGGAAGACGTCGATGTCGCCGGTGTCGATCACGTGCAGGCCCCTCCACCACGCTATCGTCCGGCGTTGCCTCGGCACCGAGCTGCCACATCCACGTTACGGAGAGCTCTTCCAACTCGGGGGAAGCCGGTGCTCGAGCCCCTCATCAGCGGTCCGTCGATGCCTTCGGACCCGGTGACACCAGCCCCCGGATCATGAACAACAAGGGGGGGAAGTCATGCCGGATCCGAAGGCCGGAGGCCCCGATGCGGAGCCACGAAGACGGTAACGGGGGCCGACGCAGCGTGGGGCGGGACTGAACGGGGCTCTTCGGTCCCGTTCAGTCCCGCCCCACAAAAGTGCAGGTCAGAGGTGCTTTGCTCCCCAGGTACGGGACTGACGGGACTGACCCCAGTAGTTATTGCCATGATGCGTGCGTGCATGCGCGCACGCATACACAACAATGCAGGTCAGGAGATACTTCAGTGCTACTCAGCTGATAACTCCCGCACCCAGTCCCGTCAGTCCCGTTGGAGACGAGGAAAGCCGCCATGACCTGGGGTTTTTCCCCACGGGGCTGAACGGGGCTCTTCGGTCCCGTTCAGCCCCGTCCCACGCTGCACCTCACCGCGTGCTCGCGCCCACACCGGGACAGAGGGACTGACGGGACTGAGCTTTCGACACGCTGAACACACTCACCCGTCTGCGTCACATCGGTGCGCTAATCTTCAGTTCCGCTTGCTGAAAAACTCAGTCCCGTCAGTCCCGTCGGCCCCGTCTCACAGAGGCCGACCAGGCAACGCGCGCCGGGACTGGCGCAGCCTCCAGCCAGAGATCGACAGGATCGACAAGGACGCCAAGTGTCACGCCACGTTGCGACACCCTCGGTCGCCCCCGCGGGGACAGCGGCGCCGCACGCTGTGGCCCGCTGGTGCGCCGGCCAGGGCTGGCCGGTCCATCCCTTGGCACCGTGGCAGAAGACTCCGGCCGCGAACTGCGAACAGTGCAGGACCGAGCGACACGCGGCCGGTGACTGCGGCTGTTCCGCTGCCGGCCGGTGGTGTCACGGTTTCCACGCGGCGACGACATCCGCCGCGCAGATCGACGCCTGGTGGACGGCCCAGCCCCGTTTCGGGGTCGGGGTCTCGTGCGGGCCGGCCGACTTGGTCGTCATCGACGTCGACGCGCACGCCGCGGACGTGCCCGACCGCTCACGCCTGCTGCCGGGCATCTCGATCGGGCCCGAGGTCACTCTCACAGGCCTGGCCACCGGCTTCGACACCCTCGCGCTCCTTGCCGCGCTGCGGGGCGAACCGAGTCCGGCGGACGACGCCCGGACACTCAGGGTGCGCACCCCGTCGGGCGGCCTGCACATCTGGTACCGCAATCTCGATCCGGGCACCCGCTACCGCTCCTCGGTCGGTTCGAGCCCGAGGACGGCTCTCGCCTGGCAGGTCGACGTACGGTCCGACGGGGGATACATCGTCGCCCCGACCACTCGCACGACCGCGGGTATCTACACGCCGGTCGGGGAGGCACGTCAGCCCGCCCCGCTGCCGGGATGGCTGGCAGCCGATCTGGCGCGCACTGGCCACGTCCCCTCCGAGCGGGCTCCCCAGGCCGTTGAGGTGATGCCGAGGGCGAGGCGTGCGCCCAAGCGGGCCGGCCGGGTCCTGGAGCGCCTGCTGGAAGATGTCCGCGCATGCGGCGCCGTCCCCGAGGGGGCGGGGTTCACGGAGAAGCTCAACAGGGCGGCCTACACCGCAGGCGGTCTAATACAGGGCGGGCACGTCACCGAGGCCGAAGCCCGTGGACAACTACTGGAGGCAGCCACCCACGCCAGGCCGCACCAGGAGCAGCGCAATCAGTCGATCATCAACTCCGCACTGTCCGTCGGCGCTCAGCGCCCGTTCCATCCGCGAGGACGCTCATGAGCAGCGCCGAGCATGTCCCCTTCGACGCGGTGCTGGCCGCCGAGCAGATCCATCAGCAGTCCCTCGACTTCGCTCCGGTGAGTCAGCTGGGACAGTCAGTCCTTCCGGCCCAGCAGCGCGGGAGCGGCCGTACTGCTGCGGCCGCTGAATCGGGCGCGTTCCCGGATGAGTTGACGGACCGGGGCAACGCGAAGTTGTTCGCGCGTCTGTACAGCGATCGTTTCCGTCATGTCGAGGGCCTGGGATGGTTCACCTGGGACCAGTACCGCTGGCGGCGCACCGGCGGGGAGAAGACGGCGATCTGGGCGGCAGGCGACATGGCCGAGCAGATCCCCGAGACCGACCCACGCGGGAAGTTCAGCGACGGCAAGCTGGAGGCCCACCGCCGCCGCACCCAGTCCACGTCGGGAGTCAAGGCGCTCCTGCAGCAGGCGCAGGCGGCCCCCGGCCTGAGCCTTGACCCGGACGTCCTCGACGGGGAGATCTACGTCCTGTGCACGCCCACCGGCGTCGTCGACCTGAGAACCGGTGAACTGCGCAAGCCCAACCCCCTGGTGGACCTGCACTCGCGTGCCACGTCGGTCGGCCCGCAGAAGATGCCCGTCCCGCGCTGGGAGAGCTTCCTGCGGGACACCTTCGGGGACGACGAGAAGGGCATCGAGACCACTCGCTACCTGCACCTACTGCTGGGGTACTCCATCACCGGCGACGTCGGTGCGCAGGTGCTGCCGTTCCTCTACGGGTCGGGAGCCAACGGCAAGTCCGTCCTGCTGGACGTGATGATGCAGATTCTCGGCGACTACGCGAACGCCGCACCGCCGGGTTTCCTCATGGAGAAGGGCAAGTTCACCGAACATTCCACGGAGCTGACGGAACTGCACGGCCGGCGGATCGTGGTCTGCAGCGAGCTCAAGCCGAACGACAAGTTCAACGAGGCCCGGGTCAAGCTGCTCACCGGTGGGGACACCATCACGGCACGGCGCATGAGGCAGAACTTCTTCACCTTCACGCCGACGCATAAGCTGTGGCTGCTGGGCAATCACCGGCCCGAGGTGGGCACTGGCGGTTACGCGTTCTGGCGCCGTATGCGACTGATTCCGTTCGAGCGCAAGGTCCCTGACGAGCGCAAGATCGACAATCTGGCCGCCGAACTGGTCCGTGACGAGGGACCGGGCATTCTGCAGTGGCTGATCGAGGGGGCCCAGGGCTATCTGTCCTCGCGTGACCCCCTGAGCGGGCCTTCGTCCGTCCGCCTGGCGACCGAGGCGTACGAGAAGACCGAGGACCACATCGGGCGCTTCATCACGGAGCGCTGCGTCGTGGGCCATGGCGGGCGGCTGAACGCGGACCTGCGGGTGGAGCAGAAGCTCCTCTACGAGACCTATGCGCGCTGGTGCGGGGAGGAGAGCATCCGCCCGGCCACCAGCCGGACGTTCGCCGGCCGGATCCGCCAGGAGGTCGGGCTGTCCTCGCCCACTGAGATGATCAAGAACAACGACAAGAAGCTCTATCCCGGCATCGCGCTGCGAGCCGAAGGCGACGGACACGGGGCGAGCGACCGCGGGCACGGACGGGGGGAGCGGCAGTGACGAACGCGCGAGCCCTGGGGGACGTGTGCTGCTGCCCGTACCATGTAGTGTGCCACGGCGACCAGAGTCCGCAGTGGTGCCATGGATCGGGCAAACGCCCCGCCAGCCGGGGGACGGGCGACAGGAACCAGGAGGGTCTGCGGCCATGAGCTCGATGCTGCAGGACAGCCAGCTCACCGGTGAAGCAGAAGTGGTGTGGCTGGAGAACCCGGAGAACCTGGACTACGTGCGCCAAGCCCTGGACAAGGTGAGCACTCGGCGGGGCAAGCCCCGCTACGACCGTGACGGACGTCTTGTCGGCTACACCAACCTCGCTCAGGACGCCGAACGCGACCCGGACAGCGGGCTGTTCGCCCGGCGGACCTTCTTCCTCCTGCCCCACGACCGGGACAGCGCCCCGACCGGGGACTACGAGGTGGGCGCCCCCGGTGAAGCCATCGACCCCAGGACCGTCAAGCCGGGCAGGGTCGGCGCGAAGACTCCCCGTTCGCAGCGCGGCCGCGCGGCAGACATAGCGGCGGCCGGGGCCTGACCGGGGCGGTGAAGGATCGCGGCTGCTCGGCATACGGCAGATCAGGGCCGCCGCCACCGGCCGCCGGCCGTAGGTCTTCTCGGAGTCCATCAGCCTCGTCGCTCGAGCAGTCGGCGCCGAGGCGAATGGCGGGAAAACATCGGCAAGAAGGGCGCCTGGCTCAGGAGTACAGCCTTGCTCCTTCGGGTGAGGTGGGATACCCGACAGGGCGGTGCCGCATGTTTTCCCCTGCCGCGCCCCGCCTCTCGTTTGCTTGGGTCGCTTAGCTTCAGTAGCTGGTGAATATGCAGGTCAGAAGGGCGGGACAGGGCGATCAGCGACTGAAGCGACTCAAGTTCCGGTATATGTCCACGTTCGAGGATGCGCGTGCGCTCGTCATACATTGGACCCAGAGTCGCTTGGGTCGCTGGGCGGGGCCCCGAATGCCCTCTGACCTGGGATTTTTTCCAGTGACTGAAGGTCCAGCGACTCAGTGCGCGAGCCGCTGGGCGGCGGCTCGGCCGCTGAGGCTCGCCTGGTGTGAGGCTTGAAGTAATCCGTACGGTCCCTCGGCCGCGTTATGTTTGACCCGTTTTGAAAGTTGAGTCGCTTCGGTCGCTCCGGCAGCCAGTGCCACCACGGTCGAGGCCCCCGGCCCGCACGTCATCGCCGTGACCGGCCCGAGCGCCGTGACCCGCATCGGCGGGCAGGCCGCCACGGCGCGGTGACCCGACCGGCAGCGCCCGTTTGGTATGCCTCACCCCGCACACGCACGCCTCCGCCCCGCTGGATCTGTCTTTTTGACCCGGCGGGGCGAAGGGCTGGAATGGGTGAGGGGCGGCAGAAGCCGGTCAGCGGGCGGCGACGAGAGCGGTCACTCCGTGCAGCAGCACCGCGCGCGCCCTCTGCGCGTCACCGAGGTAGCCCGCGACCATCGTGCCGTCGCGCAGGGCCATCATGGAGTCGGCGGACTGTTCGTGGCTGGTCGCGCCGAGCCGCCGGAAGGCGTCCACCAGCACCTCGCGGAACCAGGCACGATGCCGCAGCACCGTCTGGTGGATCACGTTCTGGGGGTCCGGGTACTCGGCGGCCGCGTTGATGAACGGGCAGCCGCGAAAGCCCGCGCCGCACACCTCGTCGCCGATGCCGTGCGCCACCGCGGCGAGGAAGCCGGCGGGGGAGGAGATCTGCTTCGCGACCGCGGCGACGCCGTCCCTGATCTGCCGGTCTGCCCCTTCCAGGTAGGCGCGTACCAGGTCCTCCTTGCCGTCGAAGTGCCGGTAGAAGGTCCCTCGCGCCACATCGGCCTCGGCCATGACGCGATCCACCCCGACGCCGCGGATGCCCTCGCCGTAGAAGAGCCGGCTCGCGGTGCCCACCAGCCGGTCGCGGGCCGCGGAACGGCGAATCAGGACTGGCACTTCCTCTGTCGTCGACATGCCATCCAGCATAGAACGGTCTGTCCCTTTTAGGTTCGGCGCACGGTGTGAAGTGGGCGCCGGCCGGAGGCTCAGCCGAGATCCGTCACCAGGGGCGTGTGACCGTATCCGTGCTCCTCCGCCTCCGCGGACGGACGGCGTCGGGCCCCGTGCGGGGTGTGGACGAGGGCGCGCTTCAACCACTGATCCTGGCCATGGCGTCGTGCGGTGATCGGTGGGCCGCTGAGCGCGACGACGTCGTTCTCGACCACCAGGACGTCACCGGCGCCCAGATTGCAGGGCAAGGCCACGTCGGCGAGAGCCCCGGCCAGGTGCCCGTAGGCCCGGCTGAATTCCGGGGAGGCGTCCTGCAGGGGAGTGCGGCCGGGGTCGAACCGCATCATCAGGCCCTCGTCGGTCGACCACAGCACGGGAACCGGCGTCGGACGGTCGGCGAAGCGGGCGGGCGCGCGGTCCGAGCCGGGATGGATGGGGAGGTGGGGGCGCATGAGGGTGTCGATGTCGTCATCGGCCGGCGCGACGTGCCGGATGCTGGCCGCCGGCACCGGGACGGCGTCGTGATTGCGCATGCACGCGATGAGCAGCAGATGGGCCCGCTGCGGGTGGAAGGCGTCCTCGGTACGGAGCATGTCGAGGCGCGCGTCGCCGGCCGCGCTCCGGCGCGCGGACGGCAGGAGGTTGTGGACGAAGCGGCCCTCCTGGCGGTCGGGGAACGCCATCGGTCGCCCCAGCGCCATGGCGAGCAGGAGGACGAGGGTGTCCCAGAGTTCGTCGCCGCGCGCCTTCGACCAGTGCTCGGGGGTGTCTCCCAGCGCCACGTCGTCCACGCGGAGGACGCCGCGGAAGACGGTCAGGCCCGACGGGGACGAAGCGTTGCCGAGCTTCTCGGCCAGCGGTGCGGGAAGCCAGGACAGAACCCTGCGCAGGACGCGGTGACCGGCCGGGTCCAGGGGCGATCCGACTTCGAAGAGCACGGTCCGCGCGGTGCGGACGAGCAGGTCGCGTTCCGTGTCGTCGAAGTCCCTGAACACCACTGCGGCAGCGTGAGGCATGGCTGTCCTTCGTTCTCGGGGGCAGTGCGAAGTGCCGTGTCGACGCGTTTGCGGGCGCCTGTACGAAGAGCCCATGGAAAGTTACCCACCGTTACGCCGGTCGGGGCGGCGGACAGGGGAAGCCGGGAAGAACCGCCTGGACCACTGCCCTTTCGGGCACCCGCCCGGCCCTGGGCGGCGCCGTTCTCGCGGGGCGGCGCCGAGGTGCGGCGCTTGTTCCCGCACTCGGGAACAAGTGATTGAAGTCTCATTGATTGAAAGTTGAATTAATTTCCCCGAAGATTGCGTTGAGGCTGGTCAGGTGGACGTACTCCGGTCGCCTCAAAAATGGATTGAACGCTACAGAAAGATCTAGGACACCCTCATGGCTCACCTGCTGCACATCGACTCCAGCGCCCGTGGCGAAGGCTCCGCGAGCCGACGCCTGTCCGCCGAGTACGTCCAGGCCTGGCAGGCTCGCAACCCGCACGGCACCGTCACCTACCGTGACCTGGCCGTCGACACCCCCGTCTTCGTCTCGCCGGAGTGGATCACCGGTGTCTTCGGCCCGGCCGAGGCCGCGACCGACGGGACCAGGGCGGCCGTGGCGGCGTCCGAGGTGCTGATCCGCGAGATCGAGGAGGCCGACGTCGTGGTCCTCGGCGTGCCGATGTACAACTTCGGCGTCCCGGCCACCTTCAAGGCATGGATCGACCAGGTGGTCATGGCCGGCCGGACCTTCGCCTTCGGCGAGAACGGCCCCGAGGGTCTGCTGAAGGGCAAGACGGCCGTCGTCCTGCGGGCCTCGGGCAGCGACTTCGACAACCCCGCCTTCGCGCCGATGGACTTCCACGCCCCCTACATCCGCGGCGTCCTCGGCTGGATCGGCATCACGGACGTGGAGTTCATCGCGGTCAACGGATACACCCCGGAGCAGGTCGAGGCCGCCATCCAGGAGGCGGGCAAGGCGATCACCGCCCACGCCGACACCACGTCGCTGGCTGTCTGACCAACCAGCCAGGGCGCCCGAACGCAGGACCGCTCCGTGCCGGCACCGCAGGCCCGATCCGGGCCGTGTGGTCCCCGGGCTTCCCGCCGACGCCACCGTGTCGGCGGGAAGCCCGACTCCTCGGGCAGGGGGGAGTTCGGGGAGAGCGCTGCGGATCGCTGGCATGACAGCGCCAATGGTGCAGGCTGCAACCACAGAGGGTCTGACCCGTCCGGCGGACACGACGGCCGACCCGGTTTCATCTCATCACCGGACTCCGCGACCCGCGTGGTCCGACCATCGAAGGAGAAGGTCGTGCCCACCGACAGAGTCCCCGTCGTGTTCATCCATGGTCTGTGGTTGCACTCCTCCTCGTGGCGGCCATGGGTGGACCTGTTCGAATCCCTGGGATTCGACGCGGTGGCCCCCTGCTGGCCGGGGGAGGCGAACACGGTCGAGAGCGCACGCCGGCAGCCCGAGGCGGCCGCCGGATTCGGCATCGACGCCGTCACCGAGCACTTCGCCCAGATCATCCGCTCCTACGACACCGCTCCCGTGATCGTGGGCCATTCCTTCGGTGGCCTGTTCACGCAGAAGCTCCTCGGTATGGGGCTGGGCCGGGCGGGCGTCGCGATCGACCCCGCCCAGATGAAGGGTGTCAAGCCGCTCCCGTTCGCTCAACTGCGCTCCGGATTTCCGGTTCTCGGGAATCCCGCCAACAAGAAGAAGGCCGTCTCCCTCACCGCCGAGCAGTTCCACTACGGCTTCGGCAACGCGCTCTCCCAGGCCGAGTCCGATCAACTGTTCGAGAAGTGGGCGATCCCGTCGCCGGGGCGTCCCCTGTTCGAGGCCGCGTTCGCGAACTTCAGCAAGAACTCTCCGGCCGCCGTGGACACCGCGAACACCACCCGCGGACCCCTGCTGCTGATCTCCGGACGGCAGGACCACACGGTCCCGGACGTGGTCACACGCGCCTCGTACAAGCAGTACGGCGGCTCGTCGGCCGTGACCGAGCTGAAGCAGTTCGCCGATCGAGGACACTCACTGACCGTGGACAGCGGCTGGCGCGGTGTCGCGGACCACGTGCTGGAGTGGCTGGCGCGCCAGGGTGTACAGCCCAGGATCGGGTCGGCCGGCTGATCCCGGGCCTCGGTGCGGGGCGGCGAACCTGAGTTCCGGCGGGTGTCGCGTTCGTGTAGATGGAGAGGCACCGGGACGATCCGATGCCGCCGCCGGACATCTTCGCCTCGCGCCGGTTCACCTCGGTCGACCTGGTCACCCTGCGTGTACGCGGCCTTCGGCGGCTTCTTCTTCCTGACCGCGCTGCCGTCGCAGGTCGTGGCGGGCTTCTCGCCGCTGGAGGCGGGGAGCCCGCTGCTTCCGACGGCGGCGCCGCTGCCGTTCCCCGCCCGCTCCGGTGCGCTCGCCGCCGGAACGGGCCGCGCATCCCGCTGACCGTCGGGCCGCTCCTGTCGGCGACCGCGTCGGCGACGCGTTCTCGTTCGTTCCGCGCCCCGCTCCGGGCTGCCGATGTTGTTGTCCGTCCGGCGCCTCGCTCCGGGCTGCCGGCGGCCGGAGTGCCGCTCGCGGCACGCTCACGGCTCCGCCTCTCGAGGGCAGGGCGGTCCGCCGCGGCAGTTCCTGGGCCGCCGCAGTCGCCCAGGAACTGCAAAGGCCACGGCGAGCGGCCCGGCCGGGCCGCTCGCCGTGGCCCGCGTCACCGCCAGGGGCCGATCACTGCGCTCACTTGGTTGCGTAGACGGCGGTGTAGCCGCCGATGAGGTGACGGGCCTCCACCTTGGCGAAGCCGGCGGTCCGCAGCCACTGAGTGACGTCCGGGACCGTGTACTCGGAGCCGCCCTCGGTGTCGATGAGCATGTTGAGCGACAGCATGAGGCCGTAAGTGTTGTGGCGGCGCTCGTCGTCGATCATGGCGTCGTAGACGATGAGGGTGCCGCCCTCGGGCAGGGCGTCGTAGGCCTTCTGGAGCAGGAACTGGCGCTGCTCGAGGTTCCAGTCGTGGAGGATCTGGCCCATGACGTAGACGTCGGCCTCGGGCAGCGGGTCGGCGAAGAAGTCGCCGCCGTGGAAGGCGAGGCGGTCGGCCAGGCCGTGGGCAGCGACGAACTCCTCGAACACCGGCTGTACCGGAGGCAGCTCGAAGACGGCGCCGGTGATGTCCGGGTTGCCGCGCAGGACGGCGGCCGGGACGGCGCCGAGGGCTCCGCCGAGGTCGATGACGTGGCGGCGGCTGGTCCAGTCGAAGTCGGCGGCCAGTGCGGCGGCCAGCGGGGTGCTGACGCCGTTCATGCCGTTGAGGAAGTTCCGCCAGGCGACCGGGTCCTGGCTGAGGGTGGCGAAGAACGGGGCGCCGCTGTGGGCGACCTCGTTCTGGAGGGCACCGGTGCGCAGTGCGGTGGTGAGGTTGTTCCAGAAGCCGAAGAGACGGGCGTTGGCCATCTCGAGGATTCCGCCGACGTACGACGGCTTGGCGCGGTCCAGGAACAGGTCCGCGGCGGGGGTGTTGGCGTAGACGCCGGCCTCGTCACGGGTCAGCACCCCGAGCGACACCAGCGCGTCGAGGAAGTCCGCGGCGGACCGGGAGTGCAGGCCCACCTCGGCGGCGAGGGAGTCGCGGTCGCGGCCGCCCTGGGCCAGCACGGTGAAGATTCCCAGCTCCACCGCGCTCAGAAGGGTCTTGGAGGCCATGAAGCCCAGGCCGAGCTGGAGGAGCGGCTCAGGGGTGATCGGGTCGTTGACCGACATGTCGTGTTCTCCACTTGATTCTGGAAGTCGAAGGTGGAAGTTGAAGCATAAACATTTTTTGGGGCGCGCCCCTGCGGGCGGCTGCTGTGAAGGAGCCGCCACGGAAGGGGCGATTCGAGTGAGTGGGGCCGGACGGTTGTCGAGGTCAGGCGCCATGTCCTAAGACACCGGCGGGCCCGCAGGCGTTCCCGATGCGGCCGTCTGCGGCGCGCTCTTGCGCGATCGGTCACTCGGGCGGGTGCGAACGGGCAGTTCTTTCGCCGTCCGCGCAACCGGATGCCGGGGCTGCGGCCCGCCGTCGGCTCGTGGTCGCGCGGCGTCACGGAGAGTGCACCGTCAGGGAGTGTGTGCCGTCACATCGCGGCGCGAGTTGCTCGCCGGGGGAGAGGTTGTCGAGGACACGCGGCCGATTGGTCGTCCGACCTGCCCGTCAGGCAGGGCTCGTGCCCGACCGGTCATGCGCGACGCCCCTGAGGGCAGCATCCACCGATCAGCCTTGTCGGTCCGGTTGTCGCGCTGCGAGGCTCGCTGAGCCCGCCCGAGAGGCAGCGCGTGGAGATGCCGATCGGGCGGCAGGCGGAGCAGCTGATCATGCGGATCGGTTACGTACCCGCAGCGCTTCGGGACTCTTTGCCCCCCGCGGAGACCCCGAGCCTGCGGGCCGTCGCACCCACGCCGCCTCGGCGTGACGAGAACCCCGTCGCCGTCCCGCTCGACGACGCCGGGACGCGAGCAGGCCCGTCGCCGATGCGCACGGGCCACTCCTCGCAGACCTCCCGCTCCTGCTTCGCCATGGGGGCAACGGCAGTGAGCGGGAGAAGGACCCGGCATTCCGACCCTGGCATGCCGGGTCCTCTTCCTGCCGCCCCCGCGGCAGACGAGGGAAGGCCCGCTCCGCCGGTACGTGCTCCCACCGGTGGAGTGGGCCTCCGTCCGTTGCGGCCGTGGGCGAACCCGTGAGGGATGCCGGTCGACCGCCGGAAGAACCACAGGATCCCTCCGGCGGCGGCAGGCACGAAAAACTCAGGCCGGAACCGTCAGCTGAAGGTCCAGCACGGGGATGTCGACGTGGCCGTCACCGTCGGCGTACCAGCGCCAGTGAGCCTCCTGCGTCTCGCCGCAGACCAGTCCCGTCCAGCCCACGCTGCACAGAGCGGCCAGTTCGGCCGCCTCCCGCGGACCCGGCGTACCGGATACGACGACCAGCCCCCTGACCGGTCGGCGTGACGCGGCCGCGCGTACCGTGCCGTGCGACGGGAACGGCTTGGCCACCGTGGACGTGGCGGCCTGGGGCATCTGCCGGAGGTTCGGCGGCACGGCGAGCGGCAGTGCGTCGGCCGAGCCGCGCACCACGGTCACCGGCAGGTTCGGCCGGGTACGGGCGATCTCCGCCAGCAGGTTCTGCACCACGTCGCGGGCGACAGCCCGGTCACCGCCGACACTCAGGACCCCGTCCAGGCGGCTGAGATCCACGAACACGGGCCGGTCCGCCGCGTCCGTGCCCGCCCGGACCAGACACGCGGTGGTCAGGACGGACTGTGAGCCCACGCCGGCGCCGCCGCCCGGAGCCCTGAGACCGGGCGCGTCGGCGGGGCGCCGCCAACGGGTGCCGTCGACGTTCGCCCAGGGAGCGTCGGCGGTATCGGAGGCGGACAGCCACACCGTCACGCCGGCGTCGTCCACGCCGAGCGCGTGCACCGGCTTCTCGGGCTCCCGGTCCGTCTCCGTGAACTCACCGAGGGCGTTGTAGGCCCGCTGGACCGAGTCGCCGTCCGCGTCGAAGCGGCGGCTCACCGCCTGCCGCTGCGCGAGCCGGCGGCGACGGCGCACGGGCGCGCCCAGCGCGCGGACGCCGCGCCCGACGGCGCCGGCCGCGGTACGCACCTTGCGACGGGCGACGATGCCCGCGGTGATCAGGGCGAGCAGGATCGCCCCGAGCAGCGCGAGCGCCGCGCCCAGGGAGACGGTGAGCACCTTGGACGGCGCAGCGTCCGTCCCCGACGAGGACGTCCCCGCCGCCGGGGGAGCGGAGGCGCCGTTTCCGCCCCCGGTGTCCTTGGCCAGCTGGACGCCGGGACCGGACGCGTCCTGCGGAAGCCGCAGGATCCAGCCCGGATGCAGCTGGTCGCCGGGGCGGCCGAGGGCGGACCCGTCCTGCTGCGCCTGACCGCGGTTGAGCTGGAAGATCTCGTCGGCCCGTGCCGCGTCGCCCAGCGTCGCCGCGGCGATCGACTGCAGGGTGGCGAGCTGTCCGCCGGTCTGCGCGGGGTCCTGCACCACGAACACCTTGACCAGGTCGTCGGCGGACGGTGCCGCCTCGGCGGGGCCGGCTGTGCCGAGCGTGACAAGGCATGCCGCCAGCAGAGCTGTCAGGGCGTACCACAGCGTCTGCGGGATGCGGTGCGCCGCGGCAGTTCTCGGCCGGTGCTCGGGCACTCGGCCCGCGCCGTTGCTCATCGTGTCCACCCATGTCGTCCGACATTGCTTGCACCGACTACACGGGGCCGCCGGGCAGAAACGTTCGACGCGGACGCGAAGCTCATTGAACCCTCCACGAGCCCGGTGCCGTGTACCCGGGGACCGCACATCACCCGCACGCACCGGACCGGGGGGATCGCAATGGCACGTCGGCACTCGAGTCCCGAGGACTTCCAGCTCCTGGGCATGGACTCGGACCCGACGCCCGGCGACCCCGAGCTCATCCAGGGCATCGTGAAGCGCTACCGGGACATCGGTGACGCCGCCGAGAGGGCGCTCAGCGTCGTGCGGAAGGACGGGGCCATATCCAAGGGCTCCGGTGACGCGATGGACCAGCTCAATGCGCAGATCGGTGACGATCTGCCGGACAAGCTGACCAAGACGATGACGTCGTACCACGACGCGGCCCAGGCCTACAGCGAGTACATACCTCGGCTGTTGGAGGCGCAGGGCTCCTTCGACCAGGCCGTGGACCGGGCGCGGGCCGCCGCACTACAGGCGAACCAGACACCGAAGCAGCTGAGCGCGACCCCGACCGACGAGGAGCAGGCGCAGGCGCGCGCGACCCAGAACGCCATCGACGCGGGCCAGGCCGAGTTGAGCGCGGCCCGCAGTCTGGCGGAGCAGGCGAGGACGCTGCGCGAGAGCGCGCAGCGGCGGTGCGCCGAGGTGCTGGACCGGGCGGCGGAGGAGGCGATTCCGGAGCGGGGCATCTTCCAGAAGATCGCCGACTTCTTCAAGGACTTCCCGTTCGTGCAGATCCTGCTGTCCCTGCTCATCGCGGTGGTGGCGGTGTTCTTCCCGGTGGTCGGCGCCCTGCTGGGCGGACTGTTGTTCGTCTTCAACCAAGTCGTGGCCAGTCAAACGGGCGGGATCAAAGCGGGCGACTTCGTCACCGGCCTGCTCGGCATCGTCCCGGGCGGCTCGCTGCTCAAGCTGGGCGGCCGGATCGCCGAGGCGATCAGCCCGGCCCTCGCCTTCGCGGTGAAGAACTCCGGCCTGATCAAGCAGACCACCGGCACCATCGCGAAGATCGGCGAGTCCCTCACCAACACCAAGATCGTCGGAGGCTTCCTCAGCCATCCCGTGGGCAAGGCCGCCACCGATGTCGTGGGCAAGTTCCTCGGCGACTCCGCCAAGGAAGCGGCCGCCAAGGCCGCCAACCACGACAACGTCACGGCGGCGGGCGTGTTCGCCGGCGCCGCGGCCGGAGCCGTGGCCGGAGCGGTGTTCAAGGGCGGGGTCGGCGCCATCGGCAAAGGGCGGGGCAACGCGCCGGTGCAGGAGGGCCAAGGCGGAAAGTTCGGGGACACCACCGAACCGGCGCTCGGCGACTCCCTCGGCAAGAAGGCTTCTGACCAGCTGGGCAGCACCCTGGAGGAAGGCGCGACGCTCGGCACCAAAATCGGAGTCGAGATCGCCCAGGGCGAGGACCCTGCCGAGGCCGCCGCCGATGAGATCGCCAACTCGGCCCCGAAAATCGGCGTCGGCGCGGTCGGCAAGGCCGGCCTGGGCCGCGCCGTCGACGGTCTCACCGCCAAGATCCCCATCAAGGGCCGCCCCCGGCCCGACGTCGCGCCCCCGGCGCACGTGTCGCCGCCCTCCCCGCGGCCGCCGACACCCGTCGACCCGCGGCCGGCAGCCCCGGTCGCATCCGGGCCGTCCGCCCCGGCACCCGCCCCGGCTCCGGCTCCTACGACAGGACCGGCCCCGGCGACCGGGCCCGTAATCGTCCCGGCACCACCGTCGGCTCCAGCTCCGGCGTCGGCTCCGGCACCAGTGACCGGGCCCGCGACAGCCCCGACTCCGGCAGCGGTACCGGCGACAGCTCCGGCACCCGCCCCGGCCCCGGTGACAGGGCCACCGCCGGCACCGGCGGCCGGCGGCGCAGGCGGCTAGGACGTGTTTCGAAAGTCCGCTCTGCCCGGCGACGCCCGGCACGCACTCCCCCCACTGCCCGAAGGCATGGGGGGGGGACCCAGCCGCGTCGCCGAGATCGCCCCGATACAGCCAGTACCGGAGCGACCCTCCGCCCAGCGGTCCCAAGCACCGGACGCCGGCGGCCCGCCCTTCGGGCGGACGACGCCACTTTCGAAACACGCTTCAGAGGCCTCGTACACCCAGTTCTCCATCCCTGAACGGATGGACGGCATCAACCACCAGCAAGGAGTACTTCCGTGCCCAACTACAGCGTCAACTCCGACACCACGTCGTCGACCTCGCAGGCCCTGCTCAACGACTTCTCCCAGCTCCAGGACAAGCTCAACGAGGTCCGCGGCAAGATCTCCACCCTGCTCGCCGACGGCTACAGCACGCCGGCCGCGCAGCAGAAGTTCTCGCCGTTCTTCGACGAGTTCGCCAAGGGCTTCGAGCAGGTCAACCAGGGCCTGCAGGGCATCGGCCAGTACGTGAAGACCGTCGGTGAGGCCTTCGACCAGACCGACAGCCAGCTCGGCTCCGCCCTGTCCTGACCCACCGGCACCGGCCCGCCGCACGGCGATCGGCGCCGCACCCACCGCTACTCGAGAAGGACGATGAGCAGTGCGATTGACCGTCAGCGTTCGTGATCCGCGCGCCGAGGGGGTGTCCACCACCGTCGCCGTACAGACCGAACCGACCGCCACCGCGGGCAGGTTCGCGGCCGAGCTGGCCCGCGCCGTCGGGTACGCGGGGGCCGACGGCACCACGGTGCCGGAGCAGGCCCTGTACGTCGGCTCGAAGCTCGTCGACCCCGGGAGCACACTCCAGGCGGCGGGTGTACGGGACGGCATGGACCTAGGGCTCGGTGCTCCCGTGTCAGGGGAGCCCGAGCCCGAGGGCAGCACCGAGATCCGCGTCGTCTCCGGCCTGGGCGCGGGTACCACCTACCGCCTGATCCCCGGCGACTACGACATCGGCGCCGCCCCCGGCTGCCGCGTCCGGCTGGCCGAGGGCGCGCCGCCGCGCGCCGCACAGGTGCGGGTGCACCTCGACGGCAGCGCCCGGCTCCTGGCGGCGGAATCGGCCTCGCTCGACGGCAAGCCCGCGAGCGTGCCGTCCCCATGGCGCGAGGGAAGCCAGCTGACGGTGGGCACCATCCAGCTGGAGCTGACCTCACGGCGCACGGCCCGCGCCCCGCTGGTCGCGGCGGAGGACGGACTCGGGCTGGAGTTCAACCGGCCGCCGCGCTTCCTGCCGCCCGCGGCGGGGGCGAAGTTCCGGCTGCCGACCCCTCCCGTCAAGCCCGACAAGCGGCCCATCCCCCTCCTGCCGATCCTGCTGCTGCCGGCCGGCAGCGCCGCGATCGCCATCCTGGTCACCCAACGGTGGTCCTTCGTCTTCATCGCCCTGCTCTCGCCGATCGCCGCCCTGGTCACCCAGTTCGGCGGCCGCAAGCAGGCGATGCTGAAGTACCTGGAGTCGAAGGAGGAGTACGACCGGTCGGTGGCCGCGGTGCGCGCGGACATCGAGACCGCCGTCCTGGAGGAGCAGCACAACCTCCGTCTCTCCCTGCCCGATCCGGCGGCACTGCTGCAGATGGCGGTACAGCCGTCGGAACGGCTGTGGGAACGCCGCTGGCGGGACCCCGACTTCCTGACCGTGCGCGCCGGCACCACCGATCTCCCGTCGGCGGTCAGCGTCGACGACCCCGAGCAGAGCGAGCACCGGCGCAACACCGTGCCGTGGCTGAACCAGGTCCCCGTCGCCGTGCCGCTGCGCCGGGTCGGCGTCGCGGGTGTCGCCGGACCCGGCGCGACCCGCCAGGCGGGATGGCTGACCGCGCAGGCCGCCGCCCTGCACAGCCCCACCGACCTGCGCATCGTCGTCCTCGCCGGGCCGTCCGGCGAACACGACTGGTCCTGGACGCGCTGGCTGCCACACGCCCAGGCGCAGGGCGAGGACGCCTACGCCCTGATCGGCAGCACCGCCGACTCGCTGGCCCGCCGCATCGGTGAACTCGGCCAGATCGTCGCCGCCCGCGGCGCCGCCGGGCCGGAGATCACGCGGGGCGGCGTCAACGGCTACCCCGACATCCTCGTCGTCCTGGAGGAGGCCCGCCGGGCCCGCTCCCTGCCGGGCGTGATCGGCCTGCTGCGCGACGGTCCGGCCGTGGGCGTCTACACCATCTGCATCGACCGGGAGGAGCGGCTGCTGCCCGAGGAGTGCGGCGCCGTCGTCGTCACCGGCGCCGACGCCATCACGGCCAAGGTCCGCACCGGTTCCGCCGCCGCCTTGGAGAACGTGCGCAGCGACTTCCCCGAGGCGCACTGGTACGAGCAGTTCGCGCGGGCGCTGGCCCCGTTGCGGGGCGTGGGAGACAGCGACGAGAGCGCGCTGCCCGGATCCGTACGCCTGCTGGACCTGCTGGCCATCGAACCGCCCACCGCGCAGGCCCTTGCGGCCGGATGGTCCCTGGGCGGCCGCTCCACCAGGGCGATCCTCGGCGTCGGCTACGACGGCGAGTTCGCCGTCGACCTGGTGCGCGACGGCCCGCACGCGCTGATCGCCGGCACCACCGGCTCCGGCAAGTCCGAACTCCTCCAGACGCTCGTCGCCACGCTCGCGGTGGTCAACCGGCCCGACGAGATGACGTTCGTCCTCGTCGACTACAAGGGCGGCAGCGCCTTCGCCGAGTGCGCCGACCTGCCGCACACCGTCGGCCTGGTCACCGACCTCGACACCCGGCTCGTGGAGCGGGCACTGATCTCCCTGGGTGCCGAACTGCGCCGGCGCGAGACGCAGTTGGCCCAGGCGGGAGCCAAGGACATCGAGGACTACCTCGACAAGCGCTCGCGCGGCGGCAACGTCCTTCCCCCGTTGCCCCGACTGCTCCTCGTCATCGACGAGTTCGCCTCGATGGTGCGCGAACTGCCCGACTTCATCGCCGGGTTGGTCAACATCGCCCAGCGTGGCCGGTCCCTCGGTATCCACCTGGTGCTCGCCACCCAGCGGCCGGGCGGCGCGGTCACCCCGGACATCCGGGCGAACACCAACCTGCGTATCGCCCTGCGCACCACCGACACGAGCGAGAGCCGCGACATCATCGACGCTCCCGACTCGGGTGACATCTCCCCGGCCAACCCGGGCCGGGCCTACGCCCGGCTGGGCCCGTCGGCGCTGCTGCCCTTCCAGTCCGGACGCGTCGGCGGCCGCCGTCCCGGCGGTCTGCCCGTCACCGGGGCGCCGGTGGCCGTGGACGCCGTACCCGTGTCATGGCGGGACCTGGGCGGTCCGCTGCCCAGGGCGCGTTCGCGCGGCGGTGCCGCGGCCGCCCAGAGCGAGGCGGTCACCGACCTCGCGGTGCTCGCGGGCGCGGTCGCCGAGGCGGCCACCCTCGCCGGTGTGCCGCGCCAGCCCAGCCCCTGGCTGCCGGCGCTGCCCGGCGTGCTGCCCTGGACGATGCCGCCCGCGCCGAAGCCCGCCGCCGAACGCGAGGCGGCCCTGGCCCCCGTCGCCTACGGCATGGTCGACCTGCCCGCCCAGCAGACCCGCGCACCGCTCACGTTCGACCTTGACCGGGCGGGCCACCTGCACGTCATCGGCTCGCCCCGCAGCGGCCGCTCCCAGACGCTGCGCACCCTGGCCGCGGCGCTCGGCCAGGCCCACGGCGCGGACGACGTGCACCTGTACGGCATCGACTGCGGCAACGGCGCCCTCAACGTGCTGACGTCGCTGCCGCACTGCGGCGCGGTCGTCGACCGCACCCAGATCGAACGCCTCGGCCGCCTCCTGGACCGGCTCGGAGCCGAACTCACCCTCCGCCAGAGCGTCCTGGGCGCCCGCGGCACGGCCGATCTGACCGAACTGCGCCGCGGCCAGTCCGCGCACGAGCGGCTCCCGCACATCGTGCTGATGGTCGACCGGTTCGAGGTCTTCGAGCGCGAGTTCACCTCCTACGACAACGGCAGCTACCTGGAGCGCCTGCTGCGGCTGCTGCGGGACGGTGCGGGCGTGGGCATCCACGTCGTGCTCGCGGGCGACCGCGTGCTCGGCGGCAGCCGCTTCTCCGGCACCACCGAGGACAAGATCGTCCTCAGGCTCAACGACCGGCAGGACTACTCCAGCGTCGGCATCCCCACCAAGTCCGCGCCAACGGACCCGGAGCCCGGCCGCGGCATCCGCACCCAGGACCTCAGCGAGGCGCAGATCGCCGTCCTCGGTGAGGACCTGGCGGGCACCGCCCAGGCCCAGGTCTTCGCGGCCCTCGGCAAGGAACTGACCAGGCGGGAGAGCGCGGTGCCCGACACCCGCCGCCCGATCAGGCTCGACGTGCTGCCCGAGCGGATCGCGTACGCCGACGCCCTCACCCTGCACCCGCAGGCCGGCCCCATGCGGCCCTTGGTCGCCGTCGGCGGAGACATCCTCGCCTCGCTCGGCCCCGACCTCACGGACGTCCCCACCTTCGTGATCGCCGGACCGCCGCGCACCGGCCGCAGCACCGCGCTGCTCGCCGCGTCCGAGTCGCTGCTCGCGGCCGGCACCGGGCTCATCGTGCTGGCCCCGAGGCGTTCGCCCCTGCGCACCCTCCAGGGTCGGCCCGGAGTGGTGTCCCTGTTCACCGACGCCGACGTGCCGGTGGGCGACTTCCGGCAGGCACTGAACAACGTCTCGCAGGAGTACGGCGTCATCGTCGTCGACGACGCCGAACTGTTCATGGGAGCCGAGATCGACCCCGATCTCGCGCTGCTCGCCCGCGGCGGCGCCGGCACCGGCTGGGGCGTGCTCGTGGCGGGCAACGCCGAGTCGCTGTCGCTGTCCCTGGCAGGGTGGATGGGACAGGTCAAGCGCAACCGCAGTGGCATGCTCCTGTCTCCGCAGGGACTGAGCGACGGCGAGGTCATCGGCGTGAAGCTGACCCGGGGCCTGGTCGGCCAGGCCCCGCAGCCGGGCCGCGGCCTAATCCACCTCGGCGACGGAACTCTCAGGAGCGTCCAGGTGCCGTACCTGGGAGCCGACATGTGAAGCCGGAGGGGCTCCCTCATGCCCCCCGTGGGGGAGCCCCTCCTCGTGTCCCCCTCACCTTCTCGGGGGACGGGGCTCCGGCCCCTGCTGCGGGGCGGCCGAATTCAGGCGGCCGCCCCGCGGTGACGTTTCGAGGACGGCCGCTCCGCGGTGACGTTCGCGGGCGGCTGCGGTGACGTTGGCGGGCGGACCCGGCGGGTCACCGCGGCGGGCAGCGGTCAGGCACCGGAACCCGCTTGCGCGGGGACCTGCTCCCCTTCGGCGGTCAGGAAGCGGAACGTGCCGGTGATCGCGTCGAAGAGGTCGTACACCTCGTTCTTCAGCGGCAGGTTGGGGCTGGCGAGGGTGACCACGAGGAAGTCCTGCGTGCTGCCGGGTACCGGCATCATCGTGTGCATCGTCAGCAGCTTGACGCCGATGTCACCGGTCAGCCGGGTCACCTCGGTGCCGGTGACCCGTGCCGCGGGGCCGACATGGGGGACCTGCACCGAAGTGATGACACGGTCCTTGGGGGCCTCACCGGTGGCCGAGGAGATGCCCAGCTGTGCCGACAGGACGGGCAGGGTCAGTTCGTGACCCGCGGGCGTGGTGACGGCGAAGACCATGCCGTACGCCATGAACAGGCCTTCGGGATACAGGGTCGCCGTGCCCGACGCCAGCAGCGCCCCGTAGCGCCGGGCCGCCCGGGTCACCTCCCGGCCCTGCCGGAACATGTCGTTGATCTCGGCCTTCGCCCGAGGATCGTCGGTCGAGGCCAGCACTCGCGCGCGGACCTGTGCCAACTCCTCACCGCTCAGATCGAACTGATCCCACTGATCGGGGATGTCCAGCAGAAAACGCTGCGCCGTGCTCATCGTCCGTCCTTCACCCTGTCCGTGGGGAGTCTCACGTGCCGGACCCGCCGCCGAGATGAGCGGCCGCGTCCCGGTCGGTCTTCTCGAAGGCGTCCAGGATCTGCTGGATGGCGTCCCGGACGCCCTCCACCTGCTTCTGCAGCTGGTGTTTGCCGTCCTCCCAGCGGTCCTCGAAGTGCTGTGCGGACCCGCGGGACAGCTCAGGGCCGAAAGCAGCATCGAAGTCGAACGTGTGGTGTCCGATGTCGATGTTGTCGTGCACGAAGTCCAGCATCTTCTGGGCCTCTTCGAGCTCGTCCCCGGGGATGTTCACGTTCGACGACACTGCGGGCTCCCGATCCTGCGCGTGAGGGCTGCTCTGTACGAGAACCACGACGTGGGCGCGGTGGAACGTTCACCGGGGAGCACCGCCGCGCAGAACGGGGCACGGTGGTGAACCTTTCCCGGGGCCTGTCTCGTGTTGACGGCATGACCTCGTTCTTCAGCGGCCTGCTGTCCCACGGCACCGCGGCCCGCCGTGCCTCCGCCGCCACCGCTCTCGCCGTCTGCGGCCTGGTGAGCCTGACCGGGTGCGGCAAGGTGATCCAGATCGGTGACAGCTCGGCCCCGCCCACCCC
>NZ_VJZD01000157.1 GCF_009377175.1 Streptomyces adustus
GGGCGGGGTGGCCTCGGCGGTGGCGCTCACCCGTGGCCGGCGGCGGCGTTGGGGCAGCCCGCCGGTGTCCGGCGGATCGGCCGGGGCCTGCTCGTGCTCCGGGGTGTGGTGCCCGGAGCCGGATGTCGAGGCGTCGTCGTCCGGGTCGGTCCCGTAGGTGTGGGCCGGTGCGGCGGCGGCCGGGTCCGGCCCCTGCGGGACGCGTGTGGTGCGCGGGGCGCTGGCCGCCGGCGGTCGTTCGGCCGGGTCGATACGGCTGAGGAGGTGGCTGTCGACCCGCAGCACCGCGCGCACGCCGCCGTAGGGGGAGGGCGAGGAGACGTCCACGGTCAGGTCGAACTGCCGGGTCAGCTGGCCGATCGCGGCCAGTCCCATGCGGGGCGGGTCGCCGAGGTCGGTCAGCAGGATCGGGTCGCGGCCGCCCACCAGCCGCTGGGCGCGGGCGCGTTCGTCCTCGGTCATGCCCAGACCGGCGTCGTCGACGGTGACGCACACTCCATGGTGGACGTGCTCCAGGTTCACCACGACGTCGGTGTCCGGCGCGGAGTGGCGCAGCGCGTTGTCGAGCAGTTCGGCCACGATGATGGCGGCGGGCTCGACCGCGTGCGACACCAGCGCGGTGCCGGGCCGGAGATGGTTGTGGACCTTTACCCGGTGGTAGCCGGGCACCCGTGCCTGGCCGCCGGTGACCGCGTCGACCAGGTGCGACTCCTCGCGGGCCAGTCCGACCCAGGCCCCGCACACCACCGCGGCGATCTGCGCCCGGCGCAGCGACTGCTCGTTCTCGTGGTCCAGCTGGAACAGGGTCAGCGTCAACTCGGGGTCGTCGTAACGCTGTTGCAGCGCGCGTAGAGCATCCTGGAGCCGGTACAGGGCCGCCTGGATCTCCCGGGTGGCACCGCGCATGCCGGCCTGCGCGGCCGCGTCGATCCGGGTGCGCTGCGCGAGCAGTTCGGCGCGCAGCCCGTCCAGGACGTTCTCCAGCGCGATGCCCAGCGGGGTTCCGGCGGTCTGCGTCAGGAGCGGGCCGGGGACCGTGATGTGCCGGTGGGCGGGCTGCCGGGCGGCGGCGGGCAGGCGCCGGGCCGCGAGGTGCTCGACCTCGGCGGTGAACGCGCGGGAACGGCCGTCCAGTTGGGTGCGCAGGGAGGTTATCTCCAGGCGCTGCCTGATCTGTTGGCGCCGCGACCGCAGCAACAGGCCGCCGAGGGCGAGCGCGGACAGGGTGCCTGCGGTGAGTCCGCCGGTCACGAGGTCCGGTAATTCGATCATCGAATCGGTTCCAGGGAAGGTCGGTCGGGGCAGGGGGTCCGAGCCCCGCTGTCGAGGCGCGCTCGGAGCACAGTACACACTGTCATCGACCGCTCTCGCACGGTCGAGGATCAGTTGGGTCCAAAACCCTCCGACCTCTGTTCAGTTCTGTGCCGACTGTCTGAATTGCCTTGTGTTGACTATGAGTTGAAGTTCAGCCGTGCGGCAGGACCACCGCACGTCCGTTGATCTTCCCCTTGTGCAGCCGCTCGTAGGCGAGCGGTGCCTCGTCCAGGGAGAAGGTCTCGGTGTGCACGGACACGGCGCCCGAGCGGGCCAGCGCCAGCACCTCCAACAGCTCGCCCCGGCTGCCCCAGTAGGGTGCGGTCACCGAGACCTCGAAGGGCAGCGTGCCGAAGCCGACGGGCAGCGAACCGCCGGCGATGCCGACGATCGTGACATCGGCCTCGACGGCGGCGACGGCGGCGGCCGTGGTCACGGTGGGCTGTGCGCCGACGAAGTCGAACACGGCCTCCGCCCCCACCCCGCCGGTGAGTTCGCGCACCGTGGCCGCGGCCTTCGGGTCCGAGAGCACCGCCTCGTGCGCGCCGACCTCGCGCGCCAGGCGCAGCTTGTCCTCGCTCACGTCCAGGGCGACCACCCGGGCCGGTGTCATCGCGCGCAGCAGCTGGATCGCGACGTGTCCGAGACCGCCGGCGCCGATGACGACCGCGGTGGACCCCGGCACCAGCTTGGGCAGCGACCGCTTGATCGCGTGGTACGGGGTCAGGCCCGCGTCCGTCAGCGGCACCGCCGCGACCGGGTCGAGGCCGTCGAGCGGCACCAGGTGGCGGGGGTTGTCGACGAGCAGGTACTCGGCCATCGAGCCCGGTGCGCCGAGCCCCGGCGGGCGGATGCCGAGCTCCTCGGCGCGCAGGCAGTAGTTCTCCTTGCCCTGGGCGCACTTGGCGCAGGTCCCGCAGCCCTGGGGGCCGTAGACCGCGACGGCGTCGCCCTCCTTCACCCCGGTCACACCCGCGCCCAGCGCGGCGACCGTACCCACGCCCTCGTGGCCGAGGGTGAGCGGAAGGCCGTAGGGGAAGTTCTCGGCGGGCCAGCTCATCACCGCGATGTCGGAGTGGCACACTCCGGCGGCGGTGACCTTCAACAGCACCTGGCCGGGGCCGGGTTCGGGATCGGGTACGGTCACGACCTCGGGCGGGGCGCCTATCGTGCGGTACTGAAGTGCCTTCATGGCGGATCTCCTTGTGCTGCTCAGACGGCCGTGTAGGCGCCGTCGACGAGGTGGTAGCTGCCGGCCACGAACGAGGCCCGCTCGGAGAGCAGGAAGGCGATCAGCTCGGCGACCTCCTCGGAGCGGCCGAGGCGGCCGGCCGGGTGCAGGCCCACCAGGCCGTCGTAGGCCGCCTGGTCCATGCCCTTGAGCAGCGGGGTCTCGATGAAGCCCGGGCCGACCGCGTTGACGCGGATGCCCTGCGCGGCGTACTCGGCGGCCGCCGTCTTCGTCAGCCCGACCACGCCGTGCTTGGCGGCGACGTACGCGCCCGAGCCGGCGAAGGCGACCGAGCCGAGGATGGAGGCGACGTTCACGATCGCGCCGCCCCTGCCGCCCGCCTCGATGGCCGGGAGCTCGTAGCGCATCGAGTAGAAGACGCCGTCGAGGTTGGTGCGTACGACACGGTCGTACGCCTCGATGTCGTACGCGCCCGTCGGGGCGCTCGGGCCGCCGATGCCGGCGTTGTTCACGGCCAGCTCCAGGCCGCCGAAGGTGTCGACGGCGAACGCGACGGCCGCCTCGACGGACTGGGGCCGGGTCACGTCCAGCGCCACGGCGGCGGCCTTGACGCCCTCCGCCCCGAGTGCGGCGGCGGCCTGCTCGGCGCCCTCGGCGTTGTAGTCGGCGATGACCACGTTGGCGCCGCCGGCGCCCAGTCGGCGGGCGGTGGCCAGGCCGATGCCGGACGCGGCGCCCGTGACGAGCGCGGTCCGGCCGGAGAACTCGGTGGCGTAGTCGGTGACGGGGGTGGTGCTCATGCTGTGCTCACTCTTCGGTAGTGCTTTCGGCGGCCGCGGACGCGGCCGCCGAGGTCAGGGCGTCGTAAGCCCGCTCCACCAGGGCGGCGAGGTCCCCGGTGGCCGGGTCGTGGTCGGCCGCGCCACGCGCCCACAGGCGCAGCGCGGCGGTGAGGACGCCGGCGGCGGCGTCGACGACGACGGCCGGGCGCACGTCCCGGACGTCGTCGGTGCCGAGCCGCTCGGCGATGATCCGGACCGACTCCTCCTGGGCGTCGACCCGGATGCGTTCGTAGGCGGCGAACAGAGCGGGTTCGCGGTCCACCAGGGCCAGCAGGCGCCGCATCTCGGGACGCAGATGCCAGGCCGGGTTCGCCTCGTCGGCGAGCCACTGCCGCACCGCCCTGCGGTAGGCGAGCAACGGGGGTTCGGCGGCGGGCCGGGCCCGCAACGCGGCGTTGATGGCGTCGCCGTCGCCGCGGACGAAGTCGAGGGCGGCGTCCTCCTTGCCGGTGAAGTGCCGGCTGAAGGTACGGCGGGTGACATCGGCGCGCTCCGCGATCGCCTCCACCGTGGTCGTCGCCAGGCCGTGTTCCAGGATCAGCTCCAGGGCGGCGGCGGCCAGCGCGTTGCGGGTCTGCCGGGCCTTGCGTGTGCGACGGTCCTCGGGGGTGCCGCCGTCGGCCGGGTCGATGGGCTCCGTTGCCTTCATGGGGGAGAGGCTACACCTGTGATGTCCCAATGGGACATGTGACCCGCCGAGACATCTGTCTCATGGGGACATCGATAGGCCGGGGCGGCACTGCTCGCCACCTCGGCCGTCATGCGGCCCCCGGCGGCCCTGTCGAACCGCCGTTTTCGCCCCTAGACTTACAACTCACTTACATGCGGGCGTAGTTGACAGGGGGAGCCGACATGTCCGGGGACTGGTACGGCGCGCGTCAAGGTGACTACGTGGTGCCCCCGATGCCGCCGGCGCCACCATCCGTGCCGCCCGCGCCGTCCGCACCACCCGACGGCGTCCGCGCGGTCGCGGTGGCCGTCCTCAACCTCAGCGGTCTGGGCCTCGGCTACGTACTCGTCCGAAGATGGCTCCCGGCGGCGGTCTGCTGGGCCGCGACCGCGGTACTGCTGCTCGTGGCGCTGCCGGCCGACCCGGACGGCGTCCCCAGGGCCGCGCTCGTCCTCTACGCTCTGTTCCTGCTCGCCGCCGCCGCGCACGGCGCGGTCGTGGGTCTGCGCACCCGGCTGACGTGGCCGCCCCGCGCACCCCTCGCGCTCGCGCTGGGACTGGTGCTGCTCGCGGCACCGGCCGGCGGCGTCGTGCTCTACGACGGCGCCCGCGACGAGGCGGTCGAGCGGATGCTCCTCGACCGCCTCGACGAGGCCGACCGGCTGGTGAAGTCGACCGGCGGAGAACACTTCGAGAGCGCCCGGGCCGACTACCGCAAGGCACTGGCCGTCTACGGCGACCTGCGCGCCCACCACCCCGACTCGCGGGCGGCCGCCCGGGTACCCGCCCGGATGCGGACCTTCTACACCACGGTCGGCGCCCCGTACGCGGCAGGACGCTACTGCGACGCGGTGGCCCCGCTGAAGTACCTGCGCACGGTGCCGGAGGCGCTGCCCGGGACGGACCTCGGCGACCTGGCCGCATGGCCCGACGACCGCCTGGCCACCTCGCTCTACGAGTGCGCCTCCGACGCGCTGGCGTCCGGCCAGTCCACCTGGCCGGCCCAGTTCGGCGAACTGCTCACCGGCTTCCCGGACTCGGCCCAGGCCGCGAAGGTCGAACCGGCCGTCGCCTCCGCCGTCGGCACCACCGAGAAGGGCCTGGGCGGCAAGGAACCGTGCACGGCCGTCGAGCAGTTGAAGACCCTCGGCACCAGGATCGACGCCATGTCGGTCGTGCAGACCGACATCGGCGACGCCCTCGACAACGACGCCCGGCGGGCCCGCTCCAGTGCCGACGCGGGGACCTACACCTGCGGCGTCGACCAGTACAAGGACGGCGACTTCGAGGGTGCGCAATCCACCATGACCACGTACGCGGCAGGCCACCGGGGCTCCGGGAAGGCCGCGCTGGCCAAGAAGTTCGCCATAGCGGCGGAGGTCGCCCAGACACTGCCCGCCGCGGGCAAGCACGTCCCGACGAACCGCTCCGGCGGCAGCATCTCGGTCACCGTCAAGAACGACAGCCCCGACGAGATCACCGTCCTGTACACGGGCCCGGTCACCGGCAGCTTCACGCTCAAGGCCTGTGGGAGCTGCTCCGTCTACCCCTTCGCCGCCACCAGCCTGTCGGGCGCCGAACCGTGCGGCCACAGCGGCCGGAACTATCCGCAGCGCACCATCCAACTCCCCGCCGGTACCACGTACTTCGTGCACCGGCCGAAGAGCGACAGCACCGCCTCGGCCGGCTCGGACACGGCTAAGCTGGAACCCGGCTACATCTACACGGAATGCGCCTACACGACGCAGGGCTTCGGGGTGACCTCATGAGCGGGCCGTACATACGCCCCTACCGCGCAGCCGACGACGACGGTGTCGCCGATGTGTGCGCCCGCACCGCGGACCTCGGCGGCGACTCCCGGCACATCTATCCCGACGAGCGGCTGATGTCGACCCTGTTCGCCGCCCCCTACTGCCATCTCGAACCCGGGCTCGCGTTCATCCTCGACGACGGGCGCGGCGGCGTCGGCGGATACGTCGTCGGCACCGCCGACACCGAGCGGTTCGCCCTGGACGTCCGCGACCGCTGGATACCGCGCGTCGCCGACCGGTACCCGCCGCGGACCGGACCGGCCACGACGCCGACGGAAGAGATGATCGACCTGCTGCACCGGCCCGAGCGGATGGTGCTCTCCGAACTCAAGGAATACCCGGCCCATCTGCACATCGATCTGCTCCCCGAGTTCCAACGACGGGGATACGGGCGGCAGTTGATGCACACCCTGTTCGACGCCCTGCACGACAGGGGTGTCCCGGCCGTCCACCTCGGCATGGTCACGGCCAACACCGACGCCCGCGCCTTCTACGACCGGCTGGGCTTCCACGAGATCCCGGTGCCGGACCCGGGTCCGCTGACCTATCTGGGCCGGACGACCGACACCCGCTGACCGGTCACCCGGATCCCGGCGCCGACCCCGGCGCCGGGACCGGCCAGGCACCCCGCGCCACCAGGTCGAGCACGAGCGCGCCGATGTTCCAGGCGTCGTCCTCGCCCCGGTGGTGCCGACCCTCCAACGGCAGCCCGGCCAGGCGCAGCGCCTGCGCCATGCCCGGGCGCCCGCGCAGCCCGTAGGCATCGGCGAAGACGGCTTTGGCGTTGGTGTGCGTGCGTTCGGCGGGGTGGCCGAAGGGATACGCCACGCCCTGCGCCCGGCACTGCCGGGTGAACTGGCGCCGGTCGTAGTCGCCCCAGCTCGCCCACGGCCGCACGCCCGCCGCGTACCGCTCGGACAGCGTCCGGCACGCCTCGGCGAAGCCGACCCCGCGGTCGACCTCGGCCTGGGTGAGTCCCGTCAGCTCGGTGCAGAACGCCGAGACCGTGGACCGTACGGGCCGCACCACGATCCGGTGCCGCTGTGTGCGCTCCCGGGCGCGCAGGTCGACCACGGTGAGTCCGATCTCGATGACCTCGCTCACCGCCCCGGGCGGCGGCTGTCCGTCCCAGCAGGTCGCCTCCAGGTCGATCACGTTCAGCAGCCCGTCGGAGTTCGTCGTGTCCATGCCCTCACGTTAGGGAAGGGGCCGTGCGCGGATCACCTGGTTTTCCGGCGGGCGTCAGTAGCGCTGCGCCTTGGCGAGCTTGGCGGTCACGTCCATGCTGACGGACTGCCTGCTGAACGCGATCGGCTCCTTGCTCGCGCCGGGCGCCAGGTTCTCCGCGCCGACGTACCGGGTCTCCACCACCTTGCCGTCCTTGTCCACGAAATCGACCTGTACCGCGTACGAGGCCTTCGCATTGGTCTTGTTGGTGATGCGGACCAGCACCGCCAGCACGCCCCCGGTCTGCGCCTTGGGGAACCCGCTCATGGCGACCTCGGAGGTGGCGTTCCCGCTGCCCTGGACGTTCGCCAGGGCCTTCTTCGCGGTCTCGCTCGCCCGGGCGGTGTCCGCGTCCACCGAGGCCTCGAACTCCGAGGCGCGGGCGGCGGCGGAGGAGACGGCCGCGGACGCGGAGGCCTTGGCGGAGGCGACGGCGGACGAGGCCGCGGACGCCAGGGCGGACGGCGGCAGACCGGAGAACGAGCCGGTGACCGGAGCGGACGGGGTGCCCGCCGGGGTGTTGGACTGGGAACCGCCGCCACAGCCGGCGAGGGCGCCGATCACGACGGCACAGGCGAGGGCCGCTACGGCCGTGACCGGTCGGCGTGATCCGGAGGCGGCTCCGAAGGGGATACGGGTCATGGGGGGTGTCCTCGGCGGTGCTGGCGGAGAGGGTCCCGTCCATCGTCGGCACGCCCCACCGGCCCCGCGACCCGGCCGCCGCCATTCGGAGCCGGGCGCGCCGCCGCCACCCCGACGGGCGGTATCCGAGATGCGGTCACGGGCCGCAGCGGTTCGGATGGGTTCCGTGCGTATACCCACGATCGCGGCGACCGGCCGCACCCGACTGTTGGTCACCGGCCTGCTGGTCGGCGCGTGCTCACTCGTCCAACCCTCCGCCGTGGCCAAGCAGGGCGACGGCTCGGTGGAGCGGGGCGGCGCCTACATGGGCATGGGAGTTGTGGCCCATGACGGCCAGGACGGCATCCCCGTCGAGACCAAGTCCTCGCAGAGCGAGGGGGTGGACGTCGCCAGCTACCAGGGCGACGTCGCCTGGTCGACCCTGTGGAACAGCGGGGTCAGATGGGCGTACACCAAGGCCACGGAAGGCACGTCCTACCAGAATCCGTCGTTCGCCCGGCAGTACAGCGGCGCCTACAACGTCGGCATGATCCGCGGCGCCTACCACTTCGCCACCCCCGACACCAGCAGCGGCGTCAGCCAGGCGAACTACTTCGTCGACCACGGCGGCGCCTGGTCCGACGACGGCAGGACGCTGCCCGGTGTGCTGGACATCGAGTGGAACCCGTACGGCGACGCCTGCTTCGGCAAGTCGAAGAGCGGGATGGTCGGTTGGATCCGCGACTTCCTCAAGACCTACGAGGAGCGCACCGGCCGCGACGCCGTGATCTACACGGCGACCTCCTGGTGGTCCCAGTGCACCGGCGACTACAGCGGCTTCGGCGCCAGCAACCCGCTGTGGATCGCCCGGTACGCCTCCAGCGTGGGCGCCCTGCCGGCCGGCTGGTCCTCCCACACGATGTGGCAGTACACGTCGTCCGGGCCGACGGTCGGCGACCACGACAGGTTCAACGGAGGCCTGGACAAGGTGCAGGCCCTCGCCTCCGGTTGACCCGGACGGCGTACGCCCCGGGACGGCCGTGACCGTCCCGGGGCGTACCCCTCACCCGTCACTCACCGCAGGTCACGGGAACAGGGTGACCTTCGACGGAACCGTGTCCGTCCCCGACGTCGGCGCGCCGGTGCTGTTGACCACGTGGGCGTACTGACCCTTGCCGCCCAGCGAGATCACCAGCAGGTCGTGCATCTTGATGCCGCTCTTGACCGGCACCTGGAAGCCGTGGGCCTGCACGATCGTGGAGTCGGTCGTGAAGTTGCAGTAGCTGCCCAGCCCCCAGGCCTCGTGCTCGTTCACGGTGTCGGCGACCTTGTAGGCCGCGTATCCGACGATGCCGTCGTGGGTGACGGCGGCGGCGTTCGGCACGTCGTACGCCTTCTCGTTCTGGAAGAAGATCGTCCGGCCGCGCTCGCCGCTCCACAGCACGTCGTACTTGTTGAAGTGCTCGACGAACAGGCCGGTGGCCAGCACGTCGTCGCCGTTGACCTTCAGACCGTAGTCGGCCCGGTTGGTGTCCCAGCCGACGCCGCTCCCGTGGTCCGCACGCCACAGCCAGGTGTGGTCGATGATGGCGTCGTCGCTGTTGACCACGACGGAGTTGGTGGCCAGCCCGGGGCCCGCCCCGCCGATCCGGACGAACACGTCCTGCATGGTGGTGGGGTTGGCGGAGTGGTCGGCGCTCGAACCGGCCGGGCCGATCTGGAGCAGGGTGTCGGAGTTGACCGAGCCGGCGTCGATGAGGAAGCCGGCCAGCCGGACGCCGTCGACGTCCGCGACGTGCATCGCGTCGACGCCGTTGTCGGGCACCAGGGTGGCCAGACCGAGACCGAGCACCACCGTGTTGGCGCGGTTCACCTCGATCGTGCGGTCGAGGTGGTAGACGCCCGGCGTGAACAGCAGGTTGAGGCCCTGGGCGAGCGCCGCGTTGATGGTGGCGGCGGTCGCGCCGGCCTTGACGACGTAGAACTGGCTGAGCGGGAGCGAGGTGCCGCCCGCGTTGGCCGGCCAGGACACCCCGCGCGCGTTGGTGCGCTTGGCGGGCACGAACACCTTGTAGTCACTGCCGTCGAGGTACAGGAACGGCTTCTCCCGCGAGACCGGGGTGTTGTCCAGCGTGGTGTACGGGCCGCTGTCGAAGTTCGTGGCCGGGGCGCCCTGGACACCGGTGAAGGTCATGTTCCAGACGCCGTTGGTCCAGCCGCCGACCGAGCTGTCCCGGGTGTACCACTGCTGCTGCGAGTACGGGCCCACGGTGCCGTCGATCTTCGAGTCGGCGATGTAGCCGCCGGACGCCCAGCCGTAGCCGTTCGGGGCGAGGTTGAGGCCGCCCTGGACGTGGATGCGGCGGAACGGCGCGGCCTGCGCGACGGCCCACCGGTCGTCGCCGCTGACGGGCCTGAGCGCGAGGTTCTCCGCCGAACGCCAGAAGTTCTGCGTGGCGTTGCCGTTGAACCAGCCCGCGTCCACGGTGATGTCGCCGTTGATCTGGGTGTCGTCGGGGTTGAGGCCGAGTCCGGAGATCGAGGTGTAGAAGCCGAGTTGGGCGTTGATGCCGTTGTACGTCCCCGGCTTGAGCAGGAACTGGTAGCGGCCGCTGCCGAACTGGTTGGACTCCTGCTGGGCGAAGACCTGGTCGAACTTCTGCTGGAGGTTGGGCGTCGAGGGGTCCACGACGATCACGTTCGGGCCCAGGTCGCCGCCGCCCTGGACGGGCGGGACGCTCCCGGAGCCGGTGTGCACGGCGACCTCCCACAGCGAGTAGCCGTACGGCGTCGCGCGGACCGTCCCGTTGACCCGCAGGTAGCGGCCCGAGCCGCTGACGTCGTAGGAGGCCGAGCCGCCGGTCGCGCCGGTCACGCTCTTGAGGGTGGTCCAGGTCTGGCCGTCCGTGGAGGCCTGGAGCTGGAACTCCTTGGCGTAGGCGGCCTCCCAGGTCAGATCGACCTTGCACAGGGTCTGCACCGAGCCGAGGTCGACCTGGAGCCACTGCGGGTCCGCGGCCTGGCTGGACCAGCGGGTGCCGGCGTCGCCGTCGAACGCGGCGGATGCGGGAGTGCCGGCGTTCTCGGTCGAGGAGGCGGAGGAGGGCCTGCCCTGCGCCGCGTTCGCCGTGGAGCAGGTGCCGGGCTGGCTGGTGTCGGTGCTGCCGAAGACCTGGAACTCCCAGAGCGAGTAGCCCCATTGGGTCGCCCGGTGCACACCCAGCATCCGGACGTAGCGGCCCTGGCCGGTGACGTCGAGGGTGTCCGTGCCGCCGTCGCCGCCGGTGACGGACTTCAGGTCGGTCCAGGTGCTGCCGTCCGCGGAGATCTGGACCTTGTAGTCCTTGCCGTAGGCCGCCTCCCAGTTGAGGACGATCTGGGTGACCGAGGCCGTGGCGCCCAGGTCGACCCGGAGCCACTGGTCGTCGCTCGCGCCGGAGGACCAGCGGGTCGCGGTGCTGCCGTCCACGGCGTAGGCGGCGGGGGTGCCGGCGTTCTCGTCCGACGACGATGTCACCGCCTTGCCCTGGGAGAGCGGCGTCTCCGCCGCGGTCGCCGGGGTGTGGGCGGGGAGGGTGACCAACGCTGCCGTGGCGGCGAGCGCGACACCCAGGGATCTGAGTCTGAGTCTCATGGATTGGCTTTCTGCGGGTGCGATGAAAATGGGGAACGCACTTGAACGCACTGAACGCACTTGTGGGGCGCCTTAGTTCAGGATTTGATTTAAGTGGTGACGCAACCGGGCGGCAAGACCCCGGACCGGAAAATCCCGAGCGGCGCACCACGCGGCCACCCCGGCGTCACGCTCCGGGATGGCCGCGACTACCCGGTGTCAGCCGACGCGCAGGGTGCGCCGGGCGAGTTCGAGCGCCGGGAGCATCGCCCGGTGCTCCTCGGTGTCCAGCCCGCCGAGGTGCAGGACGACCGGACCCTCGGGCGTGGCGACGGCGAGGGCGCTCTCCTGCTTCGGCTCGTCCAGGAACTCGCTAGAGTAGAGGTACTCCACCTCGACGCCGTCGAGGCCGCCGGTCCTGAACGGGGTGTACTTCGCCTCGCCGACCTTGCCCTCGGCCGCGACGAAGGCCGCCAGGACGGAACGGATGGCGGCGTCGCCGGGCGGGCCGGTGAACACGCGCAGGAAACCGATGTTCCCGGCGGGCTTGGCGTCGATCTCGCACACGGCCGTGACCGGTCCCTGACGCAGCGCCAGATCGCCGAACTCCCCACTGTCGGCAACCGAGTTGTCGATCGCCTCGGCCTTCCAGTCGCGGACGGTGGCGAAGCTGACGGGCAACGCGCAGGCCGATCCCGGGGCGCCGACGGTGGCACCGCTCGCGACGGCCGTGGCCCCGCCAGTGGAGGTCCGCGCCGACGGCTTGGCGTCCTGCTCCGGTTCCGCGTCCTGGCCGCACGCCGTCAACGCCGCCGCCAGCACCAGGAGCTGCGCCCACCCGTGCCGTCTGATCCCTGCCCCGACCTGCATGTATGTGTCTCCCCTCGATCCCGGCGGGACAGCCTAGCCGAGCGCGGGCGGGGCGGGGCGGGCGCGGGCGACGGCGTCCGGTCAGGGCCGCTCGGGCGGTGCCCCGTCCGCCCCCAGCCAGGTGGTGAGCGCCCACCACCAGTGCAGCGCGTGCACCGGCCCGGAGCCCCCCGCGGGCGGCAGATCGGCCAGCGATCCGCCGGTGATCTGCTGAAGCCGGCCGAGTCGGTAGCGCACGGTGTTCGGATGAGTGAACAGGGCCGCTGCGGTCTGGTCGAGCCGACGGCCGCAGTCGAGGAACGTGAGTGCGGTGCGGGCCAGTTGACGGTGGAAGCCGTCCTCGGGGTCGAGCGCGCCGAGCAGGCGACGGCTCAACTCGGCACCCAGGAGCGGTTGTTCGGCCAGCGCAAGCTCGGCGGCGAAGTCCGTGAGCTCGTACAGCCCGTGCCGTCCCCGCCGGCCCGCGAGGTCCACGGCGCGTACGCACAGCCGGTACAGGGCGCTCAGTCCGGCCGGTGGAGCGGCCGGTGCGACCACGACGAGACCGCCCGGCGGGCATTCCCCGGCCGTCGGCGGACGGGGGCCCAGGCCCGCCAGATGTCCGTCCAGCCGGGCCGTGACCGCGTGCGGGAACCGGAGCGTGTGCGGGTGGGCCGGGGCGGCGACGAAGCAGTGCAGCAGGCCCTCGGCGTTCGGCCGCGCCCCGGCCCGCGCCAGGTCCTGGGCGTCCGGGACGATCCCGCCGACCAGCAACTGCCGCAGCAGCCTGGCCCGGGAGGCGTCGGCCCCGTCCGGCGCCGCGCCCTCCGCGGCCCGGTAGCCGTGCACGACGTGCCGCTCCAGCGCGTCCCCGTACTCCTTCAGCCGCAGCACCACCGTGAGGAGGGTGCCGTCCGAGACGCCCGCCGAACGGCAGCGGTCCACGGTGATCTCCACCGCCCGCGTCAGCGCGGCCTGCACACCCCGCAGCACGGCGGTCACCGGCACCCCCTGACCGGCCCGGTCCGCGCCCAGCAGCAGGGCCGCGCTGAAGTCCTGCGCCTCGACCGATTCGACCCCCTCGAATGTCCCGACCGACCCGACGTCATCGACCGTCTCGTTCGCCGTGACCGGGCCGGGCGTCCCGGCCGGGTCGAGCGCGCGCGCCGCCTCGGCGCGGTCCAGCGCGGTGAACCAGGAGCCGGCCGCTCGGACCATCGCCGTGACGTGCGAGCGCGTCTCCGCCTCGGCGAGCCGGGCCAGCGCCGGCGAGCGGGTGCGGGCCGCGCGGACCAGCTCGCCGCACACATCCGTGTCGGCGGCCATGGCCCGCAGGATCGCGGCGACCGGCTCGGGTCCGTGGACGACGGTCATGGGCCCCCTCCCGTCCGGCCGCTGTCGCCGGGCCACAACGACATGGTGGTCACGTTGACGCCCGGCCACTACCGCGCTGTCGTGACGAGCTGGTTTCCTGTGGGCTACCGACGGTAACAGTGTGTTTCTCGCGGGAACAACCTGTGCACCCCCGCGAACTCCCGCTCCTTCGACCCCGATCGTGCGGCCGGTCGTGCGACCGGCCGTCCCGTCGTGTCCTCCTACCCGCCGCGCACTCTTCCGTACCCCGCCGTCCCCCTCGTACCGCCCGTCCGTCCCTCCTCGGAAGGCAGTCCATGGAGAACCCCGCAGCCCCCACCGGGATCACCCGCCGCCGCGCCCTGACCGCGACCGGCGGGGTGCTCGCCTCGGCGGCCCTCGCCCAGACGGTCGCCGCCTTCCCCGCCGCCGCGGCGTCCCAGGACGCGGACGCGATCGTCGTCGGCCACGGCCTCGCGGGACTCGTCGCCACCGCCGAACTGGCCGCCGCGGGGCGCCGGGTGCTCCTCCTCGACCAGGAACCGGAGGCCTCGCTCGGCGGGCAGGCGTTCTGGTCGTTCGGCGGTCTGTTCTTCGTCGACTCCGACGAGCAGCGGCTCATGGGCGTCAAGGACTCGCACGACCTGGCCTGGCAGGACTGGCTCGGCGCGGCCGGCTTCGACCGGGGCGTCGGCGACCCGGCGGGCCAGGACTACTGGGCCTACAAGTGGGCCCAGGCATATGTGGACTTCGCGTCCGGCGAGAAGCGGTCCTGGCTGTCCGGCCTCGGTGTGCAGTGGTTCCCGATCGTCGGCTGGGCGGAGCGGGGCGGCGGCCTCGCGGACGGCCACGGCAACTCGGTGCCGCGCTTCCATGTCACCTGGGGCACCGGGCCCGCGGTGGTCGAGCCGTTCGAGAAGAAGGTGCGGGCCGCGGTGGCCGCCGGCAAGGTCTCCTTCCGGTTCCGGTACCGGGTCGACGGCATCGTCACCACGGGCGGCGCGGTCACCGGCGTACGCGGCGCGATCCTGGAACCGAGCAGCGCGGCCCGGGGCAAGCCCAGCTCCCGTACCGTCGTGGGCGACTTCGAACTGCACGCCCCGGTGGTGGTCGTGACCTCCGGCGGCATCGGCGCCAACCACGACCTGGTCCGGCAGAACTGGCCGGCCCGGCTGGGCACCCCGCCGAAGACCATGATCACGGGAGTGCCCGCGCACGTCGACGGCCGGATGCTCGCGATCACCCAGGCGGCGGGCGGCCGGATCGTCAACCCCGACCGGATGTGGCACTACACCGAGGGGCTGAGGAACTACGCGCCGATCTGGCCCGACCACGGCATCCGCATCCTGCCCGGCCCGTCCTCGATGTGGTTCGACGCCACCGGCAAGCGCTTCAACGCCCCCGACATCCCCGGGTACGACACCCTGCACACCCTCAAGTCGATCACCGGCTCGGGCTACGACTACTCCTGGTTCGTCACCACCCAGAAGATCATCGCCAAGGAGTTCGCGCTCTCCGGCTCCGAGCAGAACCCGGACCTCACCAACAAGAACATCCTCCAACTGCTGTCCCGGATCTGGCAGACCCCGGAGCCGATCGAGAAGTTCAAGAACAACGGGGTCGACTTCGTGGTCGCCTCGACGCTGCCCGAACTCGTCGCCGGGATGAACAAGCTGACCGGGGACGGTCTCATCGACCTGGCCGACCTCAAACGGCAGATCGACGCCCGGGACCGGGAGATCGACAATCCCTACACCAAGGACCTTCAGGTGATGGGCATCCGCAACGCGCTCAACTACCCGGGCGACTCGCTGAGCCGTACCGCCCCGATCCACAAGATCCTGGACAGCAGCGCAGGACCGCTGATCGCGGTGCGCCTCAACATCCTCACCCGCAAGACCCTCGGCGGCCTCCAGACCGACCTCTCCGGCCGCGTCCTCGACCAGACCGGGTCCCCCGTCCCCGGTCTGTACGCGGCCGGAGAGGTCGCCGGCTTCGGCGGCGGCGGAGTGCACGGCTACCGCTCCCTGGAAGGCACCTTCCTGGGCGGCTGTCTGTTCTCCGGCCGGCAGGCGGGACGCGCGGCGGCGGCAGCCACCGCGACCTGAGCCGTCCCGCCCGCGGGCCGGCCCCTCGGGCTCGTGCGGCACGAGCCCTCGCGGGCCCCGCGGCACGGCCCTAGGACTGGCCGCCGAACGCCTTGAGCAGGTGTTCGGCGGCCAGCGTGGCCGTCAACTCCCCGTCCCTGACCTGTTGTTCCAGCGCAGGCGCCAGTTCGCGCACGGCCGGGTCGGCGTGCAGCCGGCCCAGCAGTTCGTCCCGGACCATCGACCAGGTCCAGTCGACCTGCTGGTCCCGGCGCTTCGCGGCCAGCCGCCCGGTCGAGTCGAGCAGCGTGCGGTGCTGCTCCAGGCGCTCCCAGACGGTCTCCAGACCGGTCGACTCCCGCGCGCTGCAACTGAGCACCGGCGGCGCCCAGACCGCGTCCCTGCCGTGCATCAGCCGCAGCGCGCCCGCCAACTCCCGCGCGGCCGCCTGGGCGTCGCGCTGGTGCGGACCGTCCGCCTTGTTCACGGCGATCACGTCGGCCAGCTCCAGCACGCCCTTCTTGATGCCCTGGAGCTGGTCGCCGGTGCGCGCCAGCGTGAGCAGCAGGAAGGAGTCGACCATGTTGGCGACGGCCGTCTCGGACTGGCCCACGCCGACCGTCTCCACCAGCACGACGTCGTAGCCCGCCGCCTCCATCACCACGATCGACTCGCGTGTGGCCTTGGCGACCCCGCCGAGCGTCCCGGCCGTGGGGGAGGGGCGGACGAAGGCCGCCGGGTCCACGGCCAGGCGTTCCATCCGGGTCTTGTCGCCCAGGATCGAACCGCCCGTCCGGGTGGAGGACGGATCGACGGCGAGCACCGCGACCCGGTGCCCGAGCGAGGTCAGCAGGGTGCCGAACGCGTCGATGAACGTGGACTTGCCCACGCCCGGCACACCGCTGACGCCGATCCGCCGTGCCCGGCCGCTGTGCGGCAGCAGCGCGGTCAGCAACTCCTGCGCCAGCGACCGGTGCTGCGGCCGGGTGGACTCGACGAGCGTGATGGCGCGCGCGACGATCGCACGCTTCCCGTCGAGCACACCCTTCACATAGGTGTCGAGGTCGATCGCCATGGGTTCAGTGGCCGTGCCCGAGATCGGCGGCCAGCCGCTGCACCAGGTCGTACGCCGCGTCCGGGATCACCGTCCCGGGCGGGAACACCGCCGCCGCGCCCATCTCCAGCAGCGTCGGGACGTCCTGCGGCGGAATCACCCCGCCGACCACGATCATGATGTCCTCGCGCCCCTCCGCGGCCAGCTCCTCCTTCAGCGCCGGTACGAGGGTGAGGTGCCCGGCGGCCAGCGACGACACCCCGACGATGTGCACGTCCGCCTCGACGGCCTGCCGGGCCACCTCGGCCGGGGTCTGGAACAGCGGGCCGACGTCCACGTCGAAGCCGAGGTCGGCGAACGCGGTGGCGATCACCTTCTGGCCGCGGTCGTGCCCGTCCTGGCCCATCTTGGCCACCAGGATGCGCGGACGGCGGCCCTCGGACTCCTCGAAGGTGTCCACCAGGGCCCGGGTGCGGTCCACCGACGGGGACTCGCCTGCTTCGTTGCGGTACACGCCGGAGATCGTACGGATCTGGCTCGAGTGCCGCCCGTACACCTTCTCCAGGGCGTCCGAGATCTCGCCCACGGTGGCCTTGGCGCGCGCCGCGCGCACCGCCAGCTCCAGCAGGTTGCCGTCGCCGTCGGCGGCCCGGGTCAGCGCGTCCAGCGCGTCCCGGCACACGGTCTCGTCCCGCTCCGCCCGCAGCCGCCGCAGCTTCTCGATCTGCTGCGCGCGCACCGAGGAGTTGTCGACCTTCAGGACCTCGATCTGCTCGTCGCTGTCCACCCGGTACTTGTTGACGCCGATCACCGGCTGTCGGCCGGAGTCGATCCGGGCCTGGGTGCGGGCCGCGGCCTCCTCCACGCGCAGTTTCGGGATGCCCGCGTCGATGGCCTGCGCCATGCCGCCCGCCTGCTCGACCTCCTGGATGTGCTGCCAGGCCCGGCGGGCGAGGTCGTACGTCAGCTTCTCGACGTACGCGCTGCCGCCCCACGGGTCGATCGCCCGGGTCGTGCCGGACTCCTGCTGGATCAGCAGCTGGGTGTTGCGGGCGATGCGCGCCGAGAAGTCGGTGGGCAGCGCGAGCGCCTCGTCGAGCGCGTTGGTGTGCAGCGACTGGGTGTGCCCCTGGGTTGCCGCCATCGCCTCGACGCAGGTGCGCGTGACGTTGTTGAACACGTCCTGCGCGGTCAGCGACCAGCCGGAGGTCTGCGAATGGGTGCGCAGGGAAAGCGACTTGGGGTTCTGCGGGTCGAACTGCCGCACCAGCTTGGCCCACAGCAGCCGGGCCGCGCGCAACTTGGCGATCTCCATGAAGAAGTTCATGCCGATCGCCCAGAAGAAGGACAGCCGCGGCGCGAACGCGTCCACGTCCAGGCCCGCCTCCCGCCCGGCGCGGATGTACTCCACGCCGTCCGCGAGGGTGTAGGCGAGCTCCAGGTCGGCCGTCGCGCCCGCCTCCTGGATGTGATACCCGGAGATGGAGATGGAGTTGTAGCGCGGCATCCGCTGCGAGGTGAAGGCGAAGATGTCGGAGATGATCCGCATCGACGGCTTCGGCGGGTAGATGTAGGTGTTGCGGACCATGAACTCCTTGAGGATGTCGTTCTGGATGGTCCCCGCCAGCTTCTCCGCCGGCACTCCCTGCTCCTCGGCCGCCACGATGTACAGCGCGAGGATCGGCAGCACGGCGCCGTTCATCGTCATCGACACGGACATCTTGTCCAGTGGGATGCCGTCGAACAGCTGGCGCATGTCGTAGATCGAGTCGATGGCCACGCCCGCCATGCCGACGTCACCGGTCACCCGCGGGTGGTCGCTGTCGTAGCCGCGGTGGGTGGGCAGGTCGAAGGCGACCGACAGGCCCTTCTGGCCGGCCGCCAGGTTGCGCCGGTAGAAGGCGTTGGACTCCTCCGCGGTGGAGAAGCCCGCGTACTGGCGGATGGTCCAGGGCTGGTTGACGTACATCGTCGGGTACGGCCCGCGCAGATACGGAGCCATGCCCGGATACGTCCCCAGGAAGTCCAGGCCCTCCAGGTCACGCCCGGTGTACAGCGGCTTGACGCCGATGCCCTCCGGGGTCTCCCACAGCAGGTCGTCCCCGCCGGCGGCGGTCTTGAGGGCTTCGTCCCAGGCCTCGGCGCCGCCGTCGACAGTCGGGCTGCCCAGTTCGATCCCGGAGAAGTCGGGGATTCCCATCAGGACACTCCCATGCGGTCGAGGGTCGCGGACAGCACGGCCACGGCGTCGCAGCCCGCGAAGACGTACGAGTCGACACCCGGGTACTGCCCGGGGCGACCGGCGAGGAACACCTGCGAGGCACCCGCGGACCTGAGCTCCTCGGCCACGGCCGCCGCCTGCTCCCCGTACAGCGCGTCGCTGGAGCAGAGGCAGACCTCGGTGGCGCCGCTGTCCGCGAAGCTCCCCTCGGTGACGGGCTCGATGCCGCCCGCCTGGAAGAGGTTGGCCGCGAACGTCGTGCGCGCGGTGTGGGCCGCGGCGGGCCCGATCGCGGCGAGGAAGACCCGCGGACGGGAGCCGGTGGCGGCGAGATGGGCGTCGGAGCGGGCGCGCAGCTCCTCGTACGCCTCGTCGCGCCGCACCCGCGGCAGGCCGCCGGACGGCCGCTCGGGCGCCGGCCGACGCTCCACCGGGCGCTCGGCGAGATGCGGGAACTCGCTGACACCGGTGATCGGTTCACGGCGCTTGGCGAGCCGGGCGCTGCGGTCCGCCCAGGTGGCGGCGAGCTCCTCGGGCAGCCGCCCGGAGCGCAGGACGGCCGCCTGGCCGCCCAGGCCCTCGATCCACTGGAAGAACTCCCAGCCCGCGTGGGCGAGTTCGTCCGTCAGCCGCTCCACGTACCAGGAGCCACCCGCCGGGTCGATGACCCGGGCCAGGTGTGACTCCTCGACCAGGATGGTGGACGTGTTGCGGGCGATGCGCCGGGCGAACGCGTCCGGCAGCCCGAGCGAGTCGTCGAAGGGCAGCACGGTCACGGAGTCGGCGCCGCCGACGCCCGCGGCGAGCGTGGCGACCGTGGTGCGCAGCATGTTCACCCACGGGTCGCGGCGCGACATCATCACCGGCGACGACACGGCGTGCTGCACCTGGGCGCCCGCGCCCGGCGCGCCGCACACCTCGGCGACCCGCGCCCACAGCCGGCGGGCGGCCCGCAGCTTGGCGATGGTCAGGAACTGGTCGGCGGTGGCCGCGTAGCGGAACTCCAGCTGTGCGCAGGCCTGTTCGATGCTCAGTCCGGCCTCGGTCAGCGCACGCAGATACGCGACACCGGTGGCCAGCGAGCAGCCGAGCTCCTGCGCGGCCGAGCCGCCGGCCTCGTGGTACGGCAGTGCGTCCACGGTCAGCGCCCGCAGCCCCGGGTACTCCTCGGCGCACAGCCGGGCGAGTGCGGTCACGCCGGGCAGCGCGAGTTCCTCGCCGGTGCGGGCCTCGTGCCCGAGCGGGTCGGCGCCCAGGGTGCCGCGCGCCGCCTCCTTGGCGACGCCGCGTTCGTCGTACAGGCGCAGCAGCTCGCGGGCGGCGGGCTCGACCGAGCTGCCCGCGTCGAGGGCGACCGGCGCCAGGTCGAGGAGGACCCCTTCGAGCGCCGTGTCGAGCGACTCCACGGGGATGCCGCCGTCGCCGACGACGAGCCACAGCGAGGTGACGCCGTTCTCCAGGTCGGTGAGGACGGCGGAGTTGTCCGCCGTCGTGTGCCGCTGGCGTACGTCCCAGCCGCCGGTGGTGTTCCCTTCGGCTCGGGCCCCGCGCACGAACGGCGCGAATCCCGGGAAACCGGGATCCGGCGCGGCTTCGCGCGCGGTGTAGAGGGGTCGGGTGAGCAACCCGTCCTCGAGGGCGGTGGACAGGGCGTCCTCGGCTTCGTCGCCCGAGACCTCCTTGCCCGACTTTCGCAGGACACCCGCCACCAGGCGTTGCCACTGCTCATGCGTCGCGTCAGGGAACTCGGCGGCCAGTGGGAGCCCGTCGTCAGGCAGGACCGTCATGTTCGGATGCTAGGCCAGATCAACAAGCGAGCAGCAGTGGGCACGGCTGTGACCTTGCCCTCTGCCGCAATGTGACCTGCCTCTCCCGCGCGGCCCGCGCGCTCCCGCGCCCGCGCGCGTCCCCTTCTGGCCCTGCTACGGAATGCATGGGTCTGTCACGGTTCTTCAGTAGTCCGACAGGGCCGACCCTCGCCCCGTCCCGCGAGCCGCGTGCGGCGCTCCCGGCAGGGGGTGGCCGGTGTGGCCCGAATCCGACTTTCCGCTACTCCCAGTAACATGATGATCTTGTCGCTCGGATGTGTCATCCGGCCAACCGGCGCCCTTAAAGGGGCATCACCCTCATTCGGAGAAATCGCATGACTACGCAGAGTGACGTCGTGGATCAGGCGCGCGTCAACTACGAGCAGCACACCGCGACCTGCCGGCAGTGCTACGTCGACACCACGCCGTGCCCCGTGTCCAAGCACCTCCTGCGCATCTACAACAACGCGCGCAGGACCCAGGCCGGTGCTGCCCGACGCTGAGCGCGAGACCCGGCCGGGCCCTGGTGCCGTGGCGCTAGTTCCACAGCGGGATGTTGACCACCCGGTCGTAGCCCTCCGGCCTGTCGCCGGGGAAGACGAGGTTCATCTGGGTGAACTGGAGGACGCGGGGGTTCTGCTTCCACGTGTGCGGATGCTCCAGCACCACGATGACGGGATACGAGTGGAACTTTCCCGCCGCGCAGAACGGCTTGCAGTCGTTGACCGCGTTGTATCCCGTGGCCACCGCGTCGTTGGCGTCCCAGCTTGACCAGTGCAGGGCGGCCAGACGGCTGTTGCCGTCGCCGCAGGCGAGGATGAACTCACTGGGGCGCACCTCCGGGTCCGAAAGGCAGCCGAGCAGTACGGGTAGGACGGATGCCCTGGCCGCCGGACCCGCCGGGTGGCTGTCGGAGGTCGCCGCGGCGGGAGCTGCGGAAGTCGTTCCCAAAGCTGTGACGAGCGTTGCGGCCGCCCAGAGCGTGACCGCAGTCCTCCACTTGTGTCCGCGCATGTCGTGCTCCCCGCCGCGTGTTGCCTGCCGTGTCCCGCCGGGATCCGAATCGACGCCCCGTCGGTATCTGTATCGACGCTACGACTGTCTCAGGTGTTGCACCACTCGGACGCGATTGGCGCGCTTCTATAGCTCGATGTGACGAATTTCGGCATTCGGGGTGGCGCGGCGGCCCGAAACCACCGCGCCACCGGGGCGCTGCTCCTTGCGGATGTGTGCGGGGGTCAGCCTGTGGTGCAGGAGACGGTGGGCCAGGTCCAGTTGCCGTTGGTCTGGATGGTGACGCCGAAGTTGTTGCCGTTGCCGTTGGGTTTGGCGGTGAGTACCTGGGCGCTGGGGTAGGTGGCGGTGATGTTCCAGGTGGAGAGGATCTTCGCGGGGCTGGGGACGTTCATGGTGACGGTCCAGTTGGTGGCGCCGGTGACCGCGACGTTGAGGTTGTAGCGGTCGCTCCACTGCTGTCCCGCGGAGAGCGTCGCGGCGCAGCCGCTGTTCCCGCCACCGCCACCGCCGCTGCCGTCGGGGGCCACGGCGCGCCCCGTCTGCGGAGAGATCATTCCGGCGCACAGACCGCGGGCGGCCAGCCCCTGTGCGATGCGCGGGATCGCCGCGACCGTGTTGGCCGGCCAGTCGTGCATGAGGATGATCTGACCGTTGGTCAGCCGTCCGGCGGCCTGCACGATCGCGTCGGTGCTCGCGCCGTTCCAGTCCTGCGAGTCGACGTCCCAGATGATCTCGGTGAGTCCGTACTTGGCCTCCACCGACTTCAACGTCGCGTTGGTCTCTCCGTAGGGCGGCCGGAACAGCCGGGGCGTGCCGCCGCCGGCGGCGGAGATGGCCTGCTGGGTCCGGGAGATCTCTGAGTCCATCTGCGCCTGGCTCTGCTGGGTCAGATGCGGATGGGTGTAGCTGTGGTTGCCCACCCACATGCCGGCGTCGACCTGGGCCCGTACCTGGGCGGGGTTGGCCGCGGCGTACTGGCCCTCGTTGAACATGGTGGCCCGCAGCCCGTTCTGCCGGAGCGCGTTCAGCAGGCTCGGCGTGCTGCCGGACGGGCCGTCGTCGAAGGTGAGTCCGACGTAGCCGTTGCAGGCGGCCGCCCGGGACGGGCCGGCCGAGAGGGCGAGGGTGCCCGCGGCGGCCGTGGCGACGACGGCCAGTGCGGCCGTCAGGGAACGTAACGCGGGAAGTGGTCCGTTGGACATACGGCGTGCTCCTCCGGTCTCGGTGTGTGCGGGGGTCAGCCTGTGGTGCAGGAGACGGTGGGCCAGGTCCAGTTGCCGTTGGTCTGGATGGTGACGCCGAAGTTGTTGCCGTTGCCGTTGGGTTTGGCGGTGAGTACCTGGGCGCTGGGG
>NZ_VJZD01000158.1 GCF_009377175.1 Streptomyces adustus
GGCTTTAGCCTGGGCCGGCAGGGAGTGCCGTCGGCATCGGGAGCAGCGCGTGGCGGGGCCGGAAGTGTGGCGGTGGCTGGAGAGCCACAGGCGTCTGATGCCGGCCGTCCTGCTCTTCGGAGCGGGGATGGTCGACTTTCTCACGCCGCCGACGGTCAGCGCCGCGGCCTTCTACGCGGCCGCGATCCTGATGGCCGCACCTCTGCTGTCCCTGCGCGGCACCATCCTCACCGGGGTGTGCGCGTTCCTTCTCGACCTGACCTCGTTCGTGCACTTCGGCTACCACCGAAGAGGGCCCGAGCTCAGCGAGCTGGCCATGGTGGCGACGGTGACCGTGATCGCGGTCTTTCTCAACCGCCTCCTGCACCACCTCCAGACCCAGCTGCGCTCCGCGCGCGACATCGCCGCCGCCGTCCAGTGCGCCGTGCTGCCGGATCCGCCGAAGGCGAGCGGTCCGCTGCGTTTCGCCGCGCGCTACGAGGCCGCGCAGACGGACGCGCAGATCGGCGGCGACCTCTACGCCGTGCTCGACACCCCGTTCGGCGTGCGCTGTGTGATCGGAGATGTGCGCGGCAAGGGAATGGACGCGGTCAGGGCCGTCGCGGCCAGCATCGTCACCTTTCGCGAGGCGGCCCTGTACGAGCCCAGCCTGACGGGGGTCGTGGAGCGGCTGGAGCGGACTGCCGTCCTGGAGACCCAGCAGTCGGGCAGCGCGACCGAGCTGGAGGGGTTCATCACGGGCGTGGTGGCGGAGTTTCCCCGGCACGAGAGGGCGGTCCGCCTCGTCAACCGCGGCCACCCCGCGCCCGTGCTGCTCCTGCCCGACGACGTGCGGTACGTCGAGCCCAGCCGGCCGGCCGTGCCCCTGGGCATGGCGGCCCTGGCCGACGACCCGGCCCCCGTCGACCTGGTGGCCTTCCCGGAGGGGGCGACCCTGCTGCTCTACACGGACGGACTGACGGAGGCCCGGGACGAGAAGGGCGTCTTCTACGACCCCGTCGGGGGAGCCGCCATATGCCCGGACGCCCGGCCGGACGCCCTCCTCGACGCCCTGCTGGCCGACGTGCACCAGCACACCGGTGGTGCGAGAACCGACGACATGGCACTGCTGGCCATCGCCTGCGCACCGGACACACGAAAGGGCACCGCCAAAAGAGGCTCGAATTCAGTTCGCGGACAAGGAAGTTGACCGGCGGTCGTTGAATTCGCCAACCCGGGGATACGCCAGGGTTAAGTCATGGGCCGGGCGGCAATGGCGCACAACCCCCGGGTGAACCCCTCTGTCTGACGCAGGTGAAGTCACCACCCCTTTCCTGAAAGTGGGAGACCGCATCATGCGCCTACGCGCCACCGCCACCGCCGTCACCGCCGCCGCCCTCGGCGCCGCCCTGGCCGTCACCGCCCTGGCCGGCCCGGCCGCCGGGGCCACGCAGGACGATTCGCCGACGAGATTCAGCGACATCGTGGTCAACAAGAGGCTCGACTACACCGTCGTCGTCGGGGCCAAGGAGAAGGTCGCCTTCCTGGTCTCCGCGACGGTCAACGACCCTTCCGGCGTCCGGAGCGTGACGTACGGACTGTGGCACGGCGACACCCGGGCGCAGGCCGACGGCTACCTGGCCCAGGTCGGGTCCGGCCGCTGTGTGAAGGCCAGTGCGACCACGTCCAAGTGCGAGGCCGTCGTGGTCGCGGACCCGAACAGCAACCTCCGCAGCAACGCCCTCGCCGGTGTCTGGACCGTGGGCGCCGTGGCCGTCGACGGCGCGGGCAACGTCACCCGCCTGGACGACGTCGGCACCGGCATAGCGCGCATCAAGCGCGAGACGCAGCTGTCCCGGGCCGACGCCACCCCGGAGCCGGTGAAGAAGGGCAGGACCGTCACGGTCAGGGCCCGGATGGCCGTCGCGAGCTGGGAACAGCACAAGGACGTGCCCCTCATCGGGCACCAGGTGCTGCTCCAGTTCCGCAAGGGCAGGAGCGGCGCCTTCGTCACGCTCCAGAAGGTCAAGACCGACCGGAACGGCTGGGCCAAGGCCTCGGTGAAGGCGACGGTGGACGGCGAGTACCGCTTCAACTTCGCGGGCACGAGCCTCACCCGGGCCAGGACCGGCGCGGCCGACTTCGTCGACGTGAAGTGAGCCGACGTGAAGTGAGCCGGCGCCGGTGAGGCGACCGTCCCCCGCCCGTGACACCGGCGGGCGGTGGGGCGGCGGTCACCAGACCGACAGGGGCACCGGGTGGATCTCGTCCGCCTTGTGACCGGCGCGTTCGTGCACGCGCTGGACCGCTTCGGCGGAGGGGGCCTCGGAGAGGCAGTAGACGGTTCCGGTGGCCGGGTCGGCCCAGGCCCGTTCGAAGTGCACCTGCTCGTCGGCCTCGATCGCGAGGTCAGCCTTGTGGGCCTCGTCCAGCTGGTCGGCCGTGATGCCCTGCATACCGTGGTGGATGTCCATGAACTGGGGCATGGTCCCGTACCTCCCGTTCCTGCGGATCACCTTCCATGCTGCGCCCGTACGGCCCGGGCGGCGACCGACGGGTTGCGAGGAGAGGCGGGACGTGCGACGGCGTACGACGACCTTCGTCGTCGTACGCCGTCGCACGCCGTGGGCTTCGTCAGCCGCACTGGCAGGGGTTGCCCGACTGGCACCCGCACCCGCAGCCCGAGCCGCAGCCGCACGCGCCGATCAGCGTCAGGTTCCTGATGTCGGCGGACTGCTCGGTGGGGCGTTCCTGCGCGGGGTCGGGCGTCGTGCTGGGGGATTCGGCCATGGCTCTGGGTCCCTCCTGGAGGCGGTGCCTGTGTCCATTGCATGCCCGCTCCACCGGGCGCATCAACGGCGCACGGTGGCTTTGGGCACGCCCCGGCCGATTCCCTTCGCGCCTGTTCGGATACGGAGGGTCAGGCGCCCTTGGGTCCGGAGGCCTGGATCTCCGGCTGGATGTCGGGCTGGAGCTCGTCCGCGTGCTCACCCGTCACCAGGAAGACCACGCGCTTGGCGACCGCCACCGCGTGGTCGGCGAACCGCTCGTAGTAACGGCCCAGCAGCGTCACGTCGACCGCGGTCTCTATGCCGTGCTTCCAGCGGTCGTCCATCAGGTGCTGGAACAGCGTGCGGTGCAGCAGGTCCATGGCGTCGTCGTCGGCCTCCAGCTGCATCGCCAGATCGACGTCCTTCGTGATGATCACCTCGGCCGCCTTCGCCATCAGACGCTGCGCGAGCTGACCCATCTCCAGGATCGTGGCGTGCAGGTCGTGCGGGATGGCGCGCTCCGGGAAACGCAGCCGCGCGAGCTTCGCCACATGCTGGGCGAGGTCGCCGGAGCGCTCCAGGTCGGCCGACATCCGCAGTGACGTGACGACGATCCGCAGGTCGGTGGCGACCGGCTGCTGCCGGGCCAGCAGGGCTATCGCACGGGCTTCCAGGTCGTGCTGGAGCTCGTCGACCTTCTTGTCCGCCTCGATGACACTCTCGGCCAGCTTCAGGTCGGAGTCGAGGATGGCGGTCGTGGCGCGCCCGATCGCCGACCCGACCAGCCGGGCCATCTCCACCAGTCCGTCGCCGATCGAGTCCAGTTCCTCGTGGTACGCGTCCCGCATCAGGTTCCCTCTCGTACGTGTTCCATAGGGGTTTGGGGGGCCGGTCCTCCGGACATGTGAGTCCTCGAACGTTTGGATGCTCGAACGTTCTCGAACCGGCGGTACGAACCCCACGCTCCCACGTTCCGGCTCGTACGCGTCGGTTTCCATCACCCAAAATGAACCACTGCTAGCTCCAAGGTGAACTCTGAGCGACGAGTGTTCGAGGTCGCACTTCGATGGCTGTGGCCATCCGGGACGGCATGCCTAACCTGGGGGCATGGACGTGAACGCGGCGGTCGCCGCAGCGGCAGCGATCGCCGGGGTACTCACCGGTGCCATCGCCATGCTGGCGTTCCGCTGGAGCGAACGCGACCAGCAGCGACCCACCAGAACCTCTCTGCACACCGACCTGGTGCTCCCGCCGGGGGTGGACACGGTCCTTTCCGTGCTCCGTTCCTCCGCCGTCGTGCTCGACGAGGCGGACGCCGTGGTCAAGGCGAGCTCCGCCGCGTACGCCCTCGGGCTGGTGCGCGGCGGCAAGCTCGCCGTCGAACCCATGCTCCAGATGGCCCGGGACACCCGGCGGGACGGCGAGATACGCCAGGTCGAACTGGATCTGCCCAGGCGGGGGACCGGGCGGGGCGAGGCCCTCGCCGTGTCCGCGCGGGTCGCCCCCCTCGGCTCCCGGCTCGTCCTGCTCCTCGTCGAGGACCTCACCGAGGCCCGGCGCATCGAGGCGGTACGGCGCGACTTCGTCGCGAACGTCAGCCATGAGCTCAAGACCCCGGTCGGCGCCCTCTCCCTGCTCTCCGAGGCCGTCATGGACGCCTCGGACGATCCGGAGGCGGTGGAGCGCTTCGCCGGGCGGATGCAGATCGAGGCCACCCGGCTGACGAACCTGGTCCAGGAGCTCATCGACCTCTCCCGGGTCCAGAACGACGATCCCCTGGAGGACGCCGAGCCCGTCCGGGTGGGCGAGCTGGTCGCCGAGGCCATCGACCGATGCCGCCACCAGGCCGGCACCAAGCAGATCACCATGGCCGCGGGCGGCACCGCCGACCTGCGGATCTGGGGGAACAGGGGGCAACTCGCCGCCGCACTCGGCAACCTCGTCGAGAACGCCGTCAACTATTCGCCGGCCCGCACCCGCGTCGGCATCGCCGCCCGCCGGGTCAGCGTGCCCGGAGGCGACCTCATCGAGATCGCCGTGACCGACCAGGGCATCGGCATCTCGGACAAGGACAAGGAGCGCATCTTCGAGCGCTTCTACCGGGTCGACCCCGCCCGCTCCCGTGCCACGGGTGGCACGGGCCTCGGGCTGGCGATCGTCAAGCACGTGGCCGCCTCGCACGGCGGGGAGGTCACGGTGTGGAGCTCCGAGGGTCAGGGCTCCACGTTCACTCTGCGGCTGCCGGAGGCGGGTGCGGCCCGCGACCGCGCCCAGCAGCATCCCGATCCCGACCACGTGAACGACACCTACGACGATCACGTGAACGACGACTACGACGACTACGACGAGGACATCCCCGCCGAGAACGTCATCGACAGCGTCGTCGAGAACGTCGTCGAGACCGGTCGGGCCGCTCACCCGGCCCGCCCATCGCGGACCACATCCCCCGACTCAACCGCGTACGAAACGCTTTCCGCCCCGGAGGTCCTTCCGTGACCCGTGTGCTTGTCGTCGAGGACGAGGAGTCCTTCTCCGACGCCCTGTCGTACATGCTCCGCAAGGAGGGCTTCGAGGTCGCTGTCGCGACCACGGGCCCTGACGGGCTCGACGAGTTCGAGCGCAATGGCGCCGATCTCGTCCTGCTCGACCTGATGCTGCCGGGGCTGCCCGGCACCGAGGTGTGCCGTCAGCTGCGCGGCCGCTCGAACGTCCCGGTGATCATGGTCACCGCCAAGGACAGCGAGATCGACAAGGTGGTCGGTCTGGAAATAGGAGCCGACGACTACGTCACCAAGCCGTTCTCCTCGCGCGAGCTGGTCGCCCGGATCCGGGCCGTCCTGCGTCGCCGGGGCGAGCCCGAGGAGGTCACTCCGGCCGCGCTGGAGGCCGGCCCGGTCCGGATGGACGTCGACCGTCACGTGGTCACCGTCTCCGGCTCGAAGGTCGACCTCCCGCTCAAGGAGTTCGACCTGCTGGAGATGCTGCTGCGCAACGCGGGCCGCGTCCTCACCCGTATGCAGCTGATCGACCGGGTCTGGGGCGCCGACTACGTCGGTGACACCAAGACCCTCGACGTCCACGTCAAGCGCCTGCGCGCGAAGATCGAGCCGGACCCCGGTGCGCCGAGGTACCTGGTGACGGTGCGCGGCCTCGGCTACAAGTTCGAGCCGTAAACAGCCGTCGGCGGTCGGGGCGGGCCGGAGGCATCCGGTACGCACGTACGGGCCGTACCCGCGGCGCACCGCTCACGAGCCGCGCTCGGAGCCGGGCCCGCGGGCCGCGCCCGGCTACTGGCCGGTCGCCGACTCGGTGGCGGTCGCCGTCGGTGACGTCGACTCGTTCGGGGAGGCGGACTCGTTCGGGGAGGCCGACTCGCCCGGCGACGGCGTGACGCTCGGGATCTCGCTCGGGCCCCACGAGGAGAAGTAGCTCTCGGCCGGGACGACGAAGGCGCTGATGTTCACGGCGCCGGTCGAGCTGAAGGTGAAGGTGATCTTCTGGACGTTGCCGTTCTGGACGGCCTCGGCGGCGTCCGAGAGCACCGCGGAGGCGTTGTCCTTGCCGCCGAGGACCAGCGAGCCGCCCGCCGGGATGCTCAGCTTGTCGCTGCCCTTGGCGGGGGAGAGCTTCGCGGAGCCGCCGCCCTCGACGCTGATGGAATCCAGGGTCTGGGCGCTCCTGCCGCTGTTGAAGACGGTCGCGGAGATCACGGAGGGACCCGAGGTGTCCGTACCGGGCTGGGTGATGACGAGAGCGTTCTGGATCTTGATGTCGCCGACGCTCGTCGCCGCGTTGTCGGGCTGGACCTCCAGCGTCTGGGAACTGTTGCCCGCGCCGCACGCGGCGAGCGAGGCGATCGAGAACGCGATGGCGGAGGCGGCGAGGGCGCCGCGTCGAAGGCTGCTGCTCACGGCGGCGGCTTCTCCTTGAACGCAGGGGCAGCTGTACCTAAAGCCGCCCTAAGTGTCTGTCAGCGGCCTTAGGTTACCGAGCCGTTCCGGAGCCGCCGCACCCGACCCTCCCCCGGGGGCGTCCGGCTTCGCCCGGCAGGCGGTACCGGGAGGCTTTCCGGAGCCGGATGCGACCCGGAACGTATTGGTCTCACCGTCGTACGAGATTCACTTAGACGGGGTTGCGGATTTTCCGTGTCGGAATACCCGGAGGTGGCGGGCCTCTAAGCGGCGGAATTGATCACCGATGTGGTTCGGCCGGCCGTTCCGCCGGTCTTGTGATCTTCCCTTGTGATCGCCCCGTGATCAATTCCGGAATCGTGTCGCGGTCGGCACCGGCAACCGAACGGAGTAGCGGAAGTCGATCGTATGGAACCAGACATTTAGGGACGTTCGGCCACTTGGGGCGGCCTCCGGATGTGTGTAACGTGTGCGTTTCCCTTCCCCCGGACAGCCGCTCCGACCTGCGAATACCCGCTTCCGATCGGCCCGCGATGCACGTTCCTGTTGCTGTTGTCAAGCCCCGAGATATGCCCTGACCTGCGAAAACGCCATTCAGAACCCGTCGTTTCCGTGTTACTCTGGATAGCCACGGAAGGGGTACCTGTCACATGACGTTCAAGGTTGGCGACACCGTGGTCTATCCCCATCACGGGGCCGCGCTGATCGAGGCTATCGAAACTCGCCAGATCAAAGGCGTGGACAAGACCTACTTGGTGCTGAAGGTCGCCCAGGGCGACCTGACGGTACGTGTGCCAGCGGACAATGCGGAGTTCGTCGGCGTGCGTGATGTGGTCGGTCAGGACGGGCTGGACCGGGTCTTCGAGGTGCTGCGCGCTCCGTACGCCGAGGAGCCCACGAACTGGTCACGCCGTTACAAGGCAAATCTGGAGAAGCTCGCCTCCGGCGATGTCATCAAGGTCGCGGAAGTCGTGCGTGACCTGTGGCGTCGTGAGCGCGAGCGCGGACTCTCCGCCGGTGAGAAGCGCATGCTCGCCAAGGCCCGCCAGATCCTGGTGAGCGAGCTGGCTCTCGCGGAGAACACGAACGAGGACAAGGCGGAGGCCCTGCTCGACGAGGTCCTCGCGTCCTGACGCGCGGCGGCACCGTCCGCCCCACTCAGCACGCCCCTCACTCTGCACAGTGAAATGCCGCGGTGCCCGATGACGTATCTTCTGTCGCCGGGCGCTGCGGCATTTCTTTGCATGCCGTACTCGGATGCCGTACGCCACGAGGAATTCCCCCGATACTGGTGTGCCGGGCCCGGGCAGCTGGCTCGACCGGTGTCACGGAAGGGTTCCGGTCAAGGCGTCGCGCCCGGCACGCTGTGGCCATACCCACGTAGGCCGAGCACACAAACCTGACAGGAACCGATGTCTGACGTTTCGCGCCCTTCGACCGCGGATGCCGTTCCGGAAGCCCCGGCTGTGACCACCCGTACCGCCGTCGTGATCCCGGCCGCCGGCCGGGGTGTGCGCCTCGGTCCGGGCGCACCCAAGGCGCTCCGCGCGCTGAACGGCACTCCCATGCTCATCCACGCCGCGCGCGCCATGGCCGCGTCCCGCGCCGTCTCCCTGGTCGTCGTCGTGGCGCCGCCCGACGGCGCGGGCGAGGTCAAGTCGCTGCTCGACGCGCACGCGCTGCCGGAGCGGACCGACTTCCTCGTCGTCCCCGGCGGCGAGACCCGCCAGGAGTCGGTGAAGCTCGGCCTCGACGCGCTGCCGTCCGACTGCGGCATCGTGCTCGTGCACGACGCCGCCCGGCCCCTGGTGCCGGTCGACACGGTGGACGCGGTGATCGAGGCCGTACGGGAGGGCGCGGCCGCGGTCGTGCCGGCCCTGCCGCTCGCGGACACGGTCAAGGAGGTCGAGCCGGCGGCCGTGCCGGGCGAGCCGGAGCCGGTGGTGGCCACGCCCGAGCGCAGGCGGCTGCGGGCCGTCCAGACGCCGCAGGGCTTCGACCGGGCCACGCTGCTGCGCGCCCACGAGACGGTGACCGACGACGTCACGGACGACGCGAGCATGGTGGAGCAGCTCGGCCTGCCGGTCGTGGTGGTCCCCGGGCACGAGGAGGCCTTCAAGGTCACCCGGCCGCTGGACCTGGTGCTGGCGGAGGCGGTCCTGGCGCGCCGGAGGCTGAACGATGGCTTCTGAGCTCTCCGGGACGCCCGGTGCCGCCCAGGGCGCCGGGGCGTACGTGCTTCCGCAGGTGGGGATCGGTACGGACATCCACGCCTTCGAGGAGGGGCGCGAGCTGTGGTGCGCCGGTCTGAAGTGGGAGGGCGAGGGTTCGGGCCTGGCCGGGCACTCCGACGCGGACGTCGTCGCCCACGCCGCGTGCAACGCGCTGTTCTCCGCGGCCGGACTCGGTGATCTGGGGCAGCACTTCGGCACCGGGCGGCCCGAGTGGGCCGGCGCGTCCGGGGTGACGCTGCTGACCGAGGCCGCGCGGCTGGTGCGCGAGGCCGGATTCGTCATCGGCAACGTCGCCGTCCAGGTCGTCGGGCCCCGCCCGAAGATCGGCAAGCGACGCGACGAGGCGCAGAAGATCCTGTCCGAGGCGGTCGGCGCGGCGGTCTCGGTGTCCGGGGCCACGACGGACGGGCTCGGCTTCCCCGGGCGCGGCGAGGGCCTGATGGCGGTGGCGACGGCGCTGGTGGTCCGCGCGGGCTGATCCCGCCGGGACGGCGCCGGTGGTTCCGCGCGGGCCGGGCCCGCCGGGACGGCGCCGGTGGTTCCGCGCGGGCCGAGCCCGCCCACCCGCTCGCCGACGCACCCGGCTCGGCAGGGGGCTCCGCCCCGCGCGTCCGTGGGCACCCGTGCTCCCTTTGCCGGGGGCAATAGGGCGGAAGGGTCGCGGGGCACTGCCTCGCGACCACTACCCTGGAGTGGTGACTATTCGCCTGTACGACACCAGCGCCCGGCAGATCCGTGACTTCGCCCCGCTCAAGCCGGGTTGTGTCTCGATCTACCTGTGTGGTGCCACCGTTCAGGCGGCCCCGCACATCGGACACATCCGGTCGGGGCTGAACTTCGACATCATGCGCCGCTGGTTCGCCTACCGCGGCTACGACGTCACGTTCATCCGCAACGTCACCGACATCGACGACAAGATCATCAAGAAGTCGCACGAGCAGGGCCGCCCCTGGTGGTCCATCGGCTACGACAACGAGCGCGCGTTCAACGACGGCTACCAGGCGCTCGGTTGCCTGCCGCCCACGTACGAACCGCGGGCGACCGGGCACGTGCCCGAGATGATCGAGATGATGCGCGGGCTCATCGAGCGCGGACACGCCTACGAGGCCGACGGCAACGTCTACTTCGACGTGCGCTCCTTCCCGGAGTATCTCCAGCTCTCCAACCAGGAGTTGGACAACCTCCGCCAGCCCTCGGGCGAGGGCGAGACGGGCAAGCGGGACCACCGTGACTTCGCCATGTGGAAGTCGGTCAGGCCCGGCGAGCCGAGCTGGGAGACGCCGTGGGGACGCGGGCGCCCGGGCTGGCACCTGGAGTGCTCCGCCATGGCGCACAAGTACCTCGGCTCCGCCTTCGACATCCACGGCGGCGGCCTCGACCTGATCTTCCCGCACCACGAGAACGAGATCGCCCAGGCCAAGGCGTTCGGCGACGAGTTCGCCCGGTACTGGGTGCACAACGCCTGGGTCACCAAGGCCGGCGAGAAGATGTCCAAGTCCCTCGGGAACTCGGTCCTCGTCTCCAAGATGGTCAAGGACTGGCGCCCCATCGTGCTGCGCTACTACCTCGGCACCCCGCACTACCGCTCCATGATCGAGTACAGCGAGGAGGCCCTGCGCGACGCCGAGTCGGCGTTCGCGCGCATCGAGGGCTTCGTGCAGCGGGTCGTGGAGAAGGCCGGCGGGGTCGTCGAACCCGCCGCCGAGGTGCCGCCCGCCTTCGCCGAGGCGATGGACGACGACCTGGGCGTGCCGCAGGCCCTTGCAGTCGTGCACACCGCCGTCCGGCAGGGCAACTCCGCGCTCGCCGCCGACGACAAGGAAGCGGCGATCGCCCGCCTCGCCGAGGTGCGCGCCATGCTCGGCGTCCTCGGACTCGACCCGCTCGACCCGCACTGGGCCGAGGAGACGGACCGGGGCGACGATCTGCACGGCGTCGTCGACAGCCTCGTACGCCTGGTCCTCGACCAGCGGGAGGCGGCCCGGACCCGCAAGGACTGGGCCACCGCGGACGCCATCCGCGACCAGCTCAACCAGTCCGGACTCGTCATCGAGGACGGTCCGCAGGGACCGCGCTGGAGCCTCGGCCCGCGCTGACCCCACCCGATCGCCTAAGTGATCGATTGTGCCGTCCGGGCCTCCGGACGGCACACTTCATAGACGTACACACTTCGACGCGGGCGCACGCGCCGCGTCGCCTCGCACAGACAGGTAGGTCATGGCCGCTAACAACCGCCGCATGTCCGGCAAGAAGGGCGCGCAGGTCGGCAGTGGCGGCCAGCGACGCAAGGGCCTGGAGGGCAAGGGCCCGACCCCGCCCGCCGAGATGCGCAAGAAGCACAAGAAGAACCGCATCGCCACCGCGAAGGCGAAGCAGGTCGCCCGCCGTCCCGTGGTGCGCGGCCGCGGCGGCAAGGGCACGTCCGAGATGGTCGTGGGGCGCAACCCCGTGGTCGAGGCGCTGCGTGAGGGCGTGCCCGCCTCCACGCTCTACGTCCAGCAGTTCATCGACAACGACGAGCGGGTGCGCGAGGCGCTCCAGCTCGCGGCCGAGCGCGGCGGGATCAACCTCATGGAGGCCCCCCGCCCCGAGCTCGACCGGATGACGAACGGGCTCAACCACCAGGGCCTGGTCCTCCAGGTCCCGCCGTACGAGTACGCCCACCCCGAGGACCTCGCGGCCGCCGCCTACGACGAGGGCGCCGACCCGCTCATCGTCGCCCTCGACGGCGTCACCGACCCGCGCAACCTCGGTGCCGTCGTACGGTCCGTCTCCGCCTTCGGCGGCCACGGCGTCGTCGTACCCGAGCGGCGTGCCGCCGGTATGACCGCCGGCGCGTGGAAGACGTCCGCCGGTACGGCCGCGCGTACGCCGGTGGCCCGCGCCACCAACCTCACGCGCGCGCTGGAGGCGTACAAGAAGTCCGGCCTCACCGTGGTCGGCCTGGCCGCCGACGGCGAGGCCGAGGTGGGCGACCTGGAGGCGCTGGGCGGCCCGGTCGTCATCGTCGTCGGCAGCGAGGGCAAGGGACTGTCCCGGCTGGTCGGCGAGACCTGCGACTTCCGGGTGCGGATCCCGATGCCCGGTGGCGCGGAGTCGCTGAACGCGGGTGTCGCGGCGGGTGTCGTGCTGTACGAGGCGGCCCGGCGACGCGCCTGAGGGCAGGCCGGACTCAGGTCCGGGGTGCGTCTGACGCGTGCCTCGGACCGGGGCCGGACGTCGTCCGAACGGAAATCCGGTCCTGTCACCCACTCGGGGCAATCCGGGCGTCGAGGACAACCTTGACGGGGTCCGGACAGATCCGCCCGGTCAAAGCAGTGTCCTAACTCCACGTCACTCGGTTAGATGAGTGTGGACACCAGAACACCCCGCACACCCACGGGGGACCGCTCGTCGGGATACGACGACGCTCCCGCGCTGAGCATGGTGAAGGTGCCGAGCGATCCGGCGCAGGTCATCGTCAATCACGCGAGCTTTCGCGTTCAGCTGGGGACGTCGGCGAGACGCGCCCAATCGCCGCGGATCGCACGGCACTTGAGCGTCGGCGTGGGCACCGCCCAGGCGCCCGTGGCGGACGGCGCCGGGGCCCGTCGTCGCGCGGTCGTCTGGAGCGGCAGGTCCGCCCCCGACGACACCGGCGCCCACCGCCTCCTCCAGGCCGTGCGGGCCGGCAGCGTCCGGCACGGCGAGCAGCCCTCCGCGGACGGCGGGGCCACCCAGGTCATCCCGCGCGTCGACCCGACGACGGCGGCCCCGGGCCGGCCCGGCGGCGGCTACGGCGGATACGACGGTTACGGCGGCCGGTACGACGAGCTGGACCAGACCCTCGAAACCCCCGTCGTCGGCGCCCAGCGCACCCCGGGCGACGGCCGGCCCGCCGGGTCCCGGCTCCTGCCCCAGATGCGCACGGTCGGCAGCGCCTACGACGAACCCGCCTACGGACGCCCCGGCCACGACGGCCTCGGCGCACCCGCCTACGGCGGTCCCGCGCACGGCGAACCCGCCTACGACTACGGCCGGTTCGAGGGCGAGGACGCGTACCACGACGTCGAGGCGGCGGGCGGGGCGCGGCACGGTTCGCGGTCCGGGCGGCGCGCCGACGACCCCGCACGGCACGCCTACTTCCCCGGCCGCCGGATGAACCTCGGCGTGGTGCTGCTCCCGCTGCGCATCTTCCTCGGCTTCATCTCCGTGTACGCCGGCATGGGCAAGCTCTGCGACCCGCAGTACTTCGACGGCGGCAAGCGCGGCTCGATGGTCAAGTGGCTCGACACCCTGCACCCCTGGGAAGTCGCCGAGCCGCTGCGCCAGTTCGCGCTCCAGCACCCGGTCGGGGCCGGCCTGGTCATCGCCTTCCTCCAGGTCATCGTGGGCGTCCTGACGTTCCTCGGCTGCTGGCAGCGGGTCACCGCGGTGGTCGGCGCGGCGCTGTCCGCCGCGCTGCTCGTGACCGTCAGCTGGAAGACGGCCCCGGTCTACGACGCGCCCGACATCATCTGTCTCGCCGCCTGGTCCCCGCTGATCATCGCGGGCGCGCCCGTCTACTCGATCGACGGACGTCTTGCGGCCGGTGCCTGGCGCCGTCTCGGACCCCGTTCGGACATCTGGGAGCTGCGCCGGTACGTCCTGCGCCGCGGCGCCCTCGTCACGGCCGTCGCCGTGGGCCTCACCCTGCTCGTCGGCTCCCTGCTCGGCGGTGCGGTCCGCGACGCCGGCCGGGTCGTCGTCCCCGGCCCCGGCGAGGCCCCGCGCAACGAGCTGCCCGGGTCGCCGCTCCCGCAGGACCCGGCCAAGCGCAAGCACCGGCAGAAGCCGTCGCCCTCCTCCAGCGCGCCGGCCCACGGCGTCCCCTCCGGTGCGGCCAGCCCCTCCAGCGACGCCGCCAACACCCCGGACGCCACCCACGACACCGGCGGCTCCGCCACCACCGGCGCGCCCAGCCAGAGCCGGAGCACGGCCGGACAGGCGCCGCCCGCGCAGTCCACTTCCTCCGGTGGCGCCCCGAGCACCAGCTCCGGGCCCTCGTCCGGCGGCAGCGGCTCGCCCGGCGGCACCGGCGGTTCCAGCAGCTCGGGTGGCTCCGGCAGTTCCGGTGGCTCCGGCGGCTCGGGCGGCTCCGGCAGCTCGGGCGGCGGTTCGGGCTCCTCCTCGGCCGGCCAGTCCGGCCTGGTGGGCGGCCTGCTCGGCTAGGACAGCGACCGGCACGACGACGGGGCCCCGCACGGATGATGTGCGGGGCCCCTCCGTCGTACGGTCGCGTCCCGCCGCCGCGGGCGCCATACGGGCTCCGTCGGTCGCGTCCCGCCGCCGCGGGCGCTATTCGGGCTCCGTGCGGGGCCCCGTGCGTCGCCGCGCGATGCGGGGGCGGTGCGGGGACCCAGCGTCGTACGGGCGTTGCGCGGGCGCCGTACGGGCGCCATACCGGCGCCGCGAGGGAGCCCGGGCGCCGTGCGTCGCCGCGCGGGCGTTGTGCGTTGCCGCGCGGGCGCGGTGCGGGCGTCGTACGGGCGCTGTGCGGGGCCCGGGCGTCGTACGGGCGCCGCGCGGGTGCCGTTGACGGCCGTGTACGGGCGTTCCCCGGACCCCGCGGCCCGGGAAGGGGTGTCCCGTGGCGCGGGGAGAGTCTTCGAGGGGCTTCTCAGCGGCCCAGAGCGGCCAGCTCCCGCGCGGCCTCGGTCAGGTCCTTCGCGGTGTCGATCGCCCGCCAGTAGGCGCCCTGCGGGATCGGGAAGCCTGCGAGGCGGCGTTCACGCGCCAGATGCGGGAACGTGGTGCGCTCGTGGTCTCCCCGCGCGGGGAGCAGATCGGCGAACTCCGGGGAGAAGACGTAGACGCCCGCGTTGATCTCGTTCGTCGTCGGCGGGGCCTCGATGAAGTCCGTGATGTGGCCGAAGCCGTCGGTCTTCACCGCGCCCCAGGGGATGCGCGGGCGGGCCAGGGCGAGGGTCGCGACGGCGTCGCGCTCGGTGTGGAAGTCCGCCATGTCGCGCAGCGAGAAACGGGTCCAGATGTCGCCGTTCGTCGCGTACCAGGACCGGTCGGGGTGCGGGAGCCGGGCGGCCGCGTACTTCAGGCCGCCACCGCGGCCGAGCGGCTCGGTCTCGACGACCGTCGTGACGTTCACCGGCAGGTCGGCCGAGTCCAGCCACTTCTGGAGGACGTCGGCGAGGTGGCCGCAGCTGACCACGACGTCCGTCACGCCCTCCTCGGCGAGCCAGACGAGCTGATGGCCGATGATCGGGGTCCCCGTGCCGGGGATCTCCACCATCGGCTTGGGCCGGTCGTCGGTGTAGGGGCGCAGCCGGGAACCCTGGCCCCCGGCCAGGATGACGGCTTGCGTGGGGCGGGACGCGGCGTGCGGATCGGTCATGCCCGAACTGTACGCGGCGCCCCGCCGGTGGCCCGGACCGGCGATCCGATCCGCGGCCGGCCGTTTCCGGCCGCCCGCCGCGAGGGGCGGTCGGCCGCGAGGGCGGGTTCAGCTGTGGCCGGCCGCCACCCCCGACGCGAAGGAGGTGTCGCAGACGGGGCGCGCGTACGACTGGGCCCGCGAGGCGCCGTAGATGCGGACCGCGGCACGGCCCAGCGCGCGGGCGATGGAGACGCAGTGCTCGGCGAGCGACGGGTGGCCGTTGACGGCCTCCTGGAGGTGGGTGAGGACGACGCCCGGGTCCTTGTCCTGCAACTGGGTCAGCAGCCGGTCGCGCAGCAGGTCCTGCGGTGCGCGGACCACGGAGCGCGAGGCGCCGCCCGCGGTGGAGACGTCGGACGCGGTGAGCACCGAGTTCGAGGGGTTCCCCGACCAGTTGACTCGGGTGACCGCGAGGGTCCCGGAGAGCACCAGGACGACGGGCAGGACGAGGGCGAGGGTGCGGCCGATCCGGCGGGCGGGGCCCCGGTTGCCGCGTCGCGTCTGTTGGGTGGTGGAGTGCTTCACGCGTGTGAGGGTAGCGCCCGGTAATGATTTGGCGACATTTAGTCACCGGTTCGGGGGATGAGGAAGTGCCACTTTTTGGGTAGGGCGTTGACGTACGTCACTCGAAAAGGGTGTTTTGCCGGGGTATTCGGCGGCAACGAAAAGGGCCCCGCGATGGTGTGCGGGGCCCGATTCGTCAGCGAGGGTGAATCATCCGGGAGTTGCCGTCCCGGGCGGTGTGCGGTCAGTCGGTGAGGCGCTCGCCCGTGGAGGTGGAGAACACGTGGATCTCGCCCGGCCGCGGCACGACGTGCAGCTGCGCGCCCTTGTCCGGCACCTGACGGCCGCCGACGCGGACCACCAGGTCCTTGACCTCGCCGCCGACCTCGGCCGCGCCGTAGACGTAGCCGTCGGCGCCGAGCTCCTCGACGACGTTCACGGAGACCGCGAGACCGGCCGGGGCGTCCTCGGTGTCCTTCGACAGCGAGGAGGCGGCGGCGCCGTTGTGCTCGACCACGTCGAAGTGCTCGGGACGCACGCCGACGGTGACCGTGCGGTCGCCGCGGTCGGCGGCGGCCTTCAGCGCCTCGCGGTTGACCGGCACCACGCTGTTGCCGAACTTGACCCCGCCGTCGGTGATCGGGACCTCGACCAGGTTCATCGCCGGGGAGCCGATGAAGCCGGCCACGAAGAGGTTGGCGGGCTTGTCGTACATGTTGCGCGGGGAGTCGACCTGCTGGAGCAGACCGTCCTTGAGGACCGCCACGCGGTCGCCCATCGTCATGGCCTCGACCTGGTCGTGGGTGACGTAGACGGTCGTGATGCCCAGACGGCGCTGGAGCGAGGCGATCTGCGTACGGGTCGACACACGGAGCTTGGCGTCCAGGTTGGACAGCGGCTCGTCCATGAGGAAGACCTGCGGCTCGCGCACGATGGCGCGGCCCATCGCGACACGCTGGCGCTGACCGCCGGAAAGCGCCTTCGGCTTGCGGTCCAGGTACTCGGTCAGGTCGAGGATCTTCGCGGCCTCCTCGACCTTCTGCCGGATCTCCGCCTTGTTGACGCCGGCGATCTTGAGCGCGAAGCCCATGTTGTCGGCGACCGACATGTGCGGGTACAGCGCGTAGTTCTGGAACACCATCGCGATGTCCCGGTCCTTGGGCGGCAGGTGGGTGACGTCACGGTCACCGATGCGGATGGCGCCGGCGTTCACGTCCTCGAGCCCCGCGAGCATCCGGAGCGAGGTGGACTTGCCGCAGCCGGACGGACCGACCAGAACGAGGAACTCGCCGTCCTCGATCTCGATCTCGAGTGCGTCTACGGCAGGCTTCTCGGAACCCGGGTAGATCCGGGTCGCCTTGTCGAACGAGACAGTGGCCATGGTGATGGGCCCCCTTCTACCGGCAGGAACGTGCCGGACGATCCGTTGTAGGAAGGTGGTTTGGTGTAGTCCACACGAGTGAACCGAATCAGGACGCTACCTCCCGGCCACCCGATCTGTCAGTACCCGGACGACTGTGAACTTCGCGGAAATTTTCGACAGGGAGCCCTCGCGACGTGGGTACACTGCACGGGCACGTGCGTCAGGCGTACGCGCACGCCTCCTTAGCTCAGCTGGCCAGAGCACCGCTCTTGTAAAGCGAAGGTCGTCGGTTCGAATCCGACAGGGGGCTCCGGAAAAGCCCAGGTCAGAAAGTTCTGACCTGGGCTTTCGGCGTCCGGCGGTCCGGGCTATTCCTGGGTCCCCAGCTTGGTCAGTGCCTCGTCCGTCAGGCGGTACGTCGTCCACCCGTCCTGGGGAAGGGCGCCGAGCGAGTCGTAGAAGTCGATCGCGGACCGGTTCCAGTCGAGGACCGACCACTCCAGGCGCTGGTAGCCGCGCTCCGCGCAGATGCGGGCGAGCTCCGTCAGCAGGGCCTTGCCGTGGCCGTTGCCGCGGGCCATGGGGCGGACGTACAGGTCCTCCAGGTAGATGCCGTGGACGCCGCGCCAGGTGGAGAAGTTCAGGAACCACAGGGCGAAGCCGACCGTCCCGCCGCCGGCGTCGTCCTCGGCGATGTGGGCGAAGGCGGCGGGGCGCTCGCCGAACAGTGCCTCGTGGAGCTGCTCCGGCGTCGCCCTGGCCTCTTGCGGGGCCTTCTCGTACTCGGCGAGTTCACGGATCAGGCTGTGGATGACGGGGACGTCGGCGGGCACGGCGGTACGGATCATGTCCGCGAGCCTAGTACCGCCGCCGATTTGTTCGGAATGTCGATCACGCGCCGGACGATACTGGCGTGTGTGACTTGGCTCATGCGAATCAGCGGAGGCGAGACCCTGCGCCAAGTGCGGGCGTACGTCCGCAGCGCGCCCGGTACGTACGTGTGGCTGGCGATCCTGTTCGTCACCACGGTCGCCCTGCACCACATGTCGCCGGAGTTCGAGGAACAGTTCCTGCGGCAGCGGTCGACGAACATCCACGAACTGTCGGACAACCCGGTGCGGGTGCTGATCGCCAGCGCCATGTGGATCGCCGGCGGGTTCTGGTGGCCGTACGTCGTGCTGTACTCCGTCTTCCACGCGCAGGCCGAGCGCTGGCTGGGCACGCTGCGCTGGCTGGCGGTGTGCGTGGCCGCGCATGTGCTGGCCACGCTGATCAGCGAGGGCGTGCTGCTGCGGGCGATCCGGGACGGGATGGCGCCGCCCTCGGCGGTCGACACCCTCGACGTGGGCGTGAGCTACGCGCTGGCGGGGGTGGTCGCGGTGCTCACCTACCGGATCGCCGCGCCCTGGCGGTACGCGTACCTCGCCTTCGTGCTCGTCTGGTACGGGGTCCCGCTCGTGGTCGGCCGCACCTTCACCGACGTCGGACATTTCGTGTCCGCGCTGATCGGGCTGGCCTGTTTCCCGCTGACCAGAGGGCGCGGAAAAAGCACGGAATCCGAAGGAGACAGTGGCCCGGTGCAGGGGTTAGCGTCCCGGACATGAACAACTCGGGCGGCAGCGTCGTGAACGGCGGCATCTCGTTCTGGTACGCGGACGACGGTCTTCCGGCGCGGCGGGAGCCGCTGACCGGGGACGCCTCCGCGGACGTCGTGATCGTCGGGGGCGGGTACACGGGACTGTGGACCGCGTACTACCTGAAGAAGGCCGCCCCGTTCCTGCGGATCACCGTCCTCGAACAGAAGTTCTGCGGCTACGGCGCCTCCGGCCGCAACGGGGGCTGGCTGTACAACGGCATCGCGGGCCGCGACCGGTACGCGAAGCTGCACGGGCACGAGGCGGCCGCGCGGTTGCAGCGGGCCATGAACGACACCGTGGACGAGGTCGTCCGGGTCGTCGGCGACGAGGGCATCGAGGCGGACGTCCACAAGGGCGGAGTGCTGGAGGTCGCGCGCACACCGGCCCAGCTGGCCCGGCTGAAGGCGTTCCACGCGGGAGAACTGGCGTTCGGGGAGAAGGACCGGGAGCTGTACGGCGCCCGGGAGACGGCCGAGCGGATCCGGGTCGCGGACGCGGTCGGTTCGACCTGGACCCCGCACGGCGCGCGGGTGCACCCGGTGAAGCTGGTCAAGGGGCTGGCGGCGGCCGTGGAGGCGCTGGGCGTGACCGTGCACGAGTCGACGCCGGTGACGGAGATACGGCCGAAGCACGCCGTCACGCCGTACGGGACCGTTCGTGCGCCCTATGTGCTGCGCTGCACGGAGGGGTTCACGGCCTCGCTGAAGGGGCAGCGGCGGACCTGGCTGCCGATGAACTCCTCGATGATCGCGACCGAGCCGCTGACGGCCGCGCAGTGGGAGTCGGTCGGCTGGGACGGGCGGGAGACGCTGGGCGACATGGCGCACGCGTACATGTACGCGCAGCGCACCGCCGACGGCCGGATCGCGCTGGGCGGGCGGGGCGTGCCGTACCGCTTCGGGTCGAGGACCGACAACGACGGACGGACCCAGGCGGCGACCGTCGAGGCGCTGCGCACGATCCTCGTGGACTTCTTCCCCGCGCTGGCCGGGGTGCGGGTCGAACATGCCTGGTCGGGCGTGCTGGGCGTGCCCCGGGACTGGTGCGCGACGGTCACCCTGGACCGGTCCTCGGGGCTCGGCTGGGCGGGCGGTTACGTCGGTTCGGGTGTCGCCACCGCCAACCTCGCCGCCCGCACGCTGAGCGATCTCGTGCAGCAGGACTCCGGCCAGGGCGGGCGCACGGAGCTGACGGACCTGCCGTGGGTGGGGCACAAGGTCCGCCGGTGGGAGCCGGAGCCGCTGCGGTGGCTGGGCGTGCAGGGGATGTACGCCACCTACCGGGCGGCGGACCGGCGCGAGCGGGAGACGCACGGCGCGGGGTCCTCCAGGCTGGCCCGGGCGGCGGACTGGGTGGCGGGACGGCACTGAGCCCCGGGGCGGCGCTGCGGGACGGCGTCCCGAGGCGGGCGGGGCGGCGCTGAGGCGGCCGTCGGCCGTCCTCGCCTCGCCGTCCGCGGACGACGGTCAGGTCGCCGACTCGGGTACCGGAGCCCGCGCCGGACTCTCGCGCGTGGGCGGCTTCGCCGTCACCATCAGGCCCGCGACCAGGCCGGCCAGCAGCATGATGCCGACGGCCCACCAGATGGCGACGGTGTAGCCGTGGACGATGCCCTCGCGCACGATCAGGTCCTTCTGGGCGGGGTCGCGCAGATGCGCCGTGATGTACGCGGCGCCGCTGGTGGTGGCGACGGTGTTGAGCAGGGCCGTGCCGATGGAGCCGCCGACCTGCTGCGAGGTGTTGACGGTGGCGGAGGTGACGCCCGCGTCCTGCGGGGCGACCCCCGCGGTGGCGGTGGAGAACACCGGCATGAAGGTCAGACCCATGCCCAGGCCCATGAGGACCAGCGCGGGCAGGATCTCGGTGGGGTAGGAGGAGTCCACCGTCATCCGGGTGAGCACGAGCATGCCGCTCGCGGCCAGCACCATGCCGGGGACCATCAGCATCCGCGGGGCCACACGCGGCAGCAACCGGGCGGATATCTGGGTGGAGCCGATGATGATCGCGACGGTCAGCGGCAGGAAGGCCAGGCCCGTCTGCACGGGGGAGTAGCCGAGGATGACCTGGAGGTAGTAGGTCATGAACAGGAACAGGCCGAACATGCCGATGACCGCGAGGGCCATGGTCAGGAAGCAGCCGGCCCGGTTGCGGTCCCTGACGATGTGCAGGGGCAGGAGCGGGACGGGGGCCCGGGTCTGCCACCACACGAAGGCGGCGAGGAGCGCGACGCCCACCGCGAACAGCGTCAGGACCAGCGGGTCGCTCCAGCCGCGCGGGTTCGCCTCGCTGAACCCGTAGACGACCGAGACGAGGCCGCCGCAGCCGAGCAGCACACCGGGGACGTCCAAGCGGGCACCGGCGTGGCCGGGGCTGTCGCGCAGCAGGGTGACCGCGCCGAGGACGGCGACGATCGCGATGGGCACGTTGACGTAGAGGCACCAGCGCCAGTTCAGGTACTCGGTGAGCAGTCCGCCCACGATGAAGCCGATCGCGGAACCGCTGCCGGCCAGCGCGCCGTAGATGCCGAAGGCCTTGCCGCGCTCCCTGGGGTCGGTGAAGGTCGTGGTGAGGAGGCTGAGCGCGGAGGGGGCCAGCAGGGCGGCGAAGGCGCCCTGGAGGGCGCGGGCGAGGAAGAGCATCCCTGAGCCGGTGGCCGCGCCGCCGAACGCGGAGGCGGCGGCGAAGCCGACGAGACCGATGAGGAACGTGCGCTTGCGGCCCACGATGTCGGCGATCCGGCCGCCGAGCAGCAGCAGACCGCCGAAGGCCAGGGTGTACGCGGTGATGACCCACTGGCGGTTGCCGTCGGACATGCCGAGCGCGCGCTGTGCGGAGGGGAGCGCGATGTTCACGATGGTCGCGTCCAGGACGACCATGAGCTGAGCGAGGGCGATCACCACCAGCCCCCACCAGCGGTGCGGGTCGGTGTCCAGGGAGGTGGTGGTCTCACCCGTACGGGGGTCACTCACCCGGTCAGAAGACCATGGATCTGCAGGGGTCGCATCTCGGTGCGTGCCGTACCCGCTCATGGTTCGAGGACCACCTTTCCGATCGTGTTCCGGGTTTCCAGGGCGCGGTGTGCGGCGGCGGCCTCGGCGAGCGGGAAACGCTGTACGACGGGGGTGAGGCGGCCGGCGGCGGCCTCGGCGAGGGCCCGCAGTTCGAGCGTGCGCAGCGGGTGGGGTCCGCCGGTCCGCCGCATCATGGCCGGGCCGAGGACCTGTTCGGAGACGCCCTCGACGAGGTGGGCGCCGCCGCCGCGCAGGTGCTGCGCCGACCAGCCGAAGACGAGGTGCCGGCCGCCGGGGCCGAGCAGCGCGACGGCCTCCCGGGCGACCTTGCCGCCGACCCCGTCGAGGACGACGGTGACCGGGCGCCCGCCGAGGTGGGCGCGGACCTTGCCGGGCCAGGCGGGGTCGGTGTAGTCGACGGCGAGGTCGGCGCCGCCGGCCCGCACCAGGGCCACCTTGTGCGGGCCGCCCGCGAGGCCGACGACGGTGGCGCCGGCGTTCGCGGCGTACTGCACCAGCAGGGTGCCGATACCGCCCGCGGCCGCCGGGACCAGGACGACCGAGTCGGGGCCTAGCTCGGCGAACTGGGCGACCCCCAGCGCCGTACGACCGGTGCCGATCATGGCGACGGCCTGGGCGAAGTCGAGGTTCGCGGGGATCTCGTGGACGCGGTCGACATCGGTGACGGCCAGTTCGGCGTAGCCCCCGGGGGCGAAGCCAAGGTGCGCGACCACGCGTCGGCCGAGCCAGTGGTCCGCGACGCCCTCGCCGAGGGACTCGACCGTGCCGGCCACCTCGCGGCCGGGGACGGTGGGCAGCGTGGGCAACTCGGGCAGCGGGCCCCGGAATCCCTCGCGCAGGGCGGTGTCGAGCAGATGGACGCCCGCCGCGGCGACGGCGACGCGCAGTTGGCCGGGGGCGGGCAGCGGGTCCTCGACCTGTTCGTGGACGAGGTTCTCGGCGGGACCGAAGGCGTGGAGCCGGATGGCGTGCATGGGGACTTCCCGTCGGGGTCGGGTCGGAGGCGGGGCCGGGGCCCACTCTTCGACCTCGATCGCGCTTGAGGTCAAGGGGCGGCGGTGGGTCGGTCCGGGCGGGATGTCAGTGGCGCGGTGCAGGAT
>NZ_VJZD01000159.1 GCF_009377175.1 Streptomyces adustus
CCCGCGACCACGGCACCCCCCTCGGCCCGGCCGCCCGCCGACCGGGAACCGCTGTGGCGGGACCTGGTCGGCGACGTGCTGCGCCGCGAACGCCTTGCCCAGGAGCGCACGCTCAAGGACGTGGCCGAGCAGGCCCGTATCTCCATGCCGTACCTGTCGGAGGTGGAACGCGGCCGCAAGGAGGCCTCCTCGGAGGTCCTCGCGGCCGCCGCCCACGCGCTCGGCCTCGGCCTCGGCGACCTGCTGTCGCTCGCGCACCGGGAACTCGGCCGGCAGTCCCGCGCCGGCCGTCCGACGCCCCGCGCGCCGCACGGCGGGCTCTGCCTGGCGGCCTGACACCTCGTCGCCTGACACCCAGTCGCCTGACACCCCGCCACCGGACGGTCCGGCGGCGGCGTGGCCCGACGCCCTGCCGTCAGCCGGTCCGGCGCCGGCTCAGCACCTCGTCCGCCAGGCCGTAGGCCACCGCCTCCGGCGCGGTGAACACCTTGTCCCGGTCCATGTCCGCGCGCAGCGTCGGGATGTCGTGGTGGGTGTGCCGGGACAGCACCTCCTCCACCTGGGCGCGGATCCGGACCATCTCCTTGGCCTGGAGGGCGAGGTCGGAGACCGTGCCCTGCCGTCCGCCGCTGGCCGGCTGCCCGAGCAGCACCCGCGCGTGCTCCAGCACGAACCGCCGCCCCGGATCGCCGCCGGCCAGCAGGACGGCCGCGGTGGAGGCCGCCTGCCCGACGCAGAACGTCGAGATCGGCGCCTGTACGAACGTCATCGTGTCGTAGATCGCCATCAGCGAGGTGAACGAGCCGCCGGGGGAGTTGATGTAGATCGCGATCTCGCTCTCCGGCGAGGACGACTCCAGGTGGAGGAGCTGGGCGATGACGACGTTGGCGACGCCGTCGTCGATCTCGGTGCCGAGGAAGACGATCCGCTCCGAGAGCAGCCGACTGAACACGTCGTACGACCGCTCGCCCTGCGGGGTGCGCTCGACGACGTTCGGAATCGTGTACGTCCCCATGTCAGAGTCCGATCCTTCGTCGTGCGGCGGCCGGGCGCACGTCCGCGAGGGACTCCACGACGCCGTCCACCATGCCGTACTCCCTGGCCTGTTCGGCCGTGAACCAGCGGTCGCGGTCGCCGTCCCGGGCGATGGTCTCCGGGGTCTGGCCGGTGTGCTCGGCGGTGATCCGCTCGATGGTCCGCTTGGTGAACTCCAGGTTGTCCGCCTGGATCTCGATGTCCGCGGTGGTGCCGCCGATCCCGGCCGACGGCTGGTGCATCATGATCCGCGCGTGCGGCAGGGCGTGCCGTTTGCCGGGCGCGCCGACGCTCAGCAGGAACTGCCCCATGCTGGCGGCGAACCCCATCGCGAGCGTGCCGACGTCGTTCGGGATCAGCCGCATGGTGTCGTAGATGGCCAGGCCCGCGTGCACGGACCCGCCGGGGCTGTTGATGTACAGGCTGATGTCGGTGCGGGGGTCCTCCGCCGACAGGATCAGCAGCTGGGCGCAGACCCGGTTCGCGGAGACCTCGTCGACCTGGGTGCCCAGCAGGACGATCCGCTGCGCGAGCAACTGCGCGGCCAGATGGTCGTCGAACCTGGTCACCGGGGTGTCGCCCTCCTGGGCGTACGGCGGCCGGGTCTGCCGGGGTGCCGGGGTGAGTGGGGACATCGGCCCTCCTGAGGGTCGTCCGTCGGGCGCGGCCGGTCGGCCGTGCCGCGCTTTCCACTCTCGGCCGGGCGGGGGCGCGGCCGGGGATTTCTCGGCCCGTGGCAGATTCGCCCTCGGCAGAGGTCCCGGCCGACGCGGGCCGGTACGCCGGCTGGGCCGGTCGGAGCAGACCGCCGCCCGGCCGATGAGTTTCGCGGCCGCCCGCGGTCGACACTGGTGAACCGAGTTTCACGCTCCAGGAGGTGCGCATGACCACCGACGGATTCACCACGTGCCTGTGGTTCGACGGCCAGGCGGAGGAGGCCGCCCACTACTACGTGTCGATCTTCAAGAACTCCGGCATCGTCCGCACCGGCTACACCAACGACGCCGGACCCGGCCCGGCCGGTGCCGTGCTGGCCGTGGAGTTCACCGCCAACGGGCAGCGGTTCGTCGCGCTCAACGGCGGCCCGCAGTTCACCTTCAACGAGTCGGTCTCCTTCCAGATCTACTGCGCGGACCAGGAGGAGGTCGACTACTACTGGACCCGGCTCACCGAGGACGGCGGCGAACCGGGCTCCTGCGGCTGGCTCAAGGACCGGTACGGCCTGTCCTGGCAGGTCATCCCCGACCGCCTCATCGACATGATCGGTGACCCCGACCCGCAGAAGGCGGTCCGTACGACGCGGCTGATGCTCTCCATGGGCAAGCTCGACATCGCCGCGCTGGACCGGGCCTACGCGGGCGAGTGAACCGGCCGCGGCCGTACGCCGGACGGCCCCGGGGGGCGGGACACCCCGGGGCCGGGCCCGACGGGCCGTGGCTCAGACGCGGTCGGCCACGATCATCAGGTACTGGAAGCTGCCGTTGCGGTACGCGGACAGGAAGGTCTCCTCGATGCCCGTGACCAGATGGGGGGCCTGCCGGCGCAGGTCCCAGTAGGGGATCGTCGCCTCGGTGAGGTCCTCCACGTGGACGGGCACGAGCCGGTTGCGCGCCATGGCCCGGAAGTACGCCGACCGCGGATGGATGTCGCAGATGTAGTGGGCGTTGATGAGCGACACCTCGCGGGAGGCCTGCCCGTAGGTGTCGTTGTAGCAGCCGGTGATGACCACGTAGCGGCCGCCGCGGCGCAACAGGCGGGCGTGCTCGGCGAAGAGCTGGTCCAGCTCGACGTACATGCTGGACTCGTTGTTCCACGACGCGGCGTAGGCGCCGGTCTCCAGGCCGGTGTCGAGCATGTTGCGGTGGTGGTAGCGCACCAGGTCGTCGATACCGCGCTTGCGGGCCTGCTCGTTGGCGAACGCGGCCTGCTTGGCGGAGATCGTCACGCCGTCCGTGCGGCAGCCGTAACGCAGATGCGCCACCACGCTGCCGCCGCCGCGGCCGCAGCCGGCGTCGAAGACACGGTCGGCGGGGGTGAGGGGGCCGAGCCGGCCGGCCAGGATCTCGGCCTGGGCGTGCTCCAGGCGGTGCAGTTCGGCGGTGATGCGGTCCTGGCGTCGCAGCGGGTCGCTCTCCTCGGCCACGGTCCAGTCGACGGCTCCGACGCCGTAGTGGTGGTGGTAGAGGTCGTCCAGCCTTCCGAGTTCGAGATTGACCGGGTTCTCCTCGGCGTTCCAGTAGTCCGCGACGCGGTTCTGGTACGTGGACTGGGTGGGCACCGCTGCGGTCGTGGTGGCGGGGACGGTGGTCAAGTATGGCTCCTCGTGAGGCGTCTGACGCATGATCAGTGATCTGCTCGGCGTTACCAGTAGTCGGGCAGGTGGTAGCGATGGGTGTTGGTCGCGTGCCACTCGTGGTTGCCGGCCACCCAGTCCGACAGGCTCCGGGCGTAGCGTTCGACGAGTGGCGAGCCGGCCGACAGCAGGGCGGACTCCGCCTCGAAGGCGTCCATGATCTCGTTGTGGATCCCGACGGCCTTCAGATAGGCGGCCTTCAGCCCGCACCGCTCGTTGGCGGCGATGACCTGGGGCAGGTTGAGGTGGGTGGGGTCGGTCAGTTCCTTGGTGAAGGAGTACAGGTCGTTGACGATCGTGGTCGCGTTCGCGGCCAGCACCGTGATGCGCTGGATCTCGGGGCGGGCGTAGACCGCCTCAGGCAGCTCGTAGCCGTCCACCGCGTCGACGATCGACAGACAGGGCCGGAAGTTGTTGAACTGCCGCATCACCAGGTACTCCCACACCCGCGGCAGATGACGTGCCTCGCCCCAGGCGGCCTCGGCGAGATAGCCCAGGTGCAGCCGCGCGATGTCGTGCACGAAACGGTCGGTCTGGGAGGGGGTGGCGAGGGCGGCGTACTCCTTGAGGGCCCAGTGGTACGACCGCAGCGGGCCGTCGGCCTGCATACCGCGCAGCCACTCCTCCTGGACCGCGGGCGGGCCGTGGTACGGGTCGAGCGCCGACTGGGCCAGGATCAGCCGGCCCCCCAGGCCGCTGCGCGATCCGCCCTTGTCCTCGTCCTCCTCGCAGTAGCAGTTGTCGACGATGTTCTCGGCCAGCAGCAGCTTGCCCGCGACGGTGAGATGGTCCAGGCCTGCCGCCTCAGGGTGCTGGAGCACCACGGCCCGGCCGAACTGGAACCCCGCGAAGTCGCCGTTCCAGGCCTCGGGGAACAGGTCGAGGGCGCGGGCCCACTCCTCCAGCCTGCGGTCGATCTCCGCGGCCTTCTCGGGGTCGGCGGGCGTGACGGGCCGGTGTCTGAGGCCGGGGACCGCCCCGCCGCGCCGGGCCGTGAGGGAGCCGGCGAGATCGGGTGGTCCGGGCAGCGTGAAGCCGCCGGCGGGGGGTGTGCTCATGTCGTGCTCCCCGCGGTCAGTCGGCGGTCCGGCCGAGCTGCACGTTCTCCAGGACGCCCACCGCGTCGGGCACCAGGATGGCCATCGAGTAGTAGGCGGTGACCAGGTAGCGGATGATCGCGGCGGTGTCGATCCCCATGAACCGCACGTTCAGCCCCGGCTGGAACTCGTCCGGCAGGCCGGTCTGGTACAGGCCGACGACACCCTGGTCGGACTCCCCGGTGCGCAGCGCCACGATGCTGCTGGTGTGCTGGTCGCTGATCGGGAGCTTGTTGCAGGGAAAGATCGGCACACCCCGCCAGGCCGGGATCTCGTGCCCCTCGACGTTCGCGGTGCCGGGCACCAGACCGCGCCGGTTGCACTGCCGGAAGAAGGCGGCGATCGCCTTCGGATGGGCGAGGAACAGCTTTGTTCTGCGGCGCATGGACAGCAGCTCGTCCATGTCGTCCGGGGTCGGCGGGCCGGTGAAGGTGCTGATGCGCTGGCCGTAGTCGGCGTTGTGCAGCAGCCCGAACTCCCGGTTGTTGACCAGCTCCCACTCCTGGCGCTCGCGGACCTCCTCGACGGTCAGCCGCAGTTGCTCCTCGGTCTGGTTCATCGGCTGGTTGTAGAGGTCGGCGACCCGGGTGTGGACCTTCAGCACGGTCTGGGTGAGCGACAGTTCGTACTCGCGCGGCGCGAGGTCGTAGTCCACGAAGCCGCCGTCGAGCGTCGGCTCGCCGACATGACCGGCCTGGAGCGGGACGTCCGCCTCGCCCTTGCGGTTCATGGGCCGTTGCTGCCGCTCGGCGTAGGCCCGCAGATGTGCGGCGAGGGAGGGCGCCCGCTCGGTGAGGTCCATGACGAGGTCCCAGGGCAGGGTCAGCAGCACCCCGTCCGTCTCCGCCCGCACCGAGGTCAGCCACAGCGGGTCGGGCCGGCCGATGCCCTCGTCCCCCAGCTGGTCGCCGCCGCTGACGACCCCGAGGATCTCCTCCTCGCCGTACTTCCCGGCCGCGTACCGGGTGAACCGGCCGTGGACGATCAGATAGGCCTCCGTCATGGGCTGCCCGGCCTCGTACAGGACCTGGCCGGAGCGCACCCTGCGGACCCGGAAGCGGGAGGCGAGCTCCTTGAGGACCTCCAGGTCGTCGTAGCCGCGCAGGGTCGGCAGCTCGGTCAGCGTCCGGGGGACGACCTTGATGTCGTCGGCGCCGTTCTGCTCGAACTGCACCCGGCCCCGGCCTGCCCGCAGCGTCAGCCGTCGGTTCACCCGGTAGGTGCCGCCCTTGACGTCCACCCACGGCAGCGCGCGCAGCAGCCAGCGCGAGCTGATCGCCTGCATCTGCGGCGCCGACTTGGTGGTGGTGGCGAGCTGGCGGGCCGCCTGGGTGCTGAGGCTGGTGAGCGGCGCGTCGGCGGCGGGCTCGGGTGCGGGTTCGTCGGTGAGGGGACCGGTGGCGCTGTCCGGTGTGGACACATTCTCTCCCGGAAGATCGGACAAGGGTGAGCGGATGGGTCGTCGGTGCCCGGGTGGGCCGTGCGCTGGACCAAGCCAAACAGCCGGGACGCCGGAGGGGTACGGCGCAAGAGGGGCGGATTTGCACAGCGGATGGTCAAACATCCCGAATGAGGCGGAAGGGGTGTCTTGTGAGCTTCCGTGCGCCGCAACGGCTGTGTGAACGGCGAGTTTGGAGTAGCCACGAGAGGCCGCGAGACGCCACGCGAGGCCGCGGGAGATCAGAGGAGATCAGAGGGGATCAAGTGGCGTCAGCAGAGATCGCGAGAGGGCACGAGAGATCGCGAGAGGTCACGAGAGGTCGTCCACCAGCACCGCGGCCCCGTCGAAACGTCCCGCCGCGAGATCCGCCAGGGCCCGGTCCGCCCGGGACAGCGGATAGACGTGCGTGGTCGCGCGCACCCGGTGACGGGCGGCCAGGGCCAGGAACTCCCGGGCGTCAGCACGGGTGTTGGAGGTGACGCTGCGCACCTCCTTCTCGTAGAACAGCTCGCTCTCGTAGTGCAGCGCGGGCACGTCGCTCAGATGGATGCCGGCGATCGACAGCACCCCGCCCCGGTCCAGGGCCCGCAGGGCGACCGGGACCAGTTCGCCCGCGGGGGCGAACAGGACGGCGCTGTTCAGAGGTTCGGGCGGCATGTCGTAGGCGTCCCGGGCCGAGGCCGCCCCGAGCTCCAGCGCCAGCCGGCGCGCGGCGGCACCCCGGGTCAGCACATGCACCGTGGCCCCCTCCGCCAGCGCGAGCTGCGCGCACAGATGGGCGCTGCCGCCGAAGCCGTAGAGCCCGAGCCGTCCGCCCGGCGGCAGCGCGGCGCGCCGCAGCGCCCGATAGCCGATGATGCCCGCGCACAGCAGCGGCGCGAGCGCCACGTCGTCGACGTCCGCGGGCAGCCGGTGGGCGAACGCGGCCGGAACGGTCGTGTACGGCGCGTAGCCCCCGTCGGCGTCCCACCCCGTGTACCGCGAGGCCGGGCAGAGGTTCTCGGCGCCGCGCACGCAGTACGCACAGGTGCCGTCGGTGCGGCGCAGCCAGGCCACCCCCACCCGCTCGCCCGGCGTGAAGCCGCGCACCGCCGCGCCGAGGCCCGCCACCTCGCCGACCACCTCGTGCCCGGGCGTCACCCCGCTCCTGCGCACCGGCAGATCACCCTCGGTGACGTGCAGGTCGGTCCGGCACACCCCGCACGCCCGCACCCGCACCAGCAGTTCGTCGTCCGCCGGAACCGGGACCGGCTTCTCCACCAGCCGCAGCGGCCCGTCCCCGAGCGGCCCCGGGGTGACCACCGACCAGGCCGGCATCGTCGCGTCCGCCATCGCGCGCTCCGTCCGTCGCGGCGGCGCCCGTCTGCGCCCGTCTGCGCCCACGTGCGCCCGGGTCCGCCCTTATCCGTCCGTATTCCTTCCAGTGTGTAACGCAGGGGCGTGTTCGGCGCGCGATGAAACCGGCCGATGGCTAGCGTGAGGAACCCGACAATGCCACCGAGCCGAGAGGTCCGCAGCCATGGCCGTACCACCCGAGGGAACACCCTGTTGGGCCGATGCGATGTTCAGCGACGTGGAGGGGGCCAAGACCTTCTACGGCGACGTCCTCGGCTGGACCTTCGGCGAGTCGTCGTCGGAGTACGGCAACTACACCCAGGCCTATGCGAACGGCAAGGCGGTCGCCGCGGTCGTACCTCCCATGCCCGGCCAGGAGGGGCAGTCGCAGTGGTGCCTGTACTTCGCCTCGCCGGACGCCGCCGCCACCGCGGCGCGGATCCGGGAGCACGGCGGTGAGGTGCTGATGGAGCCGATGCAGGTCGGCGAGTTCGGCACCATGTGCCTGGCCCGCGAGCCCGGTGGCGCCGTCTTCGGCGTCTGGCAGGGCGGTGTGCACACGGGCTTCGAGGCGGTCGCCGAGCCCGGCGCCTACTGCTGGGCCGAGGTCTTCACCCGTGAGCCCGAGAAGACGGACGCGTTCCTCCCCGCGGTCTTCTCCTACACGGCGAAGCAGTTGCAGGACGACGCGGTCGACTTCCGCATGTTCGACCTCGGCGACCAGACCGTCCTCGGCCGGATGAGGATGACGGACGACTTCCCGCCCGAGGTGCCCTCGTACATCAACGTCTACTTCACCGTCGCCGACTGCGACGAGGCCGTCGCCAAGGCCACCAAGCACGGTGCGGTGCTGCGGTTCGGTCCGATGGACGGTCCGTTCGGCCGGTTCGCCGCGCTCAGCGACCCGCAGGGCGCGAACTTCTCGGTGATCGACATCACCAGGACGGCGGGGGAGATGCCGAAGAGCACGGACGTCTCCTGATCCGGTGGGCTTGTGAGCTTGTGCACCGTGCCCCGGAGGGGTGGTCGGGCGTGGCATGATCGAGACCATGCTTGAACGTGTGGTGGCCGCGTGCGACGGGGCTTCGAAGGGGAACCCGGGACCGGCGGGCTGGGCGTGGGTCGTCGCCGACGAGACACAGACCCCGGCCCGCTGGGAAGCCGGGCCGCTGGGCAGGGCGACCAACAACATCGCCGAACTCACCGCCCTGGAGCGCCTGTTGGCGGCGACCGACCCCGGACTGCCGCTGGAGATCCGGATGGACTCGCAGTACGCGATGAAGGCCGTCACCACCTGGCTGCCCGGCTGGAAGCGCAACGGCTGGAAGACGTCCGCGGGCAAGCCGGTCGCCAATCAGGAGCTCGTCGTACGCATCGACGCGCTCCTGGACGGCCGCTCGGTCGAGTTCCGGTACGTGCCGGCCCACCAGGTCGACGGCGACCCGCTCAACGACTTCGCCGACCGCGCCGCGAGCCAGGCGGCGATCGTCCAGGAGGCGGCGGGGAGCGCGCTCGGCTCGCCCGAGCCGCCGCCCTCGCCCGACACCCCGCCGTCCGGCGCGCCGCGCCGCCGTGCTTCCTCCGCACGCTCCGCGGGCAAGTCCGCCGCGGCGCGCACCGGCGGCTCCGCGCGGACGATCAAGGCGAAGTTCCCCGGCCGCTGCGTCTGCGGACGCCCGTACGCGGCCGGCGAGCCGATCGCCAAGAACGACCAGGGCTGGGGCCACCCGGAGTGCCGGACCGCCGGCGCCGGCTGAGCGCGGGAGGCCGATCGGTGTGCGGGCGGGGTCCGGTGCACGCACCGGACCCCGCCCGCGTCCGTCGTGGACCGGGTCGGTCGGTCGGGTCGGTCAGTCGGTGTCGAAGGTGTAATGGGCGGTGTGGTCGAGCAGATCCGCCGGGGACGTGTCGTTCCAGGGCTTCATCCGCTCGTCGCGGTCGACGACGTCCGGCGTCCCGCCGGTGGGCAGGTACCCGGAGGCGGGGTGCCTGCGCTGCCACTGGGCCCACAGCTTGTCGATGTACGCGTGGTGCAGCCAGAACACCGGGTCGTTCGGGGACACCCCGGTCGCCATCTGACCGCCGACCCAGACATGGACCCGGTTGTGCAGATTGACCCCGCGCCAGCCCTCCAGATGGTTGCGGAAGCCGTCCGAGCCGCTGTTCCAGGGCGCCATGTCGTACGTCGCCATCGCCAGCACGGAGTCGACCTCGGCCGGCGTCGGCAGTTCACGCACCCCGGTGCCGAGCGAGCGCCGCAGATAAGTCCGGCCGTCCACCCGGACGTTGAGCGGCCAGTTCCCGGTGGCCGCCGCGAACGGCCCGTCCATGACGCGGCCGTCCAGGCTGCGCCCGGTGCCGCCGAGGAAGTCCGGAGCCCACAGCGAGGCCCGCGCGGAACGGTCGGCGGACCAGTTCCAGTACGGCAGCGCCACCGAGGGGTCCACCGACTGGAGCGCCCGCTCGAACTCCAGCAGGAATCTGCGGTGCCAGGGCAGGAAGGACGGTGAACGGTGGCCGGTGCGCTCGCCGTTGTCGGTGTCGCCGACGATGAAGGCGTTGTGCGTGGTGACGAAGGCGTCGTAGCGGCCGCTGCGCTTGAGTTCGAGGACGGCGGCGACGAAACGCCGCTTCTCGTCGGCGGTCAGGCTCGCCTGGTTCTTGCGGACGGTCATATGCGGGTGCTCCCGAAGTGCTTGCGTGGCGGGGTCAGTTGGCGGGGAAGGGGACGAGCCGGGCGCCCTGGAGCTCGTCGACCGCGGCACGCGCGGCGGCGCGCGGGTCGGCCACCGGGGCGTAGTGGCTGACGACGCTGATCCAGGTCCCGTCGGCGTTGCGCATCACGTGCAGTTCCACGCCGTCGACGAACACCGCGTATCCGTCGCCGTGACCGCCCCCGTGGTGATGGCCGCCGCCGGCCGCCGCCCGGCCCTGTATCCGGCGGCCCTTGTAGACCTCGTCGAAGGGTTCGGGAAGGCCGTGGTCGTGAGCGCCGGCCGCGGCCGGTCCGGCGGTGGTGACGGCCGAGGCCGACCCGGCGGCGGTGACGGTCGTGGCGCCGGCCGCGGCGGCGAGGGCGGCCGCGGCGGTGAGCGCACGGCGTCGGCTGAGTTCCGGCATACAGGACCTCCCAGGTGAGTTCGGTTGACGACCCCGTATGCCTATCTGTTCGGTCCAGAGCGGGAGAAATCGCTTCGGGACGGTTGGCTACGATCAGGACAAGTAGCCACATGTCATGCAAGGTTGAACGAAGATGATCTTGCTGTCGCCGGTGCCCTACGACCCCCGGAAGGGGGAAATCCTCCCCTCGGCGGGCCGGATTCGGATGATCTTTCACAGGGGCCTGGCCTGCGCGTGGCCTGGCTCACCTCGCGAGACTGGCGCGATCCGAGTGGCCGGAACCCGGACGCCCGGACTGCTACTGTGCGTCGTCAACTGACCGCTTTGGGTAATTCCTAGGGGTGCGCGTGAAGGTCGCCTGCGTCGGAGGCGGGCCCGCCGGCCTGTATCTCTCGATCCTGCTGAAGGGGCAGAACCCGTCCCACGACATCACCGTCCACGAGCGAAACCCCGAGGGCACCACCTACGGCTGGGGTGTCACCTACTGGCGTGATCTGCTCGACAAGCTCCACGCCCGCGACCCCGAGTCGGCGCGCGCCGTCGAGGAGAGCTCCGTCCGCTGGCACCAGGGCGTCGCCCATGTGCGGGACCTGTCGACCCGCAGGCCCGGCGACGCGGGCCACGGCATCGGCCGCCACCGGCTGCTGGAGATCCTCACCGCCCGTGCCCGCGCCCTCGGGGTGCGGCTGGAGTTCGCGCACGAGATCACCCCCGAGCGACTGCCCGACGCCGATCTCGTCGTGGCCGGAGACGGAGTGCGCAGCGCCCTGCGCACCGCGCACGCCGGACACTTCGGCACGGAGCTGACGGCGGGCCGCAACACCTACACCTGGCTCGGCACCACCAAGGTCTTCGACTCGTTCACCTTCGCCTTCGTGGAGAGCGCGCACGGCTGGATCTGGTGCTACGGCTACCCCTTCGGCCCCGGACACAGCACCTGCGTGATCGAATGCGCCCCGGAGACCTGGACGGGCCTCGGACTCGACCGGGTGAGCGAGTCCGAAGGGGCGGCCCTGCTGGAGAAGCTCTTCGCCCATGTGCTGGACGGTCACCCGCTGATCGGCCGCGCCTCGGGCGACGGCGGCGCCCAGTGGCTGACCTTCCGCACCCTCACCAACCGCACCTGGCACCGCGGCAACCTCGTCCTGCTGGGCGACGCCGCCCACACCACCCACTACTCCATCGGCGCCGGCACCACCCTCGCCCTGGAGGACGCCATGTCGCTCGCCGACGCGCTGCGCGACCATGCCGGGCTCCCGCAGGCGCTGGCCCGCTACGAGCGCGAACGCCGGGCGGCCCTGCTCTCCGTGCAGAGCGCCGCCCGCTACAGCGCCCAGTGGTACGAGAACCTGACCCGTTACATCGACCTGCCCCCGGAGCGGATGTTCGCCCTGCTCGGCCAGCGGCACTCGCCCCTGCTGCCCTACGTCCCGCCCCAGCTCTACTACCGGATCGACCGCGCGGCCGGGCAGTCGCAGGCGCTGCGACGGCTCAAGCGCTGGCTGGGCCCGAAGGTCGCGCGGAGCGTGCACGCGAGGGTGCTGTCCGGCCGCGAATAGCCCCCGCGAAACGATGCCGGAGTTGGGTGAATGACCATTCACCGATAGGGTGAATGGTCATTCACCTTTATGCTTTCCGTGTCGGCCACTGGAGTGTTCATGGCGTCGTCCGCCCCGATATCCGACCCGTCCGCCCCGGTCGGCGGGCCCCCGGCCGGTGGTTCCGGGAGCCTGCGGGAACGGCTCACCATCCCGGTGCTCGCCTTCGGCGGCACTCTCATGGCCGTCATGCAGACGGTCGTCGTGCCCTTGCTCCCGGACCTGCCCCGGCTCACCGGAGCCGCGCCGGGCACGGTCTCCTGGATGGTCACGGCGACCCTCCTGTCGGGCGCCGTACTCACCCCGGTGCTCGGCCGGGCGGGCGACATGTACGGCAAGCGTGGGGTGCTGCTCGCGGCTCTCGGCCTGATGACCCTCGGCTCCGTCACCTGTGCCCTCACCTCCGACATCCGCGTCCTCATCGCCGCCCGCACCCTCCAGGGCGCCGCGACCGCCGTCGTACCGCTGTCGATCAGCATCCTGCGGGACGAGCTGCCCCCGGAGCGCCGGGGCTCCGCGGTGGCGCTGATGAGCTCGACCGTGGGCATCGGCGCGGCCCTGGGCCTGCCGGCCGCGGCCCTGATCGTGCAGTACACCAACTGGCACGTCATGTTCTGGGTGACGTCGGCGCTCGGCGCGTCCGGCGTCGCGCTGATCCGGTGGGCGGTGCCCGAGTCGCCGGTCCGCGCGCCCGGCCGGTTCGACGTCGCCGGGGCGCTGGGGCTGGCCGTCGGACTGATCTGCCTGCTGCTGGGCGTGTCCCAGGGCGGCCAGTGGGGCTGGGGCAGCCCGCGGATCACGGGACTGTTCCTCACCGCGGCCGCCGTCCTCGGCCTGTGGTGGTGGCAGCAGCTGCGCGCCCGTCAGCCGCTGGTGGACCTGCGGCTGGTGACCCGCCCCAAGGTCGGCCTGTCCCACGCGGCCGCCCTGCTGACCGGGTTCGCCTTCTACGCCAACACCCTGGTGACGGCCCAGCTGGTGCAGGCGCCCGAGGCCACCGGTTACGGGCTCGGCCTGTCCATCGTCCAGACCGGTCTCGTCCTGCTGCCGAGCGGGATCATCATGCTGCTGTTCTCGCCGCTCTCGGCCCGTATCTCCGCGGCCCGCGGACCACGCGTCACGCTGGCACTCGGGACCGCCGTCATCGCGGCCGGCTACGCGGTGCGCATCGCGGACAGCCACCAGCTCTGGATGATCATGGTGGGCGCCGCGGTCGTGGCGACCGGTACGACCCTCGCGTACTCCGCGCTGCCGTCGCTGATCCTGCACGCCGTGCCCGCCGAGCAGACCGCCTCCGCCAACGGCGTCAACGTCCTGATGCGCACCATCGGCCAGGCGGTCTCCAGCGCCGCCGTCGCGGCGGTGCTGGTCCGGCACACCAGCCCCGTCGGCGGCGTCCCGGTGCCGACGCTGCACGGCTATCTGATGGCGTTCTCGATCGCCGGCCTGGTCGCCCTGGCGGCGAGCGCGGTGGCGCTGAGCATCCCCGGCGACCGGTCGTCCGACGAGGTCCGGCGGACCCGGGGCAGGACCCGCTCGGCGCGGGACGGGGTGAAGGAGGGAGCATGAGTGCCGTGCGCACCACACCGTCCGACTCCGCCACACCGTCCGACGCCGCCCTGCCCTCGGATCCCGCGGGTCCGGCCCCCGGCCGCCGGGACGCCGAGGCGACCAAGGCGGTCATCCTGCGCGCGGCCCGGTACCTACTGGCCCGGCACGCCCACGCCGACATCACGCTCAAGGCGGTCGCCGAGCGCGCCGGGGTGAGCCCGCCGCTGATCCTGAAGTACTTCGGCAACAAGGACACCCTGTTCGCCCGCGTGATGTCCTTCGAGACCGACGCGGGCGGCCTGCTGGACGCCCCGGTGCGCGAACTCGGCCGCCACATGGTCCGGTACGTCCTGGAGAGCCAGGTCGAGCGGGGCGCGGACCCCGTGCTGCGGATCGTCTTCGCGCCCCTGCACGGAGAGCACGGCGAAGTGCTGCGGGCCAACTTCCGCAGCCAGGTCACCGCCCGGCTGGCCGCCCGCCTGGACGGCCCCGACGCGGGGCTGCGCGCCGAACTCGCCCTGGCCGCCCTGCTCGGCCTGGGGGTGATGTTCGGCATCGCCCGAGGCGCCGAACTCCGGGCGGCCGCCCTCGACGAGCTCGTCGACCGCTACGCCCCGGCCGTACAGGCCCAGCTGACGCCCTGACGCCCTGACGCCCTGACGCCCTGGCGCCTTTCCGAAGGCCTTCGGCCCGCGAGCGGGTGGCACCGGCAGGGGGCGGAGGCGCCTGTTCCATGTCAGGGCGTGACGGATGACAGACTGACGGCATGGACGAGCGCGAATTCGGAAGGTCCGGCCGGCACGCATCCGTCGTCGGCCTCGGCACATGGCAGCTGGGCGCCGACTGGGGCGACGTGGACGACAAGGAAGCCCTCGCGGTACTGGAGGCGGCCGCCGAGTCGGGGGTGACCTTCTTCGACACCGCCGACGTGTACGGCGACGGGCGCAGCGAGCAGACCGTCGCCGCCTTCCTCAGCGGCCGGCCCGACCTGCACGTGGAGGTCGCCACCAAGATGGGCCGCCGGGTCGACCAGATCCCCGAGAACTACGTCCTGGACAACTTCCGGGCCTGGAACGACCGTTCCCGGCGCAACCTCGGCGTCGACCGCATCGACCTGGTGCAGCTGCACTGCCCGCCGACGCCCGTCTACTCCTCCGACGAGGTCTTCGACGCCCTCGACACCCTGGTCGAGGAGGAGCGCATCGCCTCGTACGGCGTCAGCGTGGAGACCTGCGCGGAGGCGCTGACCGCGATCGCCCGGCCGAACGTGGCGAGCGTGCAGATCATCCTCAACCCGTTCCGCATGAAGCCGCTGCGCGAGGTGCTGCCGGCCGCCCGTGAGGCGGGCGTCGGCATCATCGCCCGGGTACCGCTCGCCTCGGGCCTGCTGTCGGGCAAGTACACCAAGGACACGGTCTTCGCCGCGAACGACCACCGCACCTACAACCGGCAGGGCGAGGCCTTCGACCAGGGCGAGACCTTCTCCGGCGTCGATTTCACGACGGGTGTCGAGGCGGCCGCGGAGTTCGCCGCCCTCGCCCCCGAGGGGTACACCCCGGCCCAGCTGGCGCTGCGCTGGATCGTCCAGCAGCCCGGTGTGACCACCGTGATCCCCGGTGCCCGCTCGCCCGAGCAGGCGCGCGCCAACGCGACCGCGGCCAGACTTCCCGAGCTGTCCGAGGCGACGCTCACCGCGATCACCGAGCTCTACGACCGCCGGATCAAGGACCAGGTGGAAGCCCGCTGGTAGTCCCCACGGACCGCTGATCCGCGGAACCGGGCGCGAGGCGGGACGCCCGATGGCCCGCCCGCCCCGCGCCTTCGGTGTCTCGGATCAGATCCGCCCCGCGCCTTCGGCGCCGCGGGTCAGATCCGTCCGCCGGTCAGCCGGGTCAGCGGTCCCTGTGCCCGCCGCTGCGAGCGGCGTCCCGCCAGATAGGAGACGGTGGTCAGCGCGGTCAGACCGGCGCCCACCCCGGCGGCGGTGAGCTTGCGCCGGCCGACCGCCGTCCAGGCGGTCTGGGCCGTGGCCGCGACCTGCCCGGCGGAGGTGACGATCGCCTGGCGCCCGACCTCGACCCCCTTGGCCGCCGACTGGGCCAGTCCGCTCGTCGCGTCGACCGCACGGCCCGCGACACCCTTGGCCGCCGACGTGGCGTCTTCCGTCCGCGCGGCCAACGCCTTCGCGGTGCGCGCGGCCGGAGCCGTCAGCCGCTCGGCGGTCTGCCGCCCCTGGGCCGCTGCCGCCGCGTGCGCGTTCACGTCCTTGCTGGATTCACTCATGAAATCCGCCTTGCCGCTCGCTCCGGACGCAAACGCACCGGGTTCCGGGCGGCCGCCGCACCGTCACCGCCGTGAGCGGAGGGGCACCCGGGGGAACACGGAGCAGGACGGCACCGGCGGCCGGAGCAGGGAGGCATCATGTCGGACGGCGTGGACGGGGCGAGCAGACGCGGCGGGCGCGACGAGAGCGAGGACGAACGGGCGGACCGGATGTGGCAGGAGCTGATCCAGGAGGTCCGGGTGGCCCAGACCGGGGTGCAGATCCTGTTCGGCTTTCTGCTCACGGTCGTCTTCACCCCGAAGTACGCCCAGCTCGCCCATACCGACCAGGTCATCTATGTCGTGACCGTCGTCCTGGGCGCCGCCGCGACGGGTGCCCTGATCGGTCCGGTGTCCCTGCACCGGGTCGTGGCGGGCCGCAGGGTCAAGCCCCGCGCGGTGCGGCTGGCCTCCCGGATGACGTTCGTGGGACTCCTGCTGCTGCTCCTCACCATGACCACCTCCCTGCTGCTGATCCTGCGGGTGGCGACCCACTCCGACTGCGTGCCCTACCTGGTCGCGGCCGTGGTCATCTGGTACGCGCTGTGCTGGTACGTGCTGCCGCTGTGGGCGCGTCGTCGTCACACGTCCCGCTGAGCCGCAGCGCGGTCAGCTGCCGGTCGTGCACGCGTCCCAGCAGCAGCACCGAGACGGTGGCACCGATCAGCGCGCAGAACATGTCCCACTGCGTGTCCCAGACATCGCCCTGGGTGGCCAGGAAGGCGTCCGCCGAGTGCCCCCCGATCACCGCCGCCGCCCACTCGAACATTTCGAACAGGGCGCTGAAGGCGAGACAGGCGCACACGGTCAGCGGGGCCAGCCATCGACTGTTCCGCAGCGGCGAGGTGCGCACGAGCAGCTCCCGCACCAGCACGGCCGGGACGAAGCCCTGCATCAGATGGCCGAACCGGTCGTAGGGGTTGCGGTCCAGTCCGAAGGTGTCCCGCACCCAGTCGCCGAGCGGCACCTGTGCGTAGGTGTAGTGACCGCCGAGCGCGAGCACCAGCGAGTGCGCCGCCAGCAGACCGCACAGCAGACCGGTCAACGGGAACCGGCGCCAGGTGAGCAGGACCAGCGGCAGGCCGACGAACACCCACACCGTCTCCAGGAACCAGGTGGTCCGGTCGCGCGGCTGCCAGCCGGACACGACGAGACCGGCCACCGCCACGACGGCGAACAGGACGGGCGGGACACGGCGGGGGAGGGGACGAGCAGCAGGCATCAGCGGGCTCCTTGTCGGCGAGGGCCCCATCGTCGTGCCACCGGCCGGCCGCCGGCATGAGTACGGCTACTCAGCTCTCCGGGTGCCGCTCGCGCGAGGTGCGCAGCGCGGTGATGGCCGTGCCGATCGCCGCCCGGAGCTCTTCGAGCCGCTGCACCATGTCGTCCTCGTAGAACTCCTCGGCGTCGTCGAAGGTCAGCTCCTCGAAGACCTTGGTGGCCTTCTGGAGGCTGCTGTAGAACTTCGTCCGCCGCTCCTGGACCCGCAGTTCGGCGTCCGCCTCCACCGCCTCGACGACGAGGGACTTCATGGTGTCGTAGGCCTCGGTCGCCCATTCGACGCTGTCCTCGTCGTCGTCCAGCTCGTCCAGCAGCGACAGGTGTCGCTCGGCCTCCTGGCGCAGCGGGGCGGGCGCGTCGACGGTCTGTCCGGCGGGCGTCCTGATCTGCCCGGACTCCGCGATCTGGCGTACGTACCCGATGCGGTCGGCGGACCGGCTCTCGGAGGCCACCGCCTTCTTGAGATCGTCGGTGCGTACGACGTCACGCGCCCACTCGGTCTGGAGCTCGGGGTCCTCCCGGACGCGGTCGAGCAGTGCCTGCCGGGCGGCCCGCGCGGTGGAGGGGTCGGCGAGGATGGCGGCGCGCAGGGCGGTGGGGTTCTCGGCCACCTCCAGCGCCTTCGTCGGACGGATGCCCTCGGCCTCGGCGGCCTCGGCGATGGCAGTGCCGCGCTCGGACGTGGCGCTGGAGCGGGAGACGTAGTAGCCCGTCCACAGGTCGGCGTCCGGCAGTTCGACCTGCTGACCCGGTGCCAGCGCCTCGAAGTGCGGGACGACACCGTCGTCGGCGGCCCGGTCCCAGGCCTTGTAGTAGCGCATGACCCGCTCGGCGGAGCATCCCGCGAGCTCCGCGAACTCCTTCGCCGACACCTTGGCCGTCCCGTCCGCGCCCTGCCCGCCGGGCCGCACGCTGCGCGCCACCATCAGGCCGAAGGCCCAGCCGCCGGTCCGCGCGTACACGCCGAACTCGCGCGCGTCGCGCGCCACCAGGTCGGACAGGGGCGCGGGAGAGGTCTCGGGCGGGACGATCGCTACGGTCACGGGTGGCTCTCCTGATCGGTGGCGGCACGGCTGGTCGGTCTGCACGGGTGCAGACGGACCAGCCTATATGGACCCATTGGCGTTGATTTCCCGTGTTCGGACAGGGCCGGTGGGTGCGTCCGGCGGGCCCGGGTGCGCCCGCCGGGGCCGCAGGGCCCTTGTGCGCCGGGCGAAACCGCCGCACGCGCGGGGGCGGCCGGGCGGGAACCGGCACACTCCGCGAGGAAAGTGCCGCACTCTGAGCGGGAAACCTCACATTCCGGACGGAAAACGTCGCCCGCGAGGCGAGAAATGCCGTCGAACGCGTCCGGGCCCCGGGAGAGGATGCCGGTATGAGCGAGCGAACCCTGCCCACGAGCACCCCCGCCGCCGAGGGCGTCGACGCGTCCGGCGTCCACGCGTTCCTCGACGCCCTGGAGGACGCGCAGGACATCGAGCCGCACAGCCTGATGATCGTCAGACACGGCAGAGCGGTCGCCTCCGGCTGGTGGGCGCCGTATGCGCCCGAGCGCCCCCACCTGCTGTACTCGCTCAGCAAGAGCTTCACCGCGACGGCCGCCGGGTTCGCCCTGGCCGAGGGGCTGATCGATCTCGACGCCCCGGTGATCTCGTACTTCCCGGAGTTCGAGGCCGACATCACCGACGCCCGCAGCCGCGCCATGCGGGTCCGGCATGTGGCGTCCATGTCCAGCGGACATCTCGCCGAGACCGTCCACGACTCCCTCGCCCTCGACGCCGAGGAGCCCGTACGGGGATTCCTGCTGCTGCCACCGGAACGCGACCCGGGCACGGTCTTCGCCTACAACCAGCCCACCACGTACACGCTGGCCGCGATCGTCCAGCGGGTGACCGGGCAGACCCTCACCGCGTATCTGCGGCCCCGGCTGCTGGACCCGCTCGGCATCGGCGAGGTGTCCTGGCTGCGGGACCGGGCAGGGCGCGAGCTCGGCTACAGCGGACTGCACGCCACCACCGACACCGTCGCCCGGCTGGGCCAGCTGTATCTGCGCGGCGGGGTCTGGGACGGCGAGCGGCTGCTGTCGCGGGAGTGGGTCCGATCGGCCACCCGCGAGCAGATCCCCACCTCGGGCGCCATGGGCGCGGCGGACCGGCAGGACTGGGACCGCGGCTACGGGTTCCAGTTCTGGCAGTCCCGGCACGGCTACCGCGGCGACGGGGCGTACGGCCAGTTCTGCCTGGTGCTGCCCGAGTACGACGCCGTGATCGCGACGACCGCCGCGACCGTGCAGATGCAGGCCCTGCTGAACCTGGTCTGGCGGCACCTGCTGCCCGCCTTCGGCCCCGCGCCCCTGCCCGGCCGTGCGCGGGCGGACGCGGACCTCGCCCGGCGGCTGGCGGCGCTCGCGCTGCCCCCGGCCGCGGGCCTGGGCGCGCCGCCCGGGCGGGCCGAGGACTGGGCCGGCGCCGAGTTCACCCCGGCCGGCGGTGTCTGCGCCGCCCAGCCGGGCCTGACCTCGGTCGCCGTCGCCGCGGACCCGGACGGCTGGACGCTGATCCTCACCGAGGACGGCGAACCCCATCGGCTCCGGCTCGGGGCGGACGGATGGAGTGTCGCGCGGCAGCCGCTGCCCACCGCGGTGACCGGTGGCTGGACCGACGGGCGCACCCTTGAGGCGCACGTGCTGTTCCTGGAGACACCGCACCGGCTGGTGGTGACCTGCTCGCTCGACGACCGGACCTTCACGGCCCGCTGGCCCACCGAACCGCTGCACGGCGGGCGGCTGCGTTCCCTGCGCGCGCCGCACGGCTCATTGCTGTGACCCCGGCCGGAAGGTGCGCAGGAAGACGTCCAGCGCCTGCCGGTTAGCGGCGCTGTCCCAGTCGGTGGCGGGCGTCGTCCAGCGCAGCGAGAAGCTGCGGTCCCCGCCGAGCAGGAAGCCGCGGCCGAAGGTGTGCACCCGGGTACCGTCCACGTCGGCGAGCCACTCCATGTCGGCGGCCTTGTACCCCTGGTACGTGGTGGCGCGGATCTCCCCGATGCGCCGGAACCCCGCGTCCTGCGCGAGATTGGGCTGCACGTCGTCCCGCCAGACGGCGACCGGGTCCGGGCCCGCGTTCTCGCTGTACGTCACCGCGAGCGTGCGCGGATCGCCCGCCGCGCCGAATGTGACGCGGTAGGCCTGATCGGTCGCGCGCTCGGTGCGCAGGGGCTGCCAGCCGTCGGGGAGGGCGACGGCGAAGCCCTCCGGCGCGGAGTAGACGCGGAAACCGGCCGGCAGCGCGGTGGCGGAGACCGAGGAGGACGGCGTGGGCGACGTCGGGGCGGCGGTCGGTGTGCCGGCGGGTCTTTCACCGTCCGGCGCGCCGCCCGTGGCGGACGCCGCCGAGGACGCCGAGGGGCGGGACCGGGAGCCGGTCGCGGCGTCGCCGCCGGACTGCTGTCCGGTGGTGGCCAGCACGGCGACCGCGACGGTGACGACGGCCAGGCCGGTCCCCACGGCCATGGCCCGGCCGCTCCACTCCGGACCGGCGTGCCGGACGGCGGCGTACGCACCGCGCAGCCCGGGCGCGGGCGCGGCGGGCTGCGCCGCGTCGGGGTCCGCGGTGAGGACCCGGCCGAGGATCTCGCGCAGTTGTGGGCGGGTCAGCCGTTCCCGGGAGTTCTTGCGCAGCAGTCCCTGCACGGCCCCTGTCAGCGGCCCGCTGCGCACCGGGGTGCGCAGCGGCAGCCGGTCCACGCTGCGCAGCGTGGCCTCGGGCCGCTCCCGCTCCCGGAACGGCGGACGCCCTTCGAGCAGCGAGTAGAGGATCGCGCCCAGGGCCCACAGGTCGGCCGCGGGGCCGATGCGTTCGTCACGTGCCTGTTCGGGGGAGGCGTACGACGGTGCCGTGACCCGGGGGGCGAGCGTCGCGCCCGCCAGCCCGAACCCGGTGACCATGATCGGGCCACGGTCGGGGACGTAGATCTGGCCCGGGCTCAGCTCGCCGTGGGTGATGCCCTGACCGTGCGCGGCCTCCAGCACGTCCAGCAGCTCCAGCCCGATCCGGGCCGCCCGTACATGGTCGAAGCTGCCCTGCCGGGCGAGGAGTTCGCTGAGCGGGGTGCCGTCGACCCACTCCGTGACGGTCCACAGGGTGCCCGCGTCCTCGACGGCGTCGACCACCGGCACGACCCGCCCGGGGCACAGCCGCACCAGGGTCTCCGACATGCGCAGGATGCGGCCGGTGGTCCGGCGGACGTCCTCCTCGCCCGTGAGGCCCCCGCCGAGGCCGCCCGGGAACCCGATCTGGGTGAGCAGACACGGGCGTTGGGCCTCCATGTCCTCGCCGTACCAGCAGATCCGGTTCGCTTCGCGGGAGACGACATCGAGCAGCCGGTACCGCCCGGCCACCGACTCTTGTGTGAAGACATGCGCCTCGGCCATCGTCATCCCTCGCTGCAACCCGCGTAGCTCTTCTTGCCCATGGGTACGGGAGCCGTGACGGGGTGTGTTCAATCGCACGCGACTTCCCGGAAATTCCTGTCTTTCGTTCAAAAATGGTCCGGTCCAACGGTGCTGAAATTGCGTCAGGTGGCCGGAGTGCGGCACTGGGCCCCGCTCCCACCTCGGACGGGGTGCCACGGCGCCGTGCCGCGATCGGGCGCCGTGAATTCATCCAGCCGTAACCCAGATAGCGATTACTGATGTGTCCACCTTGCGGTAACCAGCGGTAAGAGAACACCGATACGAAAAGGACCGCGCCGGATTTTCTGTGCCGCGACGCACCCCGCACGGTGAGCACCCGGGGCGACCGCCCCGGCCTCAGAGCTCGCGGTCCACCAGGAACCCCAGCAGGGACCGCAGTCCGGCGACGGCCGGCTCCCGCAGCGCCGTTCCGCCGAGCGCCCGCTCCACGGCGGCGACGCTCCGCCCGGCCTCGGCCAGCGCCGCCCGGCGCCCGCCCGCCCGTTCGACCAGCTCCGCCGCCTCCTCGGCGTCCCCGCCCGCCGCCAGCAGCGCCGCGAGGCGACGGGCGGCCGGCGTGGGCGCGTCGAGGGCGAGCAGCACGGGCAGCGTCTTCTTCCGCTCGCGCAGATCGCCGTGCACGGGCTTGCCGGTGACGGCCGGATCGCCCCAGATGCCCAGCACGTCGTCGACGATCTGGAAGGCGACCCCCAGCTGTCGGCCCGCCCGGTCGAGCGCGGCTACCGTCGACGGCGGCGCGCCGGCGAGCCGGGCGCCGAGGGCGGCGGCGCAGCCCAGCAGGGCGCCCGTCTTGCCCTCGGCCATCGCCCGGTACTCGGCGGGCCGCACGCGGTCCGGTCCGGTCCACGGGCGCTCGGCGAACAGCAGGTCGTCCGCCTGCCCGCGCATCACCTCGCGCAGTGCCGCGGACAGCGGAACCACGGCACCCGGCCCGCCGGGCGCGGCGGCGAGCGTCTCCACGGCCAGCGCGAACAACGCGTCCCCCGCGAGCACCGCAGGACCCGTGCCGTACGCCTTCCACACGGTGGGGCGGCGGCGCCTGGTCACGTCGGCGTCCATGATGTCGTCGTGCACCAGCGAGAAGGCGTGCACGAGCTCCACGGCGACCGCGGCGGGGACGCCGGTCCGGGCAGGTGCGCCGGCCGCCTCCGCGCCCAGCACGGCCAGCGCCTGTCGCACCCCCTTGCCGCCGGTGCCGGCGACCGGCGCGCCGCCGACCTCGCACCAGCCGAAGGAGTACGCGGCCATCTCCCCGAGCCAGGGATGCAGCCGGCCCACGGCCTCCCGCAGCGCAGGATCCACCAAGGCCCGGCAGCGGTCGAGGACATGGGGGGC
>NZ_VJZD01000015.1 GCF_009377175.1 Streptomyces adustus
GTGGAGCCGGCCGGGGCGGCGGGGGCCGGGTCCGCGGGCCGCACCGGCTCGTTCCCGACGGCGGTCATCGCGCGTCACCCCCGTACAGCTGCGTCACGATCGACTTCAGCACCTGGTCGGTGCGCGGACCGTAGTTGAGCAGCACCCCGTCCTCGACGGACACGACCCGCCGGTCGGCTCCGGCCGGCGTCTGGGCGACGCCGGGGATCCTCACCAGCCCCTCGATCCCGCCGACCGATTCGAGTCCCTTGGTCATGACGAGGATCGCGTCCGGCGCCGCCTGGGCCAGGGCCTCGGTGGTGATGGCGGTGAAGTCCTTGTCCAGCCCGGACCGCGCGCCCGCGTCGACGGCCCCGGCCGCCTCCAGGAGCGAGACCGCGCCCGAACGCGCGCCGCCGATGAGGTACACGGAGGCCGAGCCGCGCAGATAGAGGAAGGCGACCCGCGGCTTCCCGGTGTGCCGCGGAATCTCCTTGCGCACGGCGGCGATCCGCTGCTGCGAGCGCCGGGCCAGCTCCGTCCCGGCGGCCGGTACGCCGAGGGCGTCGGCCACGGCCCGGATGCGCGGGCCCACGTCGGCCAGGCCCAGGGCCGGGCCGACCACCAGGACGGGCACCCCCGCGGCCCGGAGCTGGTCCATCGCCTCCCGGGGGCCGGTCGTCGTCTCGGCGAGGACCAGATCGGGGCGCAGCGCGAGCACGCTCTCGGCCGAGACGTCGTGATTGCGGGTCACCACCGGCAGTTTCGCGGCCTGTTCGAAGGTGGCCGTGATGTCGCGGGCGACGACGCGGTCGCCGAGCCCGAGCGTGAACACGATCTCGCTGAGGCTGCCGGACAGCGCGACGATGCGCCGGGCCGCGGCGACGGTCACCTTCCGGCCGTCGGCGGAGGAGACGGTGACCGGCAGCCGGGGCTGCGGGGTGTCCGTCAACGGCTCGACGCGGTCGGCCTGTCCGGTCGCCGAGGCCGGCCGTGCCGCGGACCCGGGGGAGGCGGTCGTACAGCCGGCAGCGGTGAGGGTGAGGGCGAGCACCGAGACCAGTGCCGCCGCCAGTTGCGTGCGCAAGCGTCGCACGGTCCGTCCGTTTCTCTCGGGTCGTCAGTCGGCGTGGAGCGAATGAAGCTTAGGTTAGCCTTACCTATGTTCGCCACCGTCACCGCTCCCTCACCGTGTCCGGAGGACCTGCCATGCCCGCACGTCTTCGTGCCCTGCTCGTCGTGGTGTGCGCGGCCGTACTCGGGGCCCTGCTCCCGGCCGCCGACGCCCGGGCCGCGAGCCGCACCGTCCAGGGCGGCCGGCTCGACTGGGGTGTCAAGTCCTCGTTCCAGAGCTATGTCACCGGGCCCGTCGCCAACGGCGGTTACTCCCTGACCGGCGGCGCGGCCACCGTGGGTGCGAGCGGCTTCCGCTTCCACTCGGCGACGGGCGCCTACGACGGCGCCACCGGCGCCTTCCGCGCCTCCTTCGCCGGCGGGGTCCACTTCGTCGGCCACAAGGCGGCGGACGGCACTTACCAGTTGGACCTCACCCTCAGCCGGCCCAGCGTCCGCGTCAGCGGCTCCACCGGCACGCTCTACCTGGACGTCACCAGCAAGGCGAAGGGCACCGGGACGGTCACGACGTCCTCGCAGGTGCCCTTCGCCTCCCTCGCCCTGGGCGGCATCGACATGCGGGGCGCCGGTACGTCGGTCGCCCTCGCCGGGGTGCCCGCCACGCTGACCTCGCAGGGCGCCAGGTCCTTCGCCGGGTACTACACCGCCGGGACGGCCCTCGACCCGGTGAGCCTGGCGGTGGACGTACGGCCCGCGAAGCAGACCTCGCAGCCGCGCACGCCCACTCCCACGCCCTCGCGCACGAAGGCGGCCGTGACGAAGGAGCGCGCGGGCGGCGCGATCGAGGACGGCGCGGTCGACTGGGGCGTACGGCGCACCTACCGGGAGTACGTCACCGGAGGCATCGCGAACGGGCGGTGGACCCTGTCCGGTGGTGCCCGGGACGGTGGCGCGCTCTTCCGCTTCCCCGCGGGCGAGGGCACGTACCGCGAGGGCGCGCTGACGGCCCGGTTCGCCGGGGCGGTGCGCTTCACCGGCGACCACGGCCTCGACCTGGAACTGAGCGGACTGCGGGCCGTCGTCGGCCACGGTGTCGGCACCCTGTACGCCGATGTCGCGGGCATCGGCCTCACCCGCAAGAGGGTCCCGCTCGTCACCTTCGCCGCGCAGGGACTGAAGGACGACCACGGTCTGGTCGCGCTCACCGAGGCGCCCGCGACGCTCACCGCCGACGGTGCGAAGGCCTTCGGCGGGATGTACCCGGCGGGCACCGCGATGGACCCGGTGTCGCTGGCCGTCACCCTCACCGGCGAGGCCGAACTGCCCGCGCTGCCCGACCTCGGCGACACCGCGCCCGCCGTGCCCACGCCGGTGCCGACGGGCGCACCGAAGGCCTCGGTGGAGCCCGTCGTGAGCGCCACCGCCGGTGGCCACGGCGGCACGGCCCTGGCCGTCGCCCTCACGTCGGGCGCCCTGCTGCTGGCGGCCGCTCTGTTCACGACGGCCCGCCGCCGCACCCGTCGCCCTCGCACGACGACCGCCGACACCCCGGCCGAGGCCGTCACCGACGCCCCGGCCGACGCCCCGGCCGACACCCCGGCCGAGGACCGGTCCTGACCGGCCCCCGGCCCCTGTTTCCCCGTATCCCCGCACCGAGGAGAGATCCCGCCATGCCCGCCAGCATCCGTCCCCGCAGACGACCGCTCGCCCTCGCCGCCGCGGTGGCCACGGCCACCACCCTGGGCGCCGCCGCGCTCGCCCTCGCCCCCGCCGCCTCCGCGGCCGAAGTGCCGCTCACCGGCTACCGGTTGACCTGGGGCATCAAGGAGTCGTACCGCTCCTACGTGACCGGGCCCTGGGCACAGGGGACGTTCACCGCGTCCGACGGCGCCACGCAGGCCGCGGACAACGGCGTCTTCACCTTCACCGACGGCCAGGGCACCTACGACACCACCACCCACTCCGTGCGCCTGGCCTTCCAGGGCACCCTGACCGTCCGGTCCACGGCGCACGGCTTCACGAGGGTGCTGTCAGACCTCCGCTACGACAGCGGCGCGGGCGTCCTGACCGCCGACCTGGTCGCGGACGACGGAGCCAAGCAGCAGGACGTGCCGCTCGCCGAGGTCGCCGCGCCGACCGGCCCGGCGATGACCGACCTGGGCACCACGCTCACCACCGAGGCCGGCGCGTTCCTCGGCAGCGCCTCCTACGCGCACACGGCCGGCGACCCGCTGACGGTGGCGCAGCAGCAGACGACGCAGTCGCCGAGCCCCTCGGTCCCCGGGTCGGCCTCGCCGTCCCCGTCGACGTCCGCGACGGAGCCGGCCCCGGTCTCCCCGCCGGCCTCCGCGACCGGGTCGGCCTCCGCGTCCGCGAGCACGTCGGCGTCCGCGTCCCCCGGCGCCGGTTCGTCGCCCTCGGCCTCCGCCACGGAGTCCGCGCCGCGGGGCGACATAGCCGACGGCACGCTCGTGTGGGGTGTGAAGGAGTCGTTCCGTACGTACGTCGTGGGCCCCGTCGCCAAGGGCACGGTCACCGCGTCCGGTGGTGCCGCCCAGGCCGCGGGCAACGGCGTGTTCACCTTCCCCGACGCCACCGGGACCTACGACACCGAGGCCGGCACCCTCTCCGTCGCCTTCGAGGGCGCGGTGAACTTCAAGGGCCACGAGGACGGCGGCACCTACGGCCTCGACCTCACCCTCGCCGGCCTGAAGGCCACCGTGGACGGCGGCAAGGGCGAACTGACCGCCGATGTGACGAGCCTGGGCGAGACCTCGCGGGACGTGGTCCTGGCCGACCTGACGGCTGCCTCCGCCGACCTGACCCCGAAGAACGACGTCCTCACCCTCGACGACGTCACCGCGAAGCTGACCGCGGCCGGCGCGAAGGCCTTCGGCGGCTTCTACACCCAGGGCACCGCACTCGACCCGGTCGACCTGTCGGTGGCCCTGACCGACGACGCCGAACTCCCGTCCGGGGACTCCGGCGGCACGGGTGACACGGGCGGCTCCGGCGGCACGGGCGGTACCGGTGACACGACGGGCGGCACCACCGGCTCCGTCACCGGCGGCACGTCCGCCGGTACGACCGGCGGCAGCATGGCCGCGACCGGCGCGGACGTCCCCGTCGGCGCCCTGGGCGCGGCGGGCGCCGCGGCCGTGGCGGCGGGTGCGGGCACGGTGTACGTCGTCCGCAGGCGCCGTACGGAGGCGTAGACCGTCCGACCGGGGGCGGACCGGGGGCGGACCGGGTCCGGCCGGGTCGGGCCGCCGGGGTCCGCCCCCGGCCGCACCCCGGTCACCTGGGACGACGTCGCGTCCCGGTCGGTGCTTCAATTCCCCGGTGACTGATTACGACGTGCTGCGCGTGTTCTGCGCGGCGAACGGCGGGTACGGCAACGAGCTGGGTGTCGTCCGCGACGGCTCCCGGCTGCCGGACCGGGACGACCGGCAGGCCCTGGCGCTGAAACTGGGCTTCAGCGAGACGGTGTTCGTGGACGACCCCGAGCGCGGTGTCATCGACATCTACACCCCCACCTTGCGGCTGCCGTTCGCCGGACACCCCTGCGTCGGCGCGGCCTGGCTCGTGGACGTGCCCGAACTGGTCACACCGGCCGGAGTGGTCGGGGCGCGGCAGGACGGCGAGTTCAGCTGGATCGAGGCGCGGGCCGAATGGGTCCCGCCGCGCACTCTGCGCCAGTACGCCACCGCCGCCGAGGTCGACGCCCTCACCGTCCCGCCGCCCGGTGAGTGGATCTACGCCTGGGCCTGGGAGGACGAGGCCGCCGGACGGGTGCGCGCCCGTGCCTTCCCCGGCCGTGACGACGGCATCGACGAGGACGAGGCGACGGGCGCGGCGGCGATCCTGCTGACCGAGCAGCTCGGCCGGGCACTCAACATCACACAGGGCGCGGGCTCCCAGATCCTGACCGCGCCCCAGCCGTACGGATGGGTGGAGATCGGCGGCCGGGTCCTCCTGGAGCGTTGATCCCGGCCGCGGCCCCACGTCGTGTGCTCACGCGCTGAGCGGGAACTCCTCGGCCAGCGCGTGGAACACCGCCGTGTTCAGCGCGAACGCCCGCCTGCACTCCGCCACGATCCGCTGCCGCTCCAGATCGTCGGCCCGGACCGTGTCCAGCAGCTCGCGGTAGCCGCGCTTGAACGCGGCCGGGTTGGCGATCTCCTCGAAGACGTAGAAGCGGACCCCGTCACCCTTGCGCTCGAAGCCCCAGGTCCGTTCCGCCCGGTCGCGGATGATCTGGCCGCCGGAGAGGTCGCCGAGATAGCGGGTGTAGTGGTGCGCGACGTACCCGCCGGGCCACTGCTCCGCGCACTCGCGCACCCGGTCCGCGTACGCCCGGGTCGCGGGCAGCGCGGACAGGCCCGCCCGCCAGTCGGCGCCGCGCAGATGCGCCAGGTCCCGCTCCAGGGCGGCCAGCCGGAACAGCTCCGGCCGGACGAACGGCCCGGCCACCGGGTCCCCGGCCAGCCGCCCGGATCCGGCTTCCAGCGCCTCGTAGACGAACCACAGTTGCTCGGTGTAGCGCGCGTACGCGTCCACCCCCAGCCGGCCGCCGAGCAGATCGCTCATGAACGTCGAGGTCTCGGCCTCCGTGTGCTGCTCGTGCGACGCGGTGCGGATGACTGTCGAGAAGGAGTTCATGAAGCGCATCATCTAAGGTAAGCCTTACCTAAGTCAACACTTTTACCGACGGGCTGTCGGTAAAAACCCTACCCCGGATCCAGGACCCGATCACGGGAAAGGCCCGCTCTCCGGGGAGAGCGGGCCTGAGGCGGGTCGGGCGGTGCTACGGCAGGGTGAGGATCTCCGCGCCGGTGTCGGTGACCACGAGCGTGTGCTCGAACTGGGCCGTCCGCCGCCGGTCCTTGGTGACGACCGTCCAGCCGTCGTCCCACATGTCGTACTCGTGGGTGCCGAGCGTCAGCATCGGCTCGATCGTGAAGGTCATCCCCGGCTGGATCACCGTCGTCGCGTGCGGGCTGTCGTAGTGCGGGATGATCAGCCCGGAGTGGAACGACGAGTTGATCCCGTGCCCGGTGAAGTCCCGGACCACGCCGTACCCGAACCGCTTGGCGTACGACTCGATCACCCGGCCGATGATGTTGATCTGCCGGCCGGGCCGGACCGCCTTGATCGCGCGGTCGAGGGACTCCCGGGTCCGCTCCACCAGCAGCCGCGACTCCTCGTCCACCTCGCCGACCAGGTACGTGGCGTTGTTGTCGCCGTGCACCCCGCCGATGTACGCCGTCACGTCGAGGTTCACGATGTCGCCGTCGCGCAGCACCGTCGAGTCGGGGATGCCGTGGCAGATGACCTCGTTGACACTGGTGCACAGGGACTTGGGGAAGCCGCGGTAGCCGAGCGTGGACGGGTAGGCGCCGTGGTCGCACATGTAGTCGTGCGCCACCTTGTCGAGTTCGTCCGTCGTCACACCCGGCGCGATGATCTTCGCGGCCTCGGCCATCGCCTGCGCGGCGATCCGGCCGGCGCGGCGCATCGCCTCGATCGTCTCGGGCGTCTGCACCTCCGGTCCGGTGTACGGCGTCGGCGCGGGCCGTCCGACGTACTCGGGGCGGCGGATGTTTCCGGGTACGGAACGGGCGGGAGAGAGCTCACCTGGTACGAGCAGCGACTGGCCAGACATGCCAGCGAGTCTAACCAGCGGGGATGGGGGAACATGTCGATGGCGAGAGGAGCTGGTCATGGCCCTGTTCAAGAAGCGCACCGTCGGCAAGCCGGGCGAGTGGTACTACTGCCTGGAGCACAAGAAGGTGGAGGAGGGGCCGGACTGTCCGGGCAAGAACCGCTTCGGCCCGTACACCAGCCGCGAAGAGGCCCAGCACGCGATGGACACCGCCCGGGAACGCAACCTCCAGTGGGAGACCGACCCCCGCTGGCACGACGCCCCGCAGGGCGGCAACCCGGACGAGGACTGACCGCGCCCTCGGGCGTCTTCGGCCGTCGAGCCCCCCGCCCCCGGTCCCCGCGGTCCTCACCAGGGGGCCGGGGGCGGTGCCGTCAGCCGGTCGGCCAGGCCGGACAGCCGGTCCCGCAGCCGCCGGCGGCCCCGGGGGGCCGGCAGCGCGTTCTCCCCGGCCCCGGCGCTGACCAGGTGCTGCACGGTGTCCAGGTCCAGATCGGTGCCGTCCGGCACGGCGAGCGACTCATGGGCCATGGACACCAGGTCGCGGTCCCCGCAGCCGAGGGTAAGGACCGTCGCCCCGGCCCGGCGGGCGTCGTGCACCCGCTCCAGGAGCGGGTCGCCCGGACCCTCGGGCGCCACCACCAGCAGGGTCTCGCCGCGCCGCGCCGCCTCGATCCGGCCGAGACCGGCGGCCAGGTGCGCCGGGTCCGAGGGGCGCGCGTCGTGCCGTACGAGCGTGGGGGTCAGCTCCGGCGTCCCCGACCACGCGGCCTCGTCCACCAGATGCGCCGCCAGATGCCAGGGCTCGTACCCGGGCGTCCCCAGCAGCAGCAGCCCGCCCCCGTGCGACACCACCGAGCCGCGCAGCGCCCCCGCGAACCGCCGGGTGGCGCCCAGCCACTCGGTCCCGGCGAGCACTTCACGCAACAGCGCGACCCGTACGGCGTCCATACAGCCGCATACTGCCTCAACCCATCACTCGTGACCCGCAGTTCACCCCGAATTCGCCCGACCCGGGGAAAGAGGGGACGCGGGGGGCACACGGGAGACAGGGCCTGAGGAGTTCCCATGACCGAGACCACCGTCCCCTTCCGCGCGGGCCGCGAGGGGTACGCGAGCTACCGGATCCCGGCGGTCGTCCGCGCCGCCTCCGGCGCCCTGCTCGCCTTCTGCGAGGGCCGCGTCGACTCCGCGCGAGACCACGGCAACATCGACATCGTCCTGAAGCGCTCCACGGACGGCGGCCGCACCTGGGGCGCGCGGACCGTGGTCGCGGGCAACGGCACGGACCTCGCCGGGAACCCGGCCCCGGTCGTCCTCGACACCGGCCGGATCCTGCTCGTCCACGTCAGGGCCGCCGGCACCGTCACCGAGGACGCCATCCTGCGCGGCAGGGTCGCGGACGCCGACGGGCGGCGGGTGTGGGTGCAGCACAGCGACGACCACGGCGTGACCTGGTCGGGTCCGACGGAGATCACCAAGCAGGTGAAGCGGCCGGGCTGGCGCTGGTACGCCACCACCCCTGGCCACGCCCTCCAGTTGAGCTCGGGCCGCGTCGTCGTCGCCGCCAACCACACCGTGGCGCCCACCGGCACCGACCTCGGCAACGAGCCGCGGTACAACAGCGGCCACTGTCTGCTCAGCGACGACCGGGGCGCGACCTGGCACCTCGGCTACGTCGACGAGAACACCGACGGCTATGTCAACGTCAACGAGACCACCGCCGCCGAACTCCCCGACGGACGCGTCTACTTCAACACCCGCAACGACTCCCCGTCACCGGGCAACCGCGCCGACGCCCACTCCGCGGACGGCGGCCGCACCCTGCAAAAACCCTTCCGTCCGCAGGCCGGTCTGACCGCCCCCGTCTGCGAGGGCAGCGTCCTGTACCTGCGCGACCCCGACGTCCTGCTCTTCTCCGGCCCCGCCGACCCCGCCGCCCGCGCCCTGATGACACTGCGCGCCTCGGCCGACGGCGGTGTCACCTGGCGGCCGGTGCACACGGTGAGCGGGCTGCCCGCCGCCTACTCCGACCTGGTGCGCATCGACGCGGACACGGTCGGACTGCTCTACGAGACGGGCGACTTCGGCGCCTACGAGACCATCGCGTTCCACCGCGTGCCCGTGACGGAGCTCACCTGACCCGATGGGCGGCCCGGCCCGCACGTACAGTCGGCGCATGACCTCTAGCGACAGTGCACAGAAGACCCCCGCCAAGGACCCCTGGGAGCTCCCCGACGTCTCCGGGCTCGTCGTCGGTGTGCTCGGCGGGACCGGGCCGCAGGGCAAGGGCCTGGCCTACCGGCTCGCCAGGGCCGGCCAGAAGGTGATCATCGGTTCGCGGGCCGCCGAACGCGCGCAGGCCGCCGCCGACGAACTCGGCCTGGGGATCGAGGGCGCCGACAACGCCGAGACCGCGCGGCGCAGCGACATCGTGATCGTCGCCGTGCCGTGGGACGGCCACGGCAAGACCCTGGAGTCGCTGCGCGAGGAGCTCGCGGGCAAGCTCGTGGTCGACTGCGTCAACCCGCTCGGCTTCGACAAGCAGGGCGCCTACGCGCTGAAGCCCGAGGAGGGCAGCGCCGCCCAGCAGGCCGCCGCCCTGCTGCCGGACTCGCGGGTGACGGCCGCCTTCCACCATCTGTCCGCGGTGCTGCTCCAGGACGCGGGGATCGACGAGATCGACACGGACGTCATGGTCCTCGGCGAGGAGCGCGCCGACGTGGAGATCGTCCAGGCGCTGGCCGGCCGCATCCCCGGGATGCGCGGTGTCTTCGCGGGCCGACTGCGCAACGCCCACCAGGTGGAGTCGCTGGTCGCCAACCTGATCTCCGTCAACCGGCGCTACAAGGCGCACGCGGGGCTGCGCGTCACCGACGTGTGAGGCGTGCCGCCGGCCGCCCGGCGGCGCGGGTGGCACCTCGACGGGTGAGCCCGTGCCGGGCGGCCGGCGCGATGGGGGACACTGGACGGCGCCAGCAGTGTCCCCCGACAGGAGCCGTCCCCATGCCCCGCCTCGCCCTCTACAGCCTCGTCGTCTGCCTCCTCGCCGTCGTCGCGGCGGTCGTCTCGTTCGTGCAGGGCAGCTGGCTGGGCGTCGTCTGGGTGCTGCTGGCCGGGCTGTCGTCCAACATGACCTGGTACTACTTCAAGCGCTCCCGGGCGCAGGAGCGGTCCGTCACGGGCTGACCGCGCAGAACTCGTTCGTGCCCTGCCAGAAGCGGTAGAGCGCCTGGCCGCAGTACGTGTCGTTGCCGCTGATCCCGAGGCCGCGCAGGATCGTGTCGATCACGTCGAAGAAGGCGTGGTTGACGGACGGGAGCCACAGCAGCGCGAACACGAACAGCAGCCCGAACGGAGCGAACGGCTCCACCTGGCGCTTGATGCTGTACGACAGCCAGGGCTCGATGACGCCGTAGCCGTCCAGGCCGGGCACCGGCAGGAAGTTCAGCAGCGCGGCCGTGACCTGGAGCAGGGCGAGGAAGGCCAGCGCGTAGCGGAAGCCGCTCGGCACGCCGTCCAGCGCGCCCAGCCAGAACGGGGCCGTGCACACGGCCGCGAACAGCACGTTCGTCAGCGGTCCCGCGGCGGAGATCAGGCTGTGCCGCCAGCGGCCCCGGATGCGCCCGCGCTCGATGAAGACGGCGCCGCCGGGGAGTCCGATCCCGCCCATGATCACGAACAGCACCGGCAGCACGATGCTGAGCAGCGCGTGGGTGTACTTGAGCGGGTTGAGGGTCAGATATCCCTTCGACCCCACGGTGATGTCGCCGCTGTGCAGGGCGGTGCGTGCGTGCGCGTACTCGTGCAGGCACAGCGAGACGATCCACGCGGCCGTCACGAACAGGAACACGGCCACGCCCGGCTGCTCGGCGAAGCCGGTCCAGGTCGCCCAGCCGGTGACCGCGGTGACGGCCAGGATCCCGACGAAGACGGGGCTGACCCGCCGGTCGCTGTGACGGGTGGTGGTGGCGGTCATCAGTCGGGCTCCTGTGCTGCGTCCGGGTGGTGCGCGAGTGCTGGGCAGCCCGACCGTACCGGGCGCGAGGGGAACACGGGGAAAACGTCTCGCGTCCGGTCGCCGTTCCCGGGAAGGTGGGGCCATGGGACTCTGGCACGTGTTCTACCCGGGTTGGCAGATGGAATGCTGCGGCACCCCGTTCGCGGTCGGCGACGAGGTGAGCTGGCAGCTGCTCCTGGAGCGCGCCGACGACCTGGCCGACGGCGGCGGGCCCGGCCTGCTCACCGAGGTCACCGGACCGGTGGAGGAACTCCGGGACACCGATGCCGACGAGACCGGCCGCGACGACGGCGACCCGGACGACCGTGCCGACGCCGACGCCGACGCCGACGCCGACGCCGACGCCGATGACGGCGACGGTGGCGACACCGGCACCGGCACCGACGACGGTGGCGACACCGACGAGGACGACGACGGTTACGAGGGCTCGGTGCAGCTCCTGCGGGAGGACACGGGCCTGCTCGTGGCGCTGGCGCAGACGCTCCGACGACCACCGGCGGAGATGCGGACCGGGGACCGGGTCCGTGCGGCCGGGCTGCTGGGCGTGGAGCGGCACGGCGCCCGGTGGCCCGAGGTCACCGGCCGGGTACGGGCCGTCCAGGTGGTGAGCCGGGACTACGCCGAGACCGCGCCCGGCTCCCGTCCGTGGGAGCCGGTGCCCGGACGGCGGCGGCTGCGGCCGGTGGAACGCTGCCCGAAGTGGTTCGACGACGGTGAGGTACGCACGGGGGAGGACGGCCGGGGCCACCGTCGGTACGAGGAGGGGGCCCTGGTGACGCTGGAGGTGCCGGGCACCGACTCACGGCTGTCCCGCGCGGTGCGCGAGGCGCGGGGCATCCCGCACACCGGGGCCGCGCCGGGCGCCGAGACCGCGGGACTGACGCCGGAGGCGCTGCGTACGCTGCTGGAGGGGCTGAGTACGGTTTCCGGGAGCGGGCCGTCGTGAGACGACGGAGGGACGGCCGGCCAGAGGTGAGCGGGGAGACGGCCACCGGGGCACGGGCGCCCTTCCCGCGACCCCTCGGGGCACGCCCCGCCGACCGAACCCCGTGACCTGCCCCGACGCCACCGGAGACAATGGACCCCGTGCGCTATCGCATCCTCGGCACCACCCAGGCACTCCGCCCCGACGGCACGTCCGTCGCGGTCGGCGGGGCGCGGCTGCGCGCCCTGGTCACCGTGCTGGCCCTGCGGCCCGGCCGTACCGTCCCCGCGAGCCTGCTGGTCGACGAGGTGTGGGACGGTGACCCGCCCGCCGACGCGCCGGGCGCGCTCCAGGCGCTGGTCGGCCGGCTGCGCCGGGCGCTCGGCGCGGACGCGGTGGCCTCCGTCGAGGGCGGCTACCGGCTCACCGCCGCGTCCGACGACGTCGACCTGCACCGGTTCGAGCGGCTGACCGCCGACGGCCTGCGCGCCCTGGTCGACGGCGACCCCGCGAAGGCGGCCGGCGTCCTCGACGACGCCCTCTCCCTGTGGTACGGACCCGCCCTCGCCGACCTGCCCGACCGCACCGCGCGGGCCGCCCGCTGCGAGACCCGGCGCCTGGACGCGCTGCGCGCCCGCCACACCGCCGCGCTCGCCCTCGGCCAGGCCGAGCAGTCCCTGCCCGAACTGACCGCCCTGTGCGAGGCCCATCCCCTCGACGAACCCCTCCAGACGCTGCGGCTGCGCGCCCTGCGCGACGTGGGCCGCACCGCCGAGGCACTGGCCGCCTACGAGGACGTACGACAGCTGCTCGCGGACCGTCTCGGTTCCGATCCGGGTCCGGAACTGCGGGCGCTGCACACGGAGTTGCTCAACCCGCCCGAGGAGGCGGCCGGGCCCGCGCGGCGGGCGCCCGGCGGGCGCCCGCCCGCCGTGGCCGACGTCTCCCGCGACAGCCGGCGGCCGGGCAACCTCCGGGCCCGTCTCACCTCCTTCGTCGGCCGGGAGGCCGACATCGATGCCATCCGGGGCGACCTCGCCGGGGCCCGGCTCGTCACACTGCTCGGGCCGGGCGGCGCCGGGAAGACCCGGCTGTCCCAGGAGTCCGCGGAGGGCGTGCGGGACGTGGCCCGGGACGGGGTGTGGCTGGCCGAACTCGCCCCCGTCGACGACCCGTCCGACGTCCCGGAGGCCGTGCTCACCGCCATCGGCGCCCGTGAGACCGTGCTGCACGGCGCCGGTGCCGAGGGCATACGGGCGGCGGCCGCCGACCGGTTCGACGCTCCCGTGGAGCGGCTGGTCGAGTACTGCGCCCGGCGGCGCATGCTGATCGTCCTCGACAACTGCGAGCACGTCGTCGAGGCGGCCGCCCGGCTCGTCGAGGAACTGCTGGAGCGCTGCCCGGAGTTGACGGTGCTCGCCACCAGCCGTGAGCCCCTCGGTGTGCCCGGGGAGCTGCTGCGCCCGGTGGAGCCGCTGCCCGAGCCGGTCGCCCTGCGGCTGCTCGCCGAGCGCGGCGCGGCCGCCCGGCCCGGCTTCCGGATCGCGGACGACGTCGAGGCCTGCGCCGAGATCTGCCGGCGGCTCGACGGACTGCCCCTGGCCATCGAACTCGCGGCCGCCCGGCTGCGGATGTTGACGCCCCGCCAGATCGCGGACCGGCTCGACGACCGCTTCCGGCTGCTCACCTCCGGCAGCCGTACCGTCCGCCCCCGCCAGCAGACCCTGCGCGCGGTCGTCGACTGGTCCTGGGATCTGCTCGACGAGGACGAACGGGACGTCCTGCGGCGCCTCTCGGTCTTCGCGGGCGGTTGCGACCTCGCCGCCGCCGAGGCCGTGTGCGGTCCGGCCGCGCTGGAGGCACTCGGCTCGCTCGTCGACAAGTCCCTGGTGGTGGCCGCGCCTTCGACCGCCCCACCGGACCGCGGCACGGACCGCGGCACGGACCACGGCGCGGACCGAGGTACGGATCAGGGCGCAGGTGTGGGCGCAGCGCAGGGCGTCGAACCGGGCCAGGGCCCGGACGCCGGGATGCGTTACCGCCTGCTGGAGACCGTCGCCGAGTACGCGGGCGAACGCCTCGACGAGGCGGGCCGGCGCGGCGAGGCGGAGCGCGCCCACCTGACGTACTACCGCGAACTCGCCCGCACCACCGACCCGTTGCTGCGCGGCCCGGGCCAGCGCGCCGCCATCGAACGCTTCCAGACGGAGTACGAGAACCTGCGCACCGCGCTGCGCCACGCCGTGGCCGCCCGCGACGAGCAGGAGGCACTGTGCCTGGTCCTGTCGCTCGTCTGGTACTGGCAGATGCGTGATCTGCGCATCGAGGCCCGCAACTGGTGCGCCGAGGTCATGACCCTCGGCCCCGACCCGTTCACCGAGCCCGTCCAGCCGGCCGCAGCGGTGTGGCAGCGCTGCACGGACGCGCCGCCGCCGATGACCGGCGAGGTCCTCGCGGAGGCCCGCCGCGGCCTGCACCTCTCCCATCTGGCCTGCATGGACACCGAGATGGAGGCCTGGCAGCACCCGCAGGCCCAGGCCAAGCTGCGCGTGGTGGCCCAGACGTACGAGCCGGGCATGCCGCAGATCTGCCGCGCGCCCGGGATGCTCTGGTTCTTCGCCGTGATGCTCACCGGCGACATGGACCGCATCCGGGTCATCATCGACGCCGCCGTGCGGACCTGCCGCGAGACGCCGGACTTCGAATGGGAGCTCGCGGGCAGCCTCCAGATGCGTGCCAACCTGCTGGCCAACCGCACCGACTGGGCGGGCGACGCGGCCCACGACGCCGACGAGGCGCTGGAGATCTTCCAGCGGCTCGGGGACGCCTGGGGCACCGCCGAGGCGCTCTCGGCCCGTGCCGAGGCGCACGAGCGCAAGGGCGCCTACCTGGCGGCCGCCGCCGACTACGAGGCGGCCATCGAACACTCCGACCGGCTCGGCGCCCGCGCCCAGGTGGCGATCCTCACCGCCCGGCTCGGCGCCGCGCTGCTGGAGGCGGGGCAGGAGGAGGAGGGCGAGCGCCTGCTGCGCGAGGTGATCGGCCTGGGGGAGAACCCGTCCAACGAGGCGAGACCCTTCGCCCGGCTCTTCCTGTCCGGCTGGCTCAGCGTGAAAGGCCGTACGGTCGAGGCGCGCGAGCACATCGGGCTGCTGCGCGAGGAGTTCGGGCTGGCCCACTTCGTGGTCTTCGACGCGTTCATCCTGGGCTCGGAGGCCTGGCTGGACGCGGTCGACGGCCGCCACGAGGAGTCCCTGGCCACCGTCCGGCAGGCACTGGAGAAGGCCGGCGACCGGCTCGCGCAGAACATCGCCCCCCACATGCGCTCCATCTATCTGTCGGTCGCGGCGGTCTCCCTCGCCCAGGTCGACGGCGGCGCCCGCGCCCGGGACGCGGCCCGCTGCCTGGGCACCGCCGCCTGGCTGCTGCCCCCCGGCCATGTCGCCGGGGTCATGGAGCGTGCGGTGCAGGACCTGGCGGAGCGCTCCGTGCGGGCCGCGCTCGGCGACGAGGAGTACGAGGCCGCGTACGCGGCGGGCGGGAACCTCTCCTACGAGGAGGCCGCGGCCCTGGTCTGAGGGCCGCGGCACGACGCGCACCCGGGTGGCGGGGCCCGCGGGCGCGGGGCGCGGCAGGGCGGCGGCCGTTCCCGGGGGAGTGGCCGCCGCCCTGCCGCGGCGCGTACGCGCGTCCTGCCGCCCGAGAGCTGCTCCGACGGGCGTCAGCTCTTGGTGCGGAACTTGTGGATGGCGATCGGCGCCATCACCACAGTGAGCGCCAGCGACCAGCCGAGCGTCACCCACAGGCCGTGCGCGACCGGACCGCCCACCATCAGCCCGCGTGCCGCGTCCGCCAGGGAGGACAGCGGGTTGTACTCGGTGAAGTTCTGGAGCCAGCCCGGCATCGACTTGGTCGGCGCGAAGATCGACGAGCCGAACTGGAGCGGCATCAGCACCAGGAAGCCCATCGCCTGCACGGACTGCGCGCTCTTCATGATCACGCCGAGGGTGAGGAACACCCACATCAGGGCCGAACCGAAGATCGCCGACAGGCCCACGGAGGCGAACAGGCCGGGCCAGTTGGTGATGTGGAAGCCGACCAGGACACCGACGACCATGAGGACCGCGGTCGCGATCAGCATCCGCATCACCTCGACCGCTATCTTGGCGAACAGCACCGAGCCGCGCCCGATCGGCAGGGACCGGAACCGGTCCATGACACCGGAGTTGAAGTCGGTGTTGAAGCCGGTGCCCACGCCCTGGGCCATGTTCATGCCCATCATGGCCATCAGGCCGGGCACGACGTACTGCACGTACGCCTCCTGCCCGCCGCCGAGCGACTGCCCGATGGAGCCGCCGAAGACGTAGACGAACAGCAGCGTGAAGATGACCGGGAACAGGATCGCGTCGAACATCGACTCCGGGTCCTGGCGGATCCACAGCAGGTTGCGGCGGATCAGCGCGCCGGTGTGGCGCAGATGGGCGCGCAGCGTGATCGGCGCGTCGGCCTGGAGGGCGGTCGGGGGCAGAGTGGTGGCGCTCATACGGCGACCTCCTCGCGGTCTTCGGCGGGCGTGGCGTCCTGCGGGGCGCTGGCGCGGTGGCCGGTCAGCGACAGGAACACCTCGTCCAGGCTGGGCAGTTCGGTGCTGATGGAGGAGAGCGTGATCCCGCGTGCGGTGACCGCGCCGACCACGGCGGTCAGCTGCTCGTCGCTCAGGATCGGCACGAGCAGATCGCCGCTCTCGGTGTCCACGGTCGTCGTGGCGAGCCCGGTGATGCCCAGCTCGTCGAGCATCCCGGCGAGCGGGCGCAGCTCCAGCGGATCGAGCGGCCGCACGCGCAGGGTGCGTCCGCCCACCCGGGCCTTGAGCTCGTCGATGGCGCCGCCCGCGATGACCTTGCCGCGGTCGACGACCGTCAGCTCGGTGGCGAGCTGCTCGGCCTCCTCCATGTACTGGGTGGTCAGCAGGACGGTGACACCGTCCCCGACCATGGTCTTGACCTCGCTCCACACCTCGTTGCGGGTGCGCGGGTCGAGCCCGGTGGTCGGCTCGTCCAGGTAGAGGACGGCCGGCCGGCCGATCATCGAGGCCGCCAGGTCCAGCCGGCGGCGCATACCGCCGGAGTACGTGCCCGCCGGCCGCTTGGCCGCCTCGGTGAGCGAGAACCGCTCCAGGAGTTCGTCGGCGCGGGCGCGGGCGTCCTTGCGGGACAGGTCGAGCAGGCGGCCGATCAGGTAGAGGTTCTCCCAGCCGGGGAGCTTCTCGTCCACGGAGGCGTACTGCCCGGTCAGTCCGATCACCCGGCGCAGCTGCCGCGGCTGCCGTACGACGTCGTAGCCGGCGACGACGGCGTGTCCGGCGTCGGGGGCGGTGAGCGTGGACAGGATGCGCACGAGGGTGGTCTTCCCGGCGCCGTTCGGCCCGAGCACCCCCATCACGGTGCCCTCCCGCACGTCCAGGTCGACGCCGTCCAGCGCCTTGGTCTCCCCGAAGTGCTTCACCAGCCCCCGGACGGTGACGGCGGCGCCTCCGCCGTGGGGGTTCTTGTCGATTCGCGTCATGCCGACGACGGTGTCAGCCCCGACCGACAAACCACCGACACCCGGCCTACAGCCGCCGACATCCCACCGACAGTCGCCGACACTCGAACGACAGTCGCCGACAGTCGTTATCGGTACGAGGAGTCGCCGGGCGCCGCACAGGGCGCAGCCCCGCCGACGGGGGAAGATCGGCGGGGCTGCGTGGTGCGGCAATGGCTCGGTGGGCGCGGTGCCCGGCGGGCGGGTCGATCAGTGGACGGAGTGCTCCTCCAGCGGGAACGTCCCGCCGACGACGTCCTCGGCGAACGCTTTCGCCGCGTTGCCCATGACCTCGCGCAGGTCGGCGTACTTCTTGACGAACTTGGGCACCCGGCCGCCGGTCAGCCCCATCATGTCGGTCCACACCAGCACCTGGGCGTCCGTCTCGGGGCCCGCGCCGATGCCGACCGTCGGGATGTGCAGGACCCGGGTCACCTCGGCCGCCAGCTCTGCCGGGACCAGCTCCAGCACGACCGCGAACGCGCCCGCGTCCTGGACGGCCTTGGCGTCGCGCAGCAACTGCTGGGCGGCCTCCTCACCGCGGCCCTGGACCCGGTAGCCCATGGCGTTGACGGACTGCGGGGTGAGGCCGATGTGGGCCATCACCGGGATGCCGGACTCCACGAGGAGCCGGATCTGTTCGTGCGAGCGCTCGCCGCCCTCCAGCTTGACGGCGCCGACCCCGGCCTCCTTGACCAGCCGGGTCGCCGAGCGCAGCGCCTGGACCGGGCCCTCCTGGTAGGAGCCGAAGGGGAGGTCGCCGACGATGAGGGCGCGCCGGGTGCCGCGCACGACCGCGGCCGACAGCACGGTCATCTCGTCGAGCGTGACGGGTACGGTGGTCTCGTAGCCGAGGTGGCAGTTGCCCGCGGAGTCGCCGACGAGCATGACCGGGATCCCGGCCTCGTCGAAGACGGACGCCGTCATCGCGTCGTACGCGGTGAGCATGGGCCACTTCTCGCCGCGTTCCTTGGCGAGGGCGATGTCGCGGACGGTGACACGGCGGGTGCCCTTGCCTCCGTACAGTGCGTTGCTGCCGCCGGAGGGCGTTGTCTGGGCAGCCGAGAGCTGCGTCATGGGAACGACTCCTTACGTCATCTCGAGGCACCCTGACGGTGTCCCCGGACCGCATCCATGGTGGCACCTCGTGCCGGTGAGGGCCAGGGCACCCCGCGTGACGTTCCCCGCGTGTAAGGTCTCGGTAAAGGATTTCCGATACGAGACGGTCTCGTATCGGAAAGAATCTAGGCTCGTCCCCATGACTACTCCTGCCGTCCCTGCCTCCCGGATACCGGAAGAGGTGCACCGGCGCCGCTGGGCGATCCTCGGCGTGCTCATGCTCAGCCTGCTGATCGTCGTCCTCGACAACTCCATCCTGAACGTCGCCATCAAGACGATCTCGACCCCCGCCCCGACCGGTCTGGGCGCCACGCAGAGCGAGCTGGAGTGGGCGATCAACGCCTACACGCTCGTCTTCGCGGGGCTGCTCTTCACCGCCGGCCTGCTCGGCGACCGCCTCGGCCGCAAGCTGGTCCTGCTCGGCGGGCTCGCCGTCTTCGGCATCGGTTCGGCGCTCGCCGCCGAGTCCGGCTCGCCGACCGAGCTGATCGTCTTCCGCGCGGTGATGGGCCTGGGCGCCGCCTTCGTGATGCCCGCCACGCTCGCCGTCCTCATGAACGTCTTCGAGCGCGACGAGCAGCCGAAGGCCATCGGCATCTGGGCCGGCGGCGTCGGCCTCGCCATCGCCATCGGCCCGATCACCGGCGGTCTGCTGCTCGACCACTTCTGGTGGGGCTCCGTCTTCCTCATCAACGTGCCCATCGTGCTGCTCGCCATCGCCCTGATGGTGTGGCTGGTGCCGGACTCCCGCGACCCCAACCCCGGCCGCATCGACCCCGCCGGCGTGGTCCTGTCCGTCGTCGGTCTGGTCCTGCTCGTCTACGGCATCATCAAGGGCGGCCAGCTCGCCGACTTCACCGACGTCACCGTGCTGGCGACCATCGCCGCCGGTATCGCCGTCCTCGCCGCCTTCGTGGTGGTCGAGAAGCGCAGCGACCACCCGTCCATCGACATCACGTACTTCCAGAACAAGGTCTTCTCGGCCGCGATCGCGGTCATCGCGCTGGTCTTCTTCGCCCTGATGGGCGTGACCTTCTTCTCCGTCTTCTACACCCAGAGCGTGCGCGGGTACTCGCCGCTCCAGACCGGTCTGCTGATGCTGCCGCTCGCCGCCGCCCAGATGATCTTCGCGCCGCGGGCCCGGCTGGTCGTCGACCGCTTCGGCGTCAAGGCCACGACCACCGGCGGCATGCTCCTGATCGCCGCGACGCTCGCCGCGTTCGCGTCCTTCGAGGCGGACACCCCGATCTGGCTGCTGGAGGTCGTCTTCTTCCTCATGGGCACCGGCATGGCGCACATCATGACGCCGACCAGCGTCGTGATCATGCAGGCCCTGCCCCGCGAGAAGGCCGGCTCCGCCTCCGCGCTGAGCAACACCTTCCGGCAGGTCGGCGGCGCGCTCGGCATCGCCGTCCTCGGCTCGGTCCTGTCGGCGTCCTACCGCAGCGGCGTCGAGGACAGCCTCGGCGCGCTGCCTGCCGGGCTGCGCGACACCGCCGGAGAGTCCATCGAGGCCACGCTGGGCATCGCCGCCAAGCTGGGCGCCCGGGGCCAGGCCCTGGTCAAGCCCGCCGACGACGCGTTCCTGCACGCGATGCACGTCACCGCGCTGTGCGGCTCCGTCATCGCGCTGGTCGGCGCCGTCGTGGTAGCGGTGTTCCTGCCGGGCCGGCCCAAGGCCGGTCAGCAGGGCGAGCCGGAGCAGGAGCTGGTGGTGGCCGCGGAGTAGAAAGGCGTCGGGACGGGGGCAGATTCGGGGGGCCGGGGGAATCACCGAGAATTCACCCCAGCGCAACGAAGGGACGGACGACAGTGAGCCTCGCCGACATCAACGCTTCGGGAGCACCCGTGAGGGGACGCCCCCGCAGCGAGGCCGTGGAGCGCGCCATCCTCGAAGGAGCGATGAAACTCCTGGAGGACGGCGTGCCCCTGGCGGAGCTCTCCATCGAGCGCATCGCCCGTACGGCCGGCGTCGGCAAGGCCACCATCTACCGTCGCTGGAGCGGCAAGGAGGAGCTGTTCGTCGACGTGCTGCGCTCCACCGAGCCCCCCGACCCCGAACTCCCCGGCACCTCCATGCGCGACGACCTGATCGTCCTGCTGGAGTCGCTGCGCCTGCGCGGCCTGGCCAGCCGCTCCTCGGCGATCCTGCACAACGTCCACGTCCAGATGAAGAGCAGCCCGAAGCTCTGGGCCGCCTACGACAGCACGGTCATCGCCCCAAGGCGCCGGCTCGGTGTGGAGATCCTGCGCCGCGGCCAGCGCAACGGCGAACTGCGCGCCGACGTCGACGTGGAGCTGGCCAACGACATCTTCGTGGGCCCGCTCCTGGTCCGGTCCGTCATGCGGCCGGACAGCGACCTCCCCGAGGACCTCGCGGAGCGGGTGGTCGACACCCTGCTCCAGGGACTGCGCCCGGTCGACTCACCCGCTTCCTAGGTTCACCCGCTTCCTGGATCGGCCCGTCCCCCGGGTCTCCCGCTTCCTGGTGCCGCGTCAGAAGGCCCCTCCGGCCGCCGCCCGAATGTGCGCGTTTCGTCACAGACCGCCCGACCCGGTCCGCAAGCGGAACTCCCCGCGCCGCCGCGGACGTCCTCGTGCCCGTACGGCCGCCACGGGGCGGCGGGGATCGGAGCCGATCATCCCCTAGGGTCATAGGGACGTGGGGGGACGACGGTGTGCTGGCGGGTAGTGAGGCGACGGTATGGCGCAACAGGCGTATGCGACGGAGACGGACGAGGGTGTCTCGGATGACGAGCGTCCGGGCTCCCGGCTCCACCGCCTGACGGGGCGTCTGCTCGGCGGCTGGCGCGGCGACCCGCGGATCTGGCGGCGCGGCATCGTCCTCGCGGTGCTCGCGCTGCTGCTGGCCCTGGTGATGCTGCTGCACTCCCGCATCCCGAACACCGTCGGCAACCTCGGCTCCCTGACGGAGACCTTCCTGCCCTGGTTCGGCCTCCTCGTGCCGGTGCTGCTGGTCCTGGGGCTGGTGCGCAGGTCGGCGACCGCGCTGATCGCGGTGCTGCTGCCGGCGATCGTGTGGCTGAACCTGTTCGGAGGGCTGCTCACGGACAAGGCGGGCACCGGCGGGGACCTCGTGGTGGCCACCCACAACGTCAACGCCGACAACACCGACCCCTCGGGCACCGCCCGCGCCGTCGCCGCGTCCGGCGCGGACGTGCTGGCCCTGGAGGAGCTGAAGGCGTCCGAGGTCGGTACCTACGAGAAGGCGCTGGCCTCGACGTACGCGTACCACTCGGTGCAGGGCACGGTCGGGCTGTGGAGCAAGTATCCGCTCTCGTCCGTCGCGGCCGTCGACATCAAGCTGGGCTGGACCCGGGCGATGCGGGCGACCGTGGCGACGCCGTCCGGCGACGTCGCGGTGTACGTCGCCCATCTGCCCTCGGTGCGGGTGAAGATGAACGCCGGGTTCACCGCCCGCCAGCGCGACAAGAGCGCCGACGCGCTCGGCGAGGCCATCGCCGACGAGAAGCTCGACCGGAAGATCCTGCTCGGGGATCTGAACGGCACCATGAACGACCGCGCGCTGAACGCCGTCACCTCCCAGATGCGCTCCACCCAGGGCGCGGCGGGCAGCGGCTTCGGGTTCAGCTGGCCGGCGTCGTTCCCGATGGCGCGGATCGACCAGATCATGGTGCAGGGCGTCGACCCGGTGAGCTCGTGGACGCTGCCGGCCACCGGCAGCGACCATCTGCCGGTGGCCGCACGGGTGGACCTCGCCGCGAGCGGCTCCTGACGGGCCCGCCGCGGGCGGCTCCCGGGGGACGGCCTGTCCCGATGGCTCCTGAAAGCGCGCCCCCGAGCGGCTCCTGAGGGGCCGTCGCGATCCTTCGTAACCTCGTCTTCACCCGGAGGAATACCGGACCCCCGAGACTTTGTTCCGTCCGTGAACATAAGATGGACGTAACTCCGCTCGGAAAGGCTTTTCATGCCCCTGGCCCTGCTCGCCCTCGCTGTCGGCGCCTTCGGCATCGGTACGACCGAGTTCGTGATGATGGGGCTGCTCCCCGACGTCGCGGACGACCTGCGCATCTCCATACCCGGCGCCGGACACCTCGTCTCCGCCTACGCCCTCGGTGTCGTCGTCGGCGCGCCCCTGCTGGCCGCGGCCACCGCGCGCCTGTCCCGCCGCCGGGTCCTCATCGCCCTGATGGCCCTGTTCGTGGCCGGCAACGCCCTCTCCGCCCTCGCCCCCGACTACGACTGGCTGCTGGCCGCCCGCTTCCTCAGCGGCCTGCCGCACGGCGCCTTCTTCGGCGTCGGCGCGGTCGTCGCGACAGGCCTGGTCGCCCCGGAGCGCAAGGCCCGTTCGGTCTCGCTGATGTTCCTCGGACTGACCGTCGCCAATGTCGCGGGCGTTCCGGTCGCCACCCTCATGGGCCAGCACCTGGGCTGGCGGGCCACCTTCCTCGGCGTCAGCGCGATCGGCCTCGCCGCGATCGTCGCGCTGGCGCTGCTGATCCCGCAGGACCGCCCCCACACCCCCGTGGCCGGGCTGCGCGGCGAACTGGCCGCGCTGCGCTCGCTGCCGGTGTGGCTGGCGCTCGGCACGACGGTCGCGGGCTTCGGCGCGCTGTTCGCCGCGTACAGCTACATCACCCCGATGCTCACCGACGCCGCCGGGTACGCCGACTCCAGCGTGACGCTGCTGCTGGCCCTGTTCGGCGTGGGCGCCACCGTGGGCAACCTGCTCGGCGGACGTCTCGCCGACCACGCCATGCGCCGCACCCTCTTCGGCGGTCTGGCCTCGCTGGTCGCCGTCCTGGCGGTCTTCCCGCTGCTGATGCGCACCGGGTGGAGCGCGGGGCTCGCGGTCGTCCTGCTCGGCGTCGCCGCGTTCGTCACCGGCTCGCCGCTCCAGCTGATGGTCATGGAGAAGGCGTCGGCGGCGCCGTCCCTGGCGTCCTCCGCCAACCAGGCCGCGTTCAACCTGGCCAACGCGGGCGGCGCGTGGATCGGCGGCCTGGCGCTGGCCGCGGGCTTCGGTGTGACGTCACCGGCCCTCGCGGGCGCGGGACTTGCGGTGCTCGGCCTCGCGGTGGCGGCCGCCGCCCACCTGGTGGACGTCCGCCGCGCGAGCCTGACGGCGGGACGGGAGCGCGTCGTCGCCACCCGGCTGCCCGACCGCCCCGGCGTCCTGCACCACTGAGCGGACGGCTGCGCCCCGCACCACGGAACCGGCCCCGGCCCCGCGATCGCGAGGCCGGGGCCGGTTCCGTGGCCGGTCAGTGACCGGACTCCGCAGGGTCGAAGCGGGCCAGGTCGAGCAGCCAGGACCGGGCCGTGCTGTCGGACGGCGCGCGCCAGTCGCCGCGCGGCGAGAGCGAACCGCCCGCCGAGACCTTCGGCCCGTTCGGCATGGCCGAGCGCTTGAACTGCGCGAACCCGAAGAAGCGACGGCAGAACACCTCCAGCCAGCGCCGGATCTCCGGCAGGTCGTACGCCACCCGCTCGGCCTCGGGGAAGCCCGGCGGCCAGGCACCCGCGTCCGGGTCGTGCCAGGCGTGCCAGGCCAGGAAGGCGATCTTCGACGGCCGGAAGCCGTAGCGCAGCACATGGAACAGGGTGAAGTCGTGCAGCGCGTACGGGCCGATCTTCGACTCGGTGGACTGCATCTCCTCGCCCGGCACGAGCTCCGGGCTGATCTCGGTGTCGAGGATCGCGGCGAGGGTGCGGTCGGTGTCCTCGTCGAACTGGTGACTGCCGATGACCCAGCGGATCAGATGCTGGATCAGCGTCTTCGGCACACCCGAGTTGACGTTGTAGTGGCTCATCTGGTCGCCCACGCCGTACGTGGACCAGCCGAGCGCCAGCTCCGACAGGTCGCCGGTGCCGAGCACGATGCCGCCGCGCTGGTTGGCGAGCCGGAACAGGTAGTCGGTGCGCAGTCCGGCCTGCACGTTCTCGAAGGTGACGTCGTACACCGGCTCGCCGGCGGCGAAGGGGTGGTCCATCTCGTCGAGCATCAGCCGGGCGGTCGGCGTGATGTCCAGTTCCGCCGCGGTGACGCCGAGGGAGCGCATCAGGTCGTGCGCGTTGCCCTTGGTGTGGTCGCTGGTGGCGAAGCCGGGCAGGGTCCAGGCCAGGATGTCGCTGCGCGGTCGGCCCGCCCGGTCCATCGCGCGGGCGGCGACGATCAGCGCGTGCGTGGAGTCGAGACCGCCGGACACCCCGATGACCACCTTCGGGTCACCGATCGCCGCGAGCCGCTGCTGGAGCCCCGCGACCTGGATGTTGTACGCCTCGTAGCAGTCCAGGGCCAGCCGGTCGGGGTCGGCGGGCACGAACGGGAAGCGCTCGACGCGCCGCCGCAGGCCCAGGTCGGCGGCCGGCGGGTCCAGCCGGAACGGCACCGTGCGAAAACCGGCGGTGCGGGCGCCGTGGGTGCGCCGGTTGTCGTCGAAGGTGCCCGTGCGGCTGCGCTCCTGGCGCAGCAGGTCGAGGTCGACGTCGGCCACGGCGGACTGGTCCCCGAGCGGGAAGCGGTCGGACTCGGCCAGCAGCGCCCCGTTCTCGTAGATCATGGTCTGCCCGTCCCAGGACAGGTCGGTGGTCGACTCGCCGAGGCCCGCCGCCGCGTACACGTACGCGGCGATGCAGCGCGAGGACGCCGAGCGGCACATCAACCTGCGGTCCTCGGCCCGGCCGACGGTGATCGGGCTGCCGGAGAGGTTGGCGAGGACGGTGGCGCCCGCCAGGGCCGCCTCGGCGCTCGGCGGCACCGGCACCCACATGTCCTCGCAGATCTCCGTGTGCAGCACCAGACCCGGGACGTCGTCCGCGGCGAACAGCAGGTCCACCCCGAACGGCACCGACTCGTCGCCGACCCGGATGGTGCCGCCGCGCTCGTCGTCGCCCGCGGCGATCTGCCGCTGCTCGTAGAACTCCCGGTAGTTCGGCGGGTACGACTTGGGCACCACCCCGAGGACCCGGCCGCGGTGCACGGTCACCGCGCAGTTGTAGACCCGGTTGCGGTGGCGCAGCGGGGCGCCCACGACCAGGACCGGCAGCAGGTCGGCCGACCCCGCCACCACGGTTCGCAGCGCCTCCTCGACCCGGTCGAGCAGCGCGTCCTGGAGCAGCAGGTCCTCGATCGAATAGCCGCACAGCACCATCTCCGGGAAGACGGCGACGGCGACACCGTCCTCGGCGCAACTGCGCGCCTGGCGCAGGACCGCCTCGGCGTTGGCGTGCGGGTCCGCGATGGCGGTGTGGCCCGTGCAGGCGGCGACGCGTGCGAAGCCGTGCTGATAGAGCGACCGGAAGTTCAGAGGAGGCACGCGCCCAGTGTAATCGTCAGAGCGACACGATGGGGGGCGGGGGCGGGGCGTGGCCCGCCCCCGCCGTGCGGAAGGGACACGGAACAGCTCAGTTCCCGTGTCCCTTCACGCTGTTCTGCCGGTGTCTCAGCGGCGGCCGAACGAGCTGATGTAGCCGCCGGCCGGCGTGCCCACGCCGGTCACGTCGTCGTAGCCCTTCACGGCCGACAGCGAGCTGTCCTTGCCGAGGCTGCGGACCGAGACGACCTGGCCGCCGGTGGCGTCGTAGCCGTTCACGAAGTCGACGCGGGCCACGGCCAGGCCGGAGCCGGTCGGGTTGTCCGTGACGTCGTGGTAGGCCTTCGTGCCGTACTTGCTGTAGATCACCGGGTTGGCGAAGCCGAGGGCCTTGCCGCCGCCGGCCTGCTGCGCCAGCGCCTGCACCGCGGCGATGACCGGCGCGGCCAGCGAGGTGCCGCCGATGCGGTACTCGCTGTACGCCTCGGTGCCGTCCGCCTGGGTCTGCGTCTGGCCCACCTTGAAGCCGGTGTTCGGGTCGGCGATCGCGGAGATGTCCGGGACGACGCGGTTGCCGGCGGCGTTGTTCGCCTTGGCGAGCGAGTCCGGGACGACACCCTTCTGGTAGAAGGGCTGCGCCACCGTCGCACTGGTGCCGCCGCCCGCGCCCGAGGTGAACGCGCCGGGGAAGTCCGTCCAGCTCTTGCCGTCCGCGGACAGCACGGCCTTCTGGGTGCCCCAGCCGGTCTCCCACAGGTACTTGTCGCCCTTGCCGACGGCCAGCGAGGTACCGCCGACCGCGGTCACCCACGCCGAGTTGGCCGGGGTGTCGACCTGCTTCGTACCGGTGTTGGCGACCTCGTCGCCGTTGTCGCCGGAGGAGAAGTAGAAGCCGATGCCCTCGACCGCGCCGAACTGGAAGACCTGGTCGTAGGCGGCCGCGAGGTCGGGCGTCTGGTTGGCCTCGATGTCGCCCCAGGAGTTGGAGACGATGTCGGCCAGGTGGTTGTCCACGACCTTGCTGAGCGAGTCGAGCAGGTCGTCGTCGTAGCAGGACGCCCCGCCCACGTAGGTGACCTGGGCGTCCGGCGCGACCGCGTGCACGGCCTCGACGTCGAGGGTCTCCTCGCCGTACCAGCCGGCCGCCCCGCACTCCTCGGTCTTCGTGTAGTTCTTGGGCAGCACCTGGCGCAGCTGCCCGGTCTTCCAGGCGGCGTCGCCGTGCTGCTTCGCGTAGGTGGCCGCGTCGTAGGCGATGGTCGGCGAGGCGTAGGCGTCGGTGATGGCGACGCGCACGCCCTTGCCGGTGTAGTCGCCCGCGCCGTACGCCGCGCGCAGCTGCTTGCCGGTGTAACCCTCCACGGCGTACGGGATCTTCTTGCCGTACGCGCTCGGCAGCGTGCTCGCGGTGTTCGAGCCGTAGTACGAGGAGAACGGCCCGGAGTTCTTGAAGACGCTGTCCGGCGGGGGCAGTTGCTCTTTGGCGCTGGCCCGGTGCGGGGCGTTGTCCAGGCCGGTGACGGTCAGGACGGCGCCCTTCAGGCTCTCCGGGGCGGAAGCCGTCCTCGACGGCGCGCGGTAAGTCCTGGAGCCCTTGGTGTAGTTGTGCAGCTGGGTGCCGAACGCCTTCTCGGCGGCGGCCACGTCACCGCTGACGGAGACGTAGTGCTGCGTGGTGCCCGTGACCTTCAGGCCGGCCGAGGCCAGCCAGGCCTTGACCGCCTTCACCTGGGCCTCGGTCGCGCCGAAGCGGGCCTGGGCCTGGTCGGCGCCCAGGTACTTGCCGTAGGCGGCGGAGGCCGGGTCGGACACCGCCTTCGCGTAGGCCGCGAGGCCGGCCGCGTCCCGGCCCGCCAGATAGACGCGGGCGGAGACCTGCGCGGTGTCCGCGGTCGCGCCCTTGTCGGCCTTGGCCGTGGCCCAGGCGGGCTTGGTGCCCGCGAGCGTGTCCCGGCCCGGGTTGTCCACGGCGTGTGCCGCGGGTATGCCGAACGCCAGCGCGCCCGCGAGCATCGGCAGTGTCGCCGCCAGGCTCGCTCCGGCGCGCATCTTGGCGCGGTTGGATCTCATAGAACCCCCTGCATTGCGGTTCGCATGCATGTAGTGGTTGGCCGTCATGCGATCCGCGCCGGGCCCGCGGCGGTTTGGCCCGCGAATGGATCACATGCCGGGCCCACTCTTTCGATGAACCGTTCATGTCAGGGGAATGCGATAGCCAAAAAGATCCCAAGAAAGAGCCGTCCGAGGGGATTTGGGGCGAAGATCCGGCAAATGACCACCGGATCACGCCCCATCCATGCTATGAACGGGCCTTCGCGCGCTACGAACGAGCCTTCGCGCCCCGCGCCTTGAGCATGTCCGCCATCAGATCGATCTCGGACTGCTGCGCGTCGACCATGCCCTGCGCGAGCCGCTTCTCCACCCCGACCGTGCACGCGGAGACACAGCCCTCGGCCATGTGGATGCCGCCCTTGTGATGGTCGGTCATCAGCTGGAGATAGAAGACCTCCGCCTGCTTCCCGCTGAGCGTGCCGAGCTTCTTCATCTCGGTGTTGGTCGCCATGCCCGGCATCAGCGAGCCGTCCTTGCCGGAGGCCATGTCGCCCATGCCCATCCAGGTCATCGGGGCGTCGGCGGAGACCTTCGGCAGCCCCCACAGGTCGAGCCAGCCCAGCAGCATGCCGCGCTGGTTGGCCTGCGTCTGCGCGATGTCGTAGGCGAGACGCCGTACTTCCGGGTCCTGCGTGCGGTCGCGCACGAGGTACGACATCTCCACGGCCTGCTGGTGGTGGACCGCCATGTCTCGCGCGAACCCGGCGTCCGCGGAGGCGGCGGAGGGCGTGGCGGCGGCGGGGCCGCGGTCCTCGGCGACCGCGTAGGTGATCGCGCCGGCCGCGACCAGGGCCGCCGCCGCGGCCCCCGCGATCAGTCCGACGTGCCTCACTGCGACAGCCCGTTCGTGCACGCGGCGCCCGGCTCGGGAGTCTGCTCGCCCTGCACGAACTTCGCGAAGAACGCGTCGACGTCCGGGTCGCTCGCGCTCTTCACCGTGCGCTGGTGCGCCCACGCCGTCAGCATGATCGGGTCCGGCTGCTTGTCGTCGGGGCTCATCAGCGTGTACGGCGTCTTCTTCACCTTCGCCGCGAGCGCCTCGACATCGGCCTTGGCGGCCTTGCTGTTGTACGTCACCCACACCGCGCCGTGCTCCAGCGAGTGCACGGCGTTCATGTTGTTCAGCGCCTTGTCGTAGACGTCGCCGTTGCAGTTCATCCACACCTGGTTGTGGTCCCCGCCGACCGGCGGCTCCACCGGGTACGTGACGGTCTTGGCGACATGGGTGCGGCCCAGCTTGCCCTGCCACGTCTTCACACCGTCCTTGCCGGTGGTGAAGTGCCCCGAGGTCTTCGCGTCCACCGCCGAGGTGTCGTCGGACTGCGAGCGCACGACGAAGACACCGCCGGCCACCAGTCCCGCGACGACCACCACGGAAGCCGCGATCACGAGGATCCGGTTGCGCCGCTCGCGGGCCTGCTCGGCGCGCCGCATCTCCGCTATACGGGCCTGGCGCGCCGCGCCGCTGCTCTTCTTGGCGGAAGCCATGGGATCTGTCCTTCTGGGGAAAGGGGGGCGGGACGGTGAGATCGTTCGGGTGCGCCGATCGTAAGGGGAGAGATGCCCGCTCTCGTAGTGAGGGCACGGGAAAGGCCGGAACGATACGATCCGGCCAGATAATTTGAAGCCTGGATGCGCATTATCTACCCTGGGCGCATGCGGCTGCTGCGCTCCACCGACCTGGCTCTGCGCGTTCTGATGCGCCTGGCCGTCGTCGGCGGGTCCAGTCCCACGACCCGCGAGGTCGCGGAGGACATGGGCGTCCCGTACACGCACACCGCGAAGATCGTGGCCGAGCTCCAGCACATGGGGCTGCTCGACGCCCGCCGCGGCCGCGGCGGCGGACTCTCGCTCACCGAGAAGGGCCGCACGGTGTCGGTGGGAGCCGTGGTGCGCAGCTTCGAGGGCGAGGGCGACGTCGTCGAGTGCGAGGGCGCCACGCCCTGCCCGCTCAACACCGCCTGCCGACTGCGCGGAGCACTGCGCCGGGCCCAGGAGGCCTTTTACGCCACCCTGGACCCGGTCACCATGCAGGACATCGTCGCCGGGCCGACCGGACCGCTGCTGCTGGAGATCTCCAGGCCGGCCTGACCGCGGCGGTCAGGAGTCCTCGGGGCCCACCGCGACCACGACCGGGGCGCCGTCGCCGCCGGTCCTGGCGGCCGCGGACGAGGCGGGCAGGCGCTTGCCGAGGGTGATGAACAGCAGCACCAGACCGGCGGTGAGCAGGATGTGGCCGATCCCGGCGACGACGGCGATCCCCTCGTTGCTCGCGTGCCCCAGCACCGTCAGGGTGCCGTGCAGGGTCATCATGGTGCACGTCACCACGAGACCGGCGTTGTAGATCCAGAAGAACCACCCGAACAGCCGGTGCGAGGTCAGGTCGAACTGCTTCTCCAGGGCCAGCACGATGAGGAAGAACAGCATGCCGAGGGCCAGCAGATGCGTGTGCACCACGCCGAGCTGGGTGTCGCCGGTGAAGTCCTCGGCCTTGGTGAGCTCGCGGTAGTACAGGCCGCTGAGCACTCCGACGATCGTGTAGACGAGTGCGGTGTTGAGGATCTTCCTCATGTGTCGTCCCCCTGGGGCGATGAGCCGGTGGGTCGGTGATCCATCCACCTTGCGCAGCCCGGGTCCGCTCGTCAACGACAAAACCTGATGGCGCGTCACGATCTCTGTTCGACAGGCCCGCGGGGCCGGAAGCGACGCGCCGCGACCGGGCGGACCGGCGGGGCGGGCCCCCCGAGGGAGGCCCGCCCCGATCCCGTCGCTCAGGCCCCCGCGAGCCAGAGATCCGGCCCGAACACCTCGTAGTGGATGTCCGCCGCGGCCACGCCCTTCTCGATCAGCTGGCCCCGCACCGCCCGCATGAACGGCAGCGGGCCGCACAGGTACGCGTGCGTGCCCGCCGGGACGGTCACGTCCGTGAGGTCGACCAGCCCGGTGCGGGCGGTCCCCTCCGGCGCCTGGCTCTCGTACCAGAAGTGGACGGGCGCCTGCGGGAGCTTTCCCGCGTACGCCTCGTGCTCGGCGCGCAGGGCGTGGTGCGCCGGGGAGCGGTCCCCGTGGACGACCGTGACCGGGGCGCGGTGGCCCGTCTCCGCCAGCCGGCCCAGCATCGCGACGATCGGGGTCACGCCGATGCCGGCCGAGGCGAGCAGCAGGGGTGTGTCCTCGCCGCCGTCGAGCACCAGGTCGCCGTACGGCTCGGAGAGCTCCAGGGCGTCGCCCACCCGCACGTGCGCGTGGAGGTGGTTGGAGACCTCGCCCTCCGGGGTCGTGGCGTCGCCCGGGACCCGCTTGACGCTGATCTGGCGCAGCGCGCCGGAGTCGGGCGCGCCCGAGAGGCTGTACTGCCGAATCTGACGGGCGCCGTCGGGGAGTCCGACGCGGACGGAGACGTACTGGCCGGCCCGGAAGCCGCGCACCGGGCCCCCGTCGAGCGGGCGCAGCCGGAAGGTGACGACGTCCTCCGTCTCAGCGACGCGCTCCACGACCTCCCAGGTCCGCCACTCGGCGGTCCCGCTCTCCTCGTACAGCCGTCGCTCGATCGCGATCAGCGCGTTCGCCATCAGCCAGTAGACCTCGGTCCAGGCGGCCGCGACCTCCGGGGTGACGGCCTCGCCGAGCACGTCGACGATGGCGGCGAAGAGGTGCTCGTGGACGACCGCGTACTGCTCGGGCCTGACGCCCAGCGAGGCGTGCTTGTGGGCGATGCGGCCCAGCATGGCGTCCGGCCGCTGGTCGGGGTGGTCCAGGAGGTGCGTGGCGAAGGCGGCGATGGAGCCGGCCAGCGCCTGGCGCTGGGTGCCCGCGGCCTGGTTGCCGCGGTTGAACAGGTCGCGCAGCAGCTCGGGGTGGGCGGCGAACAGCCCGGTGTAGAAGCGGTCGGTTATCTCGCCGAGGTTCGCGCCCACGGCGGGAAGCGTCGCGCGGACGGTGGCGGCGGACTGTTCGGACAGCATCGGGTGGCTCCTCGGATCGGTGATCGATGCTCGGCTGGCGCTCACCGTAGTAAAACTTGCATCTGAGATGCAAATTTAAGGCGGCGGATTCGAGACGACCGGGGGCGGCCATTACGCATGACGCTCCGAGCAGGCAAGATGGGCTTCAGAGCAGTACATCTGCTGTACGTGAGGCGTTCAGCCCGATGACGACGGGATGATCAAGGTCTGCAACGCGCATGAAATGGTGTTGTGGTGGGATGCTCAGGTGCCCGACCGCTTCCCGCGATGCGGGAGACAGGCGGCCTGACCAGCAAGGATGGGGAAGCGGAAGATGGACAAGCAGCAGGAGTTCGTGCTCCGGACCTTGGAGGAGCGCGACATCCGGTTCGTACGGCTGTGGTTCACGGACGTACTGGGTTTCCTCAAGTCCGTCGCCGTGGCCCCTGCGGAGCTCGAGCAGGCCTTCGACGAGGGCATCGGTTTCGACGGCTCCGCGATCGAGGGTTTCGCCCGGGTCTACGAGTCCGACATGATCGCCAAGCCCGACCCGGGCACCTTCCAGGTCCTGCCCTGGCGCGCCGAGGCCCCGGGCACCGCCCGGATGTTCTGCGACATCCTCATGCCGGACGGCTCCCCGTCCTTCGCCGACCCGCGCTACGTCCTCAAGCGCGCCCTGGCCCGCGCCTCCGACCAGGGCTTCACCTTCTACACCCACCCGGAGATCGAGTTCTTCCTGCTGAAGGACCGCCCGCTGGACGGCTCCCGGCCGACCCCGGCCGACAACTCCGGCTACTTCGACCACACCCCGCAGAACGTGGGCCAGGACTTCCGCCGCCAGGCCATCACGATGCTGGAGTCGATGGGCATCTCGGTCGAGTTCAGCCACCACGAGGGCGCCCCCGGCCAGCAGGAGATCGACCTGCGCTACGCCGACGCGCTCTCCACGGCCGACAACATCATGACCTTCCGGCTGATCATGAAGCAGGTCGCGCTGGAGCAGGGCGTCCAGGCCACCTTCATGCCGAAGCCGTTCTCGGAGTACCCGGGCAGCGGCATGCACACCCACCTCTCCCTCTTCGAGGGCGACCGCAACGCGTTCTACGAGTCCGGCTCCGAGTACCAGCTCTCCAAGGTCGGCCGCTCCTTCATCGCGGGCCTGCTGCGGCACGCCGCGGAGATCTCCGCGGTCACCAACCAGTGGGTCAACTCCTACAAGCGCATCTGGGGCGGCTCCGAGCGCACCGCGGGCGCCGGCGGCGAGGCCCCCTCGTACATCTGCTGGGGTCACAACAACCGCTCGGCCCTGGTCCGCGTCCCGATGTACAAGCCCGGCAAGACCGGCTCCGCCCGGGTCGAGGTCCGCTCCCTCGACTCCGGCACCAACCCCTACCTGGCCTACGCCGTGCTCCTGGCGGCCGGCCTCAAGGGCATCGAGGAGGGCTACGAGCTGCCGCCCGGCGCCGAGGACGACGTCTGGGCCCTGTCCGACGCCGAGCGCCGCGCGATGGGCATCGAGCCCCTCCCGCAGAACCTCGGTGAGGCCCTGAGCCTGATGGAGCGCAGCGACCTTCTCGCGGAGACCCTCGGCGAGCACGTCTTCGACTTCTTCCTGCGCAACAAGAAGGCGGAGTGGGAGGAGTACCGCTCCGAGGTCACCGCGTTCGAGCTGCGGAAGAACCTGCCGGTGCTGTAAGCGCTGGTCGGGGCGGATCTCCCGCCGACGCGACGAACGGGGCCGACGGTCGTGGACCGTCGGCCCCGCCGCGTCTCACCGACCCTGGCCGTCCCTGGGCCGTCCGGCCCCGGAACGGCGCCGTCGTAGAGGCCGTCGACGGCCTTCCGGGCCCGCGCCTCGCTGCTCCGGCCGCAGGCTTCTCCGACGACCTGTTCGGCCAGGGCCGTGCTGGTGGAGGAATCACCATCGGTCGAGGAGCGACCCGACATCACCCATTCAAATTCAGTAGCCGTGGGGAAAACTCGGGATTATATAGGCGCTCACTGGCAACGCGGGAAGTAGGAGCAGGGCATTCCGGGGGTTCGCCAGGCGGGGAGTGGTGATTCCGGGGGTACGCCCGCAAATTCTTATCACAAAGATGGTTCGCCGGGCCGTTGCGAGATGCTGGCCTGACCAGCGAGATCGGCGAGCCCATCATCTTTGAGATTGCCCGCGTATTCTGACCATTTGGACCAATGGATGGCTTCGAGCGGGACGCGGTGCATCCCAAAACGGTTATGACGGGATCCCGCCGAGTTACTCCTTCAGGCTGTCGTCATCGTCCTCGATTGGCGTGTCGGGAAACACCGCATGGTCGCCCCGTTACCGTGCGTGGGTCGACCACAAAGGACTGCCCGGCGGCTGGCGGGTAAAGGCTCGTTCAGCCGCGTACCGGTGTAGCCCGATCGAGAGGATCTGGACCTTGAGCGATTTTTCCCGCCGCTACCTGCTCAGGGCGTCAGCGGCCGCCGGCGCCGGGGCGGTCGTCGTCCCGGGCCTTACGGCCGCAGGCGCGCCGGACATTGCGGCCGCGAGCACCTTGGACCTTCTGGCCGCGAGCGACCCGACCAAAGGGTCGTCGGGATGTCGGCCGGCGAAGCTGACCGGTCACATCGTCCGCCCCGGTGACGCCTCGTACACGGATGATCGCATCGACTACGACCAGCTGTTCTCCCACTACCCGCTGGTCATCGTCTTCGCCCAGAAGACCCAGGACGTGGTGAACGCCCTCACCTGGGCGCGGCAGCACAACGTCGCACTGCGGGTACGCAGCGGCCGCCACGCCCTGGAGGGCTGGTCGAACATCGACAACGGCATCGTGATCGACGTCAGCCAGCTCAAGTCGGTCCACATCGACGCCGACGCTCGTATCGCGACGGTCGGCGCCGGCCTGACCCAGCAGGAAGCGGTGACGGCGCTCGCCAAGCAGGACCTCGCGGTCACGACCGGAAGCGAGGGCAGCGTCGGCCTGGTCGGTGCGACGGTCGGCGGCGGCCTCGGCCCCCTCAACCGCTACCTCGGCATGGCCTGCGACAGCCTGATCGGGACCGAGGTCGTCGTCCCGTCGGGTCGCGAATGCGCCAAGGTGATCCGTGCCGACATGAAGGACCACTCAGACCTGCTCTGGGCGCTCCGTGGGGCGGGAAACGGCAACTTCGGAATCGTCACGCAACTCACCTACAAGGTGCACCCGCTCAAGCGCATCGCCTATGTGCAGGCGACCTGGGACGGCCTTACGGACCTGCATGGGATCTTCGATGCGTGGCAGCGTACGGTACCGTTCGCCGACAACCGCCTCGGATCCGAAGTCGAGATCCACAAGTCCCAGATCCTGCTGTTCGCGTGGCTCGCGGAAGGGACGGCGGCAGAGGCCAAAAAGTTGCTGGCCCCGATCCTGTCGATCGGCGCGCCCGATGTGACAGTGCAGGTCGGCAACTGGGGCCCCATCTTTGCCGGAGCCCAGGTCCCGCGCTCGCAGGAGCCCGCCAACGTCAAGTTCTTCTCGCAGTTCGCCAAGAAGCTGTTCTCGAAGAAGGCGATCGACGTCATCGGCTACTACATGCGGAACGCTCCCACGGAGGACAGCAACTACTTCGTCGATGCCTTCCAGGGGGCGATCAAGAAGGAGCCCCGCGGCGGCACCGCGTTCGTGCACCGTGACGCGATCTTCTACGGCGAGATCGGCGCGGCCTGGGGGACTCCTTCGACGACACCAGGCGTCTGCGACCCGCTCACCTCGACGTGCCAGGCCTGGACCGCCGAATTCAGCCAGGCGATGCGCGGCTTCGTGGACGGCGCCTACGTCAACGTGCCGAACGTCGGCATGCAGGAGTGGGAGACCGCCTACTGGGGGAGGCGCCACTTCGAGCGGCTGCGCGAGATCAAGGCGAAGTACGACCCCTACAACGTCTTCCAGTACGAACAGAGCATCCCGCCCGCGTCACGCTGATCGACAGTTCGCCGTCGGGCCCCGCCCTGGTCAGGCAAGCGCTGGTCGGGGCGGATCTCCCGCCGACACCACGAACGGGGCCGACGGTCATGGACCGCCGGCCCCGCCGCGTCTCACCGACCCTGGGCCGTCCCTGGGCCGTCGTCCCTGGGCCGTCCGGCCCCGGAAAGGGGGCCTCGGGCGGGCCGCCCGGTCAGGCGACCGGGGCCAGGACGTGGCCGGCGGGAACCGACGGGGCCGACTGCTCGGCCCAGACGATCTTCCCGGTGGGGGTGAAGCGGGTTCCCCACCGGTCGGCGAGCTGGGCGACGATGAAGATCCCGCGGCCACCTTCGTCCGTGTCCGTGGCGTAGCGCAGATGCGGGGTGGTGCTGCTGCTGTCGCTGACCTCCACGACCAGGCTCGTGTCGCGCAGAAGGCGAAGGTGCACAGGGGGTGTCCCGTAGCGGATGGCGTTGGTGACCAGCTCGCTGAGGATCAGCTCGGTGGCGAATGCCGTCTCCTCCACGTTCCAGTCGGCCAGCTTCGCGAGCACCTCGGCGCGCAGACCGGCCACCGCGGCCGGAACGGCAGGGATCTCCCATTCGGCGATACGGTCCCGGGGAAACGCCTGGGTCCGGGCGACCAGGAGAGCGGCGTCGTCGACCGCACGGGCGGGCAGTACCGCCTCCAGGATCCTCTCGCACGTCTTCTCCGGCTCCGGCCCCACCTCGGAGAGCGTGTCGCGCAGCAGCTTCAGGCCGGTCCCGATGTCGCGGTGACGGTTGTGGATGAGCCCGTCGGTGTAGAGCACGAGCTGCGTGTCCTCCGGCAGCTCCCGGTCGACGCACTGAAAACGCAGGCCGCCTACGCCGAGCGGGGGGCCTGCGGGCAGATCGACCAGCTCCACGCGGCCGTCCGGATAGACGATGGCGGGCGGGAAATGACCGGCTCTGGCCATCGTGCAGTTACGGGAGACCGGGTCGTAGATCGCATACAGACACGTGGCCGCGACGATTCCCTCCGCGCTGTCGCCCGCCTCCGCATCCATCTGCATGACCACGTCGTCGAGGCGGGCCAGCAGCTCGTCGGGCGGCAGGTCGAGGGTGGAGAAATTGCGGACCGCGGTGCGCAGCCGCCCCATCGTGACCGCGGAGCTCAGGCCGTGGCCGACCACGTCCCCGACCACCAGGGCGGTGCGGAATCCCGGGAGGGGGATCACGTCGAACCAGTCCCCGCCGACCTCGGCCTCGGCGGGCACGTACCGGCACGCCGACCGGACGGTGCTGGTGTCCGGCAGCACACGAGGCAGCAGGCTGCGCTGCAACGTGGTGGCGATGGAGTGCTCGCGGGTGAAGCGGCGGGCCAGTTGCGAGACCGCGAGGCCGACGACGAGCAGCAGTCCGGCGGTGACGACTTCGTCCGCGCTGTTGAAGTGGATGAAGCTTCTGTACGGAGTCGTGAAGAAGTAGACGAACCACGCGGAGGCGGAGAGGGCCGTGAGGACCGCGACCCACCGGTGGCCCAGGGCGGCCACCGCCGCGACGACGAACATCAGGATCAGGGCCACGTTCGTCTGGGACAAGGCGGCTCGGTCGGTTGCCAGGAGCGCGCACACGGCGAGTGGGACTGCAATCGCCACAAGGAGCGCGGTCAACCCCTTGACTGGGCCACGAGGCATGCGTACCTCCTTCCCCTCTGGTGTAGCAGGGGTGACGTGGCCCGGCCAGCCGATACGGGTCCGGCCGGAACCCTGGATGGCCTCACCCGGGGCGGGAGGTCCGGTCCCCCCGCCCCGCTGTGGCGTCCGGGGGCGGTCAGTCGAGGTAGGCGGGGGAGACCGCCGCCGTGGTGAGGCGGTGGGGGTGGCCCGTGCCGTCGGACGGGACGGCGTACAGGTCCGCCCCGTAGTCGCCCGGCAGGGCGTAGACGAGGGTGTGGGCGTCCTGCCAGACCGCCTGGTCGTCGACGCTGCGGGACTCGGCGAGCGGGGTCTCGCGCAGGGTGCGCAGGTCGAGGACGTACAGCCGCCAGGGGGCGTCGGCGGGCAGGCCAGGGACGCGCTTCTTGAAAGCGATCCGGGTGCCGTCGGGGGAGAGCGACGGGCACTCCATGTTCGTCCGCACGGTGGTCACGGTGCGGGCCTCCAGGTCGCCGCGGACCAGGTAGGTCTTCCCCTTCGTCGCCATCGTCGCGTAGAACGTGCGGTCGTCCGCCGCGAAGGTCACGCCCCAGAAGTTCACGTCGGCCGCCCGGTAGCGCCGGCCGTCCTTCACGATCCCGAACTCCTCCAGCGACGGGATCAGCCGCCCCGTCCTGGTGTCCACGATCGCCGCCCGGGTGGAGAAGTTCGTACCGGCGTAGGAGTCGCCGCCGACGAACGCCGTCCAGGCGGCGAAGCGGCCGCTGGGGGAGACCCGGGCGCGGGAGGGGATGCCGGGGACGTCGTAGCGGGCGGTCTCCTTCAGCCGGGCGTCCAGGATCAGCGCGCGGTAGGTGTCCGAGACCGCGCCGTGCACCGCCTGGAGGCACACACCGGTGCCGGCGGCGGCGTAGAAGCGCAGGCACTTGACACCCGAGGCGGTCCGCGCCCCGGCCGGGGCCGACGCCGGGACGGCGGTGAGCTCGTCGCGGTGCGGGCCCCAGGCCATGTTGCGGAAGACCAGGCGGCCGCGGGCGGTCAGGGTGACCGGGCCGGACGTCACCGCGGGGCCGCCCGCCTGGGTCTGGTCCCGGCGCTCCGCCCGGGCCGAGGCGTGCAGGACCGCGCCCGCCGCCACCGCCGCCAGGACGGCGACGGCCGAGAGCAGCACCAGGATGCGGTTGCGTACGGTCATGAGACGGCCTCCCGGGCGGGTCGCAGGGCCAGGGCGCAGCAGCCCGCGCACACCGCCAGCGCCACCGTCGACGCCAGCAGCGCCGTACGGTCGCCCCACAGTGTCCAGGCCGCCCCGAACCCCAGGGAGCAGGCGAAGCGGGCGAGTGCCTGGCCCGTCTGGACCAGGGCCAGACCGGACGAGCGCAGGGCCGGCGGCACGCTGTCCGAGGCCGCCGCCATCAGCACCCCGTCGGTGGCCGCGTAGAAACCGCCGTGCAGCAGCAGGACGGCGTACGGCAGCGCGGTGCCGTGCCAGGAGGAGAGCAGGACCGCGTACGCCAGGAGCAGCGCTCCGTGTCCGGCCAGGAACACCCGGCGGCCGCCCACCCGGTCCGCCAGCCGGCCCAGCGGCACCGCCAGCAGCAGGAAGGCCGCCGCGGTGCCCAGCGGCAGCAGCGCGAACCAGCGGTCGGGGACGCCCAGACGGCGTTGCAGCAGCAGGTAGACGAAGGAGTCGCTGACCGTGGCCAGGCCGAGCAGCAGGGCGCAGAGCGTGATCCGGCGCAGGTCCCGCCGGCGCAGCAGGCCCAGGGCGGCCCGCAGGGTGGGGCGTTCGGCCGGGGCAGTCGAGGCAGTCGGGGCGGTGGCGGCGGTCGCGGCGGGCTGAGGCGCCGGGGGAGCCGTCGGGGGCGTCGGAGCGCCGTTCGGTACGAACAGGACCAGGACCAGCACCCCGAGCACCGCCACGCAGAAGCTCACGGTGAACACGGCGTCGTAGCCGTCCACCGTCGCCCGCAGGATCAGGAACGCCACCAGCGGACCGAGCAGCGCGCCCGCCGTGTCCATCGCCCGGTGCACCCCGAAGGCGCGGCCGCGGTTCTCGGGCGTGCTGGACAGGGAGATCAGCGCGTCGCGCGGGGCGGTGCGCAGCCCCTTGCCGGTGCGGTCGGCGGCCAGGACCAGGCCGATGGGGGTGAGGGTGTGCGCCAGCAGCAGCAGAGGCTTGCACAGGGCCGAGAGGCCGTAGCCGATGCCCGCCACCCACTTGTGGCGGCCCCCGCCCCGGTCGGCCAGATGCCCGCCGGCCAGCCGCACCAGGGCCGAGAAGCCGTTGTAGACGCCGTCCAGGAGCCCGAAGCCGAGCGGGGACAGGCCCAGACCCGCCACCAGGTACAGCGGGAGGACCGCCGTCACCATCTCCGAGGACACGTCGGTGATCAGGCTGACCGTGCCGAGCGCCAGCACCGTGGGGGCGACCGCGGCGCGGCGCCGCCCGGCGGAAGGCCGGACGGCGCCGTCCGCGGACACCGGCGCGCCGGGAGCCCCGGCGCGGCTGTCCGCGACGTACATGTCAGGACGCCCAGATGCCCGTGATGTCCGCTGCGGAGGCCGCGTTGCCCGCGTGGGCGCTCAGGCCCTGCGAGTCCTCCAGGGTGCGCAGCAGGTTGTAGTGGTTGTACGTGGTCGACGAGCTGGACCCGGCCGTGACCGGCTGCCCGTACAGCACCGTCGGGATGCGGTTGCCGGCCAGCCGGTTGTCCTCGTCGAAGGTGACGACGAGCAGGCTGTTGTGGGTCTTGGCCCAGGTGGCGTACGCGCTCAGGTTGTTCTTCAGCCAGGTGTCACCGGTCGCCACCGAGCAGTCGTGCATGTCGCTGCACAGGTTGGGGACGACGAAGGAGACGTTCGGCAGGGTGGTGTAGTCGGTGGGGAACTGGGCGAAGGTCTTCGCCGTCGAGGTCGGGACGTTGCTGAAGCCGAACCACGGGTTGTGCTTGCGGGCGTAGTTGCCGCTGCTGCACGTGGTCGAGCCCTGGCTGGGCAGCGTCTCGTTGTAGCTGGCCCAGGTACGGCCGGCCGCGATCACCTCGGACGCCAGGTTGGCGGCCGAGGAGAAGCCGGGCGTGTAGCAGCTGTCGTCCGTGATGCCCTGGGTGGAGCCGGAGAACAGGGCGAAGTAGTTCGGCTGGCTCGGGTGGGTCTCGGCGTAGGCCTGGGTGAGGTTGGCGCCGCCCGTGGCGAGCGAGTTGATGTAGGGGGCGCTAGAGGAGCCGATGACCTGGCTGTAGGCGTGGTTCTCGAAGACCACCACGACCACGTGGTCCGGGGTCGGCACCCCGGCCGCGGCCTGCGCGGTCGAGGAGCCGCCGAGGCCGGTCCACAGGCCGACCGCGGCGGCCGCGAGGGCCAGCCCGGACGCCAGCGCTGTGCGACTGCGGCGGTACACGGAACTGCCGGACACATCTACCTCCGGTGGGGAAAGAACGGGGTGGCGGTGCGGACAGAGCATGCGCACGCCAAAATTCCCCTGTCCCACGGCGTAAAACCCGGTGGATGAAAACCGGGTGAACTACTGCATCCACCACGGGACCGAGCCCTCCGTCCGGCCGACACCCTGGTGTGCATCCTCCACCCGCCGGGTTCGCCCCGCCCCTCGGCGTGACTCGTAGGCGTCGGCCCCAGAGCTTCGGCCAGGGACTGCGGTTAGGCTCGGGCCGGTACGACCTTGATCCGATGGCTCGATCCGACGGGAGGCCGGGGATGACGGCGCCGGGGCGCAGGAGCAGCACCTTCACCAGGCTGCTGCGGCACGGCTTCACCGATCCGTCGGCCGCGGAACGGCTCCTGGACAGCCCCGAACTCGCGGGCGTCCGCGACGACCCGGTGCTGCTGGAGGCGCTGGGTGTGACCGCCGACCCCGACCTCGCGCTGCACGGCCTCGTCCGGATGCTGGAGGCGCAGCCCGGCCCCGCGGCCCGCCGCGAACTGCTGGACACGTTGATAGCGGCCAAGCCGCTGCGCGACCGGCTGCTCGGCGTGCTCGGCGCCTCCGCCGCGCTCGCCGACCACCTCGCCCGGCACCCGCGCGACTGGGAGGAGCTCGTCACCTACGAGCCGCGCGACCTCCACCCCGGGGTCGAGGAGTTCGAACGCGGCCTGGCGCAGGCCACGGACCCCGTCTCGCTGCGCGTCGCCTACCGTCGCTGCCTGCTGTCCATCGCCGCCCGTGACGTGTGCGGCACCATCGACCTGGCCGATACCGCCGCCGAGCTCGCCGACCTGGCCACCGCGACCCTGCGGGCCGCCCTGCGCATCGCCAGTGCCGCCGCGCCCGACGACGCCGCCGCGTGCCGGCTCGCGGTGATCGCGATGGGCAAGTGCGGCGGCCACGAACTCAACTACGTCTCCGACGTCGACGTCATCTTCGTCGGCGAGGCGGCCGACGCCCTCGCCGACGAGGGCAAGGCCCTCAGGTCGGCGACCAGGCTGGCCTCGCACATGATGCGGATCTGCTCCGAGACCACCGTCGAGGGCTCCATCTGGCCCGTCGACGCCAATCTGCGTCCCGAGGGCAGAAACGGTCCGCTGGTGCGCACCCTCGCCAGCCATCTGGCCTACTACCAGCGCTGGGCCAAGACCTGGGAGTTCCAGGCGCTGCTCAAGGCCCGCCCGGTCGCCGGGGACCTCGCGCTCGGCGAGGCGTACGTCGATGCCCTCGAACCCCTGGTCTGGCAGGTCGCCGAGCGCGAGAACTTCGTCGCCGACGTGCAGAAGATGCGCCGCCGGGTGGTCGAGAACATCCCCGCCGCCGAGGTCGACCGCGAGCTGAAGCTCGGCCCCGGCGGCCTGCGGGACGTCGAGTTCGCCGTCCAGCTGCTCCAGCTGGTGCACGGGCGGGCGGACGCCTCGCTGCGCAGCGGCACCACCCTGCACGCCCTGCACGCCCTGGCCGCGGGCGGCTACGTCGGCCGCGCGGACGCCGTCCAGCTCGACGAGGCCTACCGCTTCCTGCGCTCCATGGAGCACCGCATCCAGCTCCACCGGCTGCGCCGCACCCACCTCGTCCCGGAGGCCGAGGCCGACCTGCGCCGCCTCGGCCGTTCCCTGGGCCTGCGCACCGACCCGGTCGCCGAGCTGCTGCGCGAGTGGAAGCGGCACAGCAGCGTCGTACGCCGTCTGCACGAGAAGCTCTTCTACCGGCCGCTGCTCGACGCGGTCGCCCAACTCGCTCCGGGGGAGACCCGGTTGAGTCCCGAGGCGGCACGGGAACGGCTGGTCGCGCTCGGTTACGCCGACCCGGCCGCGGCCCTGCGCCACCTGGAGGCCCTCGCCTCCGGCGTCACCCGCAAGGCCGCCATCCAACGCACCCTGCTGCCGGTCCTGTTGGGCTGGTTCGCGGACTCCGCCGAACCGGACGCGGGCCTGCTCAACTTCCGCAACGTCTCCGACGCGCTCGGCAAGACCCCTTGGTATCTCCGGCTGTTGCGCGACGAGGGCGCCGCTGCCGAGAACCTCGCGCGGGTGCTGTCCGCCGGCCGCCTCGCCCCGGACCTGCTGATGCGCGCGCCCGAGGCGGTGGCCCTGCTCGGCGACGGCGACGGCGGCGGACTCGAACCCCGCTCCCGCGCCCACCTGGAACAGGAGACCCTGGCCGCCGTCGGCCGCGCCGAGAACGCCGAGGACGGCGTCCGGGCCGCCCGCGGTGTCCGCCGCCGCGAGCTGTTCCGTACGTGCGCCGCCGACATCGTCGGCTCCTACGGCACCGAGACCCAGCCGGCCGAGGCCGACCAGGGCGCCCTGGTGGACCGGGTGGGCGGCGCGGTGTCGGACCTGACGGCGGCGACCCTGGCCGGCACCCTGCGCGCGGTGGTGCGCGAGGGCTGGGGCGAGCAGCTGCCCACCCGCTTCGCCGTCATCGGCATGGGCCGCTTCGGCGGCCACGAACTGGGCTATGGCTCCGACGCCGACGTCCTGTTCGTGCACGAGCCGCGCGAGGGCGTCGGCGAGCGGGAGGCCGCCGACGCGGCCAACAAGGTCGTCTCCGAGATGCGCAGGCTGCTCCAGATCCCCAGCGCCGACCCGCCCCTGCTCATCGACGCCGACCTGCGCCCGGAGGGCAAGTCCGGCCCGCTGGTGCGGACGCTGAAGTCGTACGACGCCTACTACCGCCGCTGGTCCCTGGTCTGGGAGTCGCAGGCCCTGCTGCGCGCCGAGCAGGTCGCCGGGGACCCGGAGCTGGGCCGCCGCTTCCTCGACCTGGTCGACCCGCTGCGCTACCCGGCGGAGGGGCTCGGCGACGAGGCGGTGCGCGAGATCCGGCGGCTGAAGGCCCGGATGGAGTCCGAGCGGCTGCCGCGCGGCGCCGACCCCAAGCTGCACACCAAGCTCGGCCCCGGCGGGCTGTCCGACGTCGAGTGGACCGTGCAGCTGCTCCAGCTGCGGCACGGCTGGGCGGAGCCGGGCCTGCGCACCACCCGCACCCGGGAGGCGCTGGCCGCCGCCCGCGCCGCCGAGCTGCTCGGCGGCGAGGACGCCGCCATCCTCGACGAGGCGTGGATCCTGGCGACCCGGGTGCGCAACGCGGTCATGCTGGTCCGCGGCCGGGCCGGGGACACCTTCCCCTCCGACCCCCGCGAGCTGGCCGCGGTCGGCCGCTACCTGGGCTACAGCCCCGGCCACGCGGGCGACATGCTCGACGACTACCGGCGTACGACACGCAGGGCGCGGGCGGTCGTCGAGGAACTGTTCTACGGCGCGGCGGGCGAACGCTGACCCCGCTCGGGCGCCCGGGCGGCTCGGTCAGCCGCCGCTGCCGTCCGTCCGGTCCGGTCAACGGCCGTCGTCGTCCAGCAGGACCGGTCAGCTGCCGCCGTCCGTCGGTCCGTCGGTTGTCCCGACCGTTCCGGTTGCTTCGGCCGCCCCCAGCGTTCCGGTCGGCTCGGTCGACTCCGCCGTCCCGGCCGACCGGGCGGCCCGAAGCCGTTCCCGCACCCGCTCGCGTGCCCGTGCCCGCGCCCGTTCGCGCAGGAGACCGTACGGCAGGCCGCCGTACCAGACGCGGGTCAGCGCGAAGCCGAACACCAGACAGAGCAGACCGCCCACCGCGTCCAGCCAGAAGTGGTTGGCCGTGGCGACGATGACGCCCAGCGTCGCCGCCGGGTAGAGCAGCCCCAGCAGCCGCACCCACCGGACCCGGGCCAGCGCGAAGACCGTCAGCCCGCACCACAGCGACCAGCCGATGTGCATCGACGGCATCGCGGCGTACTGGTTCGACATGTGCTTGAGGTCGCCGGACGCCATCGAGCCCCAGGTGTGGTGCACCATGACGGTGTCGACGAACTCCGCGCCGTTCATCAGCCGGGGCGGCGCGAGCGGATACAGGTAGTAGCCGACCAGCGCCACGCCCGTCGTCGCGAACAGGGCGAGCCGGGTCGCCGCGTAGCGGCCGGGGTGCCACCGGTACAGCCACACCAGGACACCCAGCGTCACCGCGAAGTGCAGTGTCGCGTAGTAGTAGTTCATGCCGACGATCAGCCAGTTCACCGAGTTCACGGCGTGGTTGACCGACTCCTCGACGGCGACGCCCAGCCGGTTCTCGGCCTGCCAGATCCAGTCGGCGTTGCGCAGCGCCTGCGCCCGCTGCTCGGGCACGGCGTTGCGGATCAGTGAGTACGTCCAGTAGCTCACCGCGATCAGCAGGATCTCGAACCACAGCCGGGGCCGGCGCGGGGTGCGCAGTCTGCGCAGCAGATCCGGTACGGAACCGTCCGCGACGGACTTGGGAACAACCGCCCGTTCGCGGCCTTCCTGTGTCGTCACGGTCGGTTCACCCATAACCACAAAGTCTGCCAGAAAAGGGGTGCGCACCCGTTCATCCGCTGGTCGGGCAGGGGGCGCATGTTCTCCCGCCAGGGGCCTGCCGGGGCGCCCGACGGCGTACGGCAGGACCAGGTGCGCTCCGCGGCACAAGCGGAGACAGCACGGGCGCGACAGCGCGCACCGCGGCCGCGGCCGCTACGGGCGGTTGCGCTCCCCGGGGGCCGACGCGGTCGATCCCCGTACCACCAGCTCCGGCATGAACACGAACTCGCTGTGCGGCGCGGGCGTCCCGCCGATCTCCTCCAGCAGCGTGCGCACCGCCGCCTGCCCCATCGCCGGGACCGGCTTGCGGACCGTGGTCAGCGGCGGGTCGGTGAACGCGATCAGCGGGGAGTCGTCGAAGCCGACCACCGACACGTCCTGCGGGACGCTCAGCCCCCGCTGCCGCGCCGCCCGTATCGCGCCGAGCGCCATCATGTCGCTGGCGCAGACGATCGCCGTGCAGTCCCGGTCGATGAGCGCGTTGGTGGCGGCCTGGCCGCCCTCCAGGGTGTACAGCGAGTGCTGGACGAGCTCGGACTCGATCGTCTCGGCGTGCAGACCGAGCTGGTCCTGCACCGCCCGGACGAATCCGTCGATCTTCCGCTGGACCGGCACGAACCGCTTGGGGCCGAGCGCCAGCCCGATCCGGGTGTGGCCCAGCGACACCAGATGCGTGACCGCCAGCGTCATGGCGGCCCGGTCGTCGGGGGAGATGAACGGCGCCTGCACCTTGGGCGAGAAGCCGTCGACGAGCACGAACGGCACGCCCTGCGCCCGCAGCTGCTCGTAGCGCTGCATGTCGGCGGTGGTGTCCGCGTGCAGCCCGGAGACGTAGATGATGCCGGCGACCCCGCGGTCGACGAGCATCTCGGTCAGCTCGTCCTCCGTCGACCCGCCGGGGGTCTGGGTGGCGAGCACCGGGGTGTAGCCCTGCCTGGTCAGCGCCTGGCCGATGACCTGGGCGAGGGCCGGGAATATGGGGTTCTCCAGCTCCGGGGTGATCAGGCCCACCAGGCCCGCGCTGCGCTGGCGCAGCCGCACCGGGCGCTCGTAGCCCAGCACGTCGAGTGCGGCCAGCACGGACTGGCGGGTGGTGGCGGCGACGCCCGGCTTCCCGTTGAGGACGCGGCTGACGGTCGCTTCGCTCACTCCCGCCTGTGCGGCGATGTCGGCAAGCCTGGTGGTCACGGCACTGGACTGTACCGGTCGGATCTCACCTTGCACACCAATCGGACGCCGTGTGCGAGCGGTCGGACGGCCCCCTCCGGGCTGCTGCGTCATCGGGTCCTCGAGTTCTGGTCGGCGTCCTGTCCCGCAACGGATAATCCCCGCGCCGGAAATGGATGGCAAGAGCTTGCAGAGTCTTGCACAACCGGGCCTGTTCCCGCTCAGCCCCGCAATAGAGCGGTCTCGCGCCGGTCGAGGTGAGGTCACGGCGGCGTAACTTCCGTGACCTCTTGCGCTTTTTTTCTGCAAGGTCTTTCGCAACGCTTACATGGCTGTTACGTTCTCGTCGCCCGGCGGCCGCAACGGCGCAGTCGGCAAGTCGGCAGGGGCGGCGGACGGGACCGCCACCTGTCAGTACACGGGCTTAACCCTCAAGGAGAACTCATGCGGCGTGGCATAGCGGCCAGCGCGCTGGTGGCGTCCTTCGCCCTCGCGGCGACGGCCTGCGGCGGTGGCGACAGCAGTGGTGACAAGGCCGGCGGTCCGGTCACCATCACCTGGTGGGACACGTCCAACGCCACCAACGAGGCACCGACGTACCAGGCCTTGGTCAAGGAGTTCGAGGCCGCCAACAAGAACATCAAGGTCAAGTACGTCAACGTGCCCTTCGACCAGGCGCAGAACAAGTTCGACACGGCCGCCGGTGCCTCCGGCGCCCCGGACGTCCTGCGCTCCGAGGTCGGCTGGACCCCCGCCTTCGCCAAGAAGGGCTACTTCCTGCCGCTGGACGGCACCGAGGCCCTCAAGGACCAGGCCAAGTTCAAGTCCAACCTGGTCACGCAGGCCCAGTACGAGGGCAAGACCTACGGCGTGCCGTTCGTCACCGACACCCTCGCGCTGGTCTACAACAAGCAGCTCTTCACCAAGGCCGGCATCACCGAGGCGCCCAAGACCTGGGACGACCTGAAGAAGGACGCGGCCACCATCAAGGCCAAGACCGGTGTGGACGGCTACTGGGGCTCCACCCAGGCCTACTACGCCCAGAGCTTCCTCTACGGCGAGGGCACCGACACCGTCGACGCCGCCGCCAAGAAGATCACGGTGAACTCGGACGCCGCGAAGAAGGCGTACGGCACCTGGCTCGGTCTGTTCTCCGGCAAGGGCCTGCACAAGGCGGACACCACCGCCGACGCCTACGCCCACATCCAGGACGCGTTCGTCAACGGCAAGGTCGCCGCGATCGTCCAGGGCCCCTGGGAGATCACGAACTTCTACAAGGGTTCGGCGTTCTCCGACAAGTCCAACCTCGGCATCGCCACCGTCCCGGCCGGCTCCTCCGGCAAGGCGGGCGCCCCGACCGGCGGCCACAACCTCTCGGTCTACGCCGGTTCGGACAAGGCCCACCAGGACGCCTCGCTGAAGTTCGTGAACTTCATGACCTCGGCGAAGAGCCAGTCGACCATCGCGCTGAAGAACTCCACGCTGCCCACGCGTGACGACGCCTACACCGACCAGGTCAAGGCCGACCCGGGCATCGCCGGCTACGGCACGGTCCTCGCCGCCGCCCAGCCGCGCCCCGCGCTGCCCGAGTACAGCTCCCTGTGGGGTCCGCTGGACACCGAGCTGCCCAAGATCGCGGGTGGCAAGGAGTCCCTCGACAAGGGTCTGAGCAACGTCGAGCTGGCGATCGCCAAGCTGGTGCCGGACTTCAGCAAGTGATGACCAGTGGCCGCCGGATCCTCCTGTGAACCCGGGGGAAGGATCCGGCGGCCACCGGCCTGCCCCGGCCGAGGCCGGTCCGCCCCGCCCAGCCGCTTCCCAGAGCCGTAGAACTTCCAGAAGGTGTCGAACATGACAGTCGCCATCGACCGCGCCACCGGCAAGCGCCACGGTGACCGCGCGCCACGGCCCGGGCTGGGCCAACGCCTCAGGCACGGATACAACAAGCACTGGTACGCGTACGCGATGATCGCCCCGGTGGCCGTCGTGCTCGGCGTCCTCGTGCTCTACCCGCTGGTGTACGGCCTCTACCTGACCCTCACCGACGCCAACAGCCTCAACACGGCCCGCACGATCGGCGTCAACCACATCGACGCCACCTACAAGTTCATCGGGCTCGACAACTACAAGGACATCCTGTTCGGCCCGACGGCGTACGACCGCTTCTGGTCGCACTTCGTCTGGACGATCGTGTGGACCGCGCTGTGCGTGGCGCTGCACTACACCGTCGGCCTCGGCCTCGCGCTGCTGCTGAACCAGAAGCTGCGCGGGCGCACCCTCTACCGGCTGGTGCTGGTCCTGCCGTGGGCCGTGCCCACCTTCGTCACCGTCTTCGGCTGGCGCTTCATGCTCGCCGACGGCGGCATCATCAACTCCGCCCTGGACGCGCTGCATCTGCCCTCGCCCCTGTGGCTGGAGGACACCTTCTGGCAGCGGTTCGCCGCGATCATGGTCAACACCTGGTGCGGTGTGCCGTTCATGATGGTCTCCCTGCTCGGCGGCCTCCAGTCCATCGACGCCTCCCTGTACGAGGCCGCGGAGATGGACGGAGCGAGCACCTGGCAGCGCTTCCGGTACGTCACCCTGCCGGGTCTGCGCTCGGTCAGCTCCACCGTCGTGCTGCTCGGCATCATCTGGACCTTCAACCAGTTCGCCGTGATCTTCCTGCTGTTCGGCAACACCGCCCCGGACGCCCAGATCCTCGTGACCTGGGCCTACTTCCTGGGCTTCGGACAGCAGCCGCGCGACTTCGCGCAGTCGGCGGCCTACGGCATCCTGCTGCTGGCCATCCTGATCGTTTTCACCTCGTTCTACCGTCGCTGGCTGAACCGCAACGAGCAGCAGCTCGCGATCTGAGGCAGGAGATCCCATGAGTACGACCACAGTCGAGACCTCCGCCCCGGTGACCGAGCAGACCCCGGCCGCGGCTCCCCGCAAGAAGACCCGGCGCCGGGGCGAGACCAGCCTCGCCGGCTCCCTCGCCTCCCACGGCGTGCTGACCGTCGCGAGCCTGATCGCGCTCTTCCCGATCGGCTGGCTGGTCTATCTGTCCCTCGGCCCGGACAAGGACGACTACCTCCACCCCGGTGGCATCTGGGCCAAGATGACGTTCGACAACTACACGTTCGTCCTGGAGCACACGCAGTTCTTCGACTGGCTGAAGAGCTCGCTGATCGTCACGCTCGGCACCACGATCATCGGTGTGCTGATCGCCGCCACCACCGGCTACGCGGTCTCCCGCATGCGCTTCCCCGGCTACAAGAAGTTCATGTGGGTGCTGCTGGTCACCCAGATGTTCCCGGTCGCCGTCCTGATGGTGCCGATGTACCAGATCCTCTCGGACCTGGGACTCATCGACAGCTACTTCGGACTCGTCCTCGTCTACTGCACGACGGTCATCCCGTACAGCGCCTGGCTGCTCAAGGGGTACTTCGACACCATCCCCTTCGAGATCGACGAGGCCGGACGCGTCGACGGGCTCACCCCCTTCGGCACCTTCTTCCGGCTCATCCTGCCGCTGGCCAAGCCGGGACTCGCGGTGGCCGCCTTCTACAACTTCCTCACCGCCTTCAGCGAGGTCGCCTTCGCCTCGACGTTCATGCTGAGCGACGACAAGTACACCCTCGCCGTCGGTCTCCAGTCCTTCGTCAGCGAGCACGACGCCCAGCGCAACCTGATGGCCGCGACCGCCGTGCTGATCGCGATACCGGCCGCCGCGTTCTTCTACCTCGTGCAGAAGAACCTGGTGACCGGCCTCACCGCGGGCGGCACGAAGGGCTGACGCCCTCGACGCCCCCACGGCTCCCGCGCGCCTGACCGCGCGGGTGGCGGCCGCGGTGCCCCATCCGACCCCGCAGGCACCGCGGCCGCCTCGTCACCCCCCACCAGCACCGACCCGTCGACCCGAACCTCCCCCACACTCGGCTCCGCTTGAGCGGGGGACTCCGATCGCATCAAGGACGCCATGAGCCAGCACTCCGCCGACCCGGCCGAAAGCACCGCCGTCGCCACCGTCGCCCAGAGCAGCGACTGGTGGCGGGACGCGGTCATCTACCAGGTCTATCCGCGCAGCTTCGCCGACAGCAACGGCGACGGCATGGGGGACCTGGAGGGCGTACGCGCCAGACTTCCGTACCTGCGCGACCTCGGTGTCGACGCCGTCTGGCTCAGCCCCTTCTACGCATCCCCGCAGGCCGACGCCGGCTACGACGTCGCCGACTACCGTGCGGTGGACCCCATGTTCGGCAACCTCCTGGACGCCGACGCGCTGATCCGTGACGCCCGCGCGCTCGGGCTCCGGATCATCGTCGACCTGGTCCCCAACCACTCCTCCGACCAGCACGAGTGGTTCAAGCGCGCGCTGGAGGAGGGCCCCGGCTCCCCGCTGCGCGAGCGCTACCACTTCCGCGCCGGCAAGGGCGAGAACGGCGAACTTCCGCCCAACGACTGGGAGTCCATCTTCGGCGGACCGGCCTGGACCCGGGTCGCGGACGGCGAGTGGTACCTGCACCTGTTCGCCCCCGAGCAGCCCGACTTCAACTGGGACCACCCGGCCGTGGGCGACGAGTTCCGCTCGATCCTGCGCTTCTGGCTGGACATGGGCGTCGACGGGTTCCGCATCGACGTCGCCCACGGCCTGGTCAAGGCGCCGGGTCTGCCCGACCTCGGCTCCCACGATCAGCTCAAGCTGCTGGGCAACGATGTCATGCCCTTCTTCGACCAGGACGGCGTGCACGCCATCTACCGGCAGTGGCGCACGGTCGTCGACGAGTACGCGGGCGAGCGCATCCTCGTCGCCGAGGCGTGGACCCCGACCGTCGAGCGCACCGCGAACTACGTCCGCCCCGACGAGCTGCACCAGGCCTTCAACTTCCAGTACCTGGGCACCGAGTGGGACGCGGCCGAGCTGCGCAAGGTCGTCGACCGCACCCTGGAGGCCATGCGCCCGGTCGGCGCCCCCGCCACCTGGGTGCTGTCCAACCACGACGTCACCCGGCACGCCACCCGGTTCGCCAACCCGCCGGGCCTGGGCACCCAGATCCGCACGGCCGGCGACCGCGAGCTCGGTCTGCGCCGGGCCCGTGCCGCCACGATGCTGATGCTGGCGCTGCCCGGTTCCGCCTACGTCTACCAGGGCGAGGAGCTCGGCCTGCCCGACGTCGTGGACCTGCCGGACGAGGTGCGCCAGGACCCGGCGTTCTTCCGCGGCGCGGGCCAGGACGGCTTCCGCGACGGCTGCCGGGTGCCGATCCCGTGGACCCGCGAGGGCTCCTCGTACGGCTTCGGCAGCGGCGGCAGCTGGCTGCCGCAGCCCGACTCCTGGGGCGAGCTGAGCGTCGAGGCGCAGCAGGGCGTGCCCGGCTCCACCCTGGAGCTGTACCGCAGCGCGCTCGCCGTCCGGCGCGGCCGGGCCGACCTGGGCGAGGGCGACACGGTGGAGTGGCTGCGTGCCCCCGAGGGCGTTCTGGCCTTCCGGCGCGGGAAGTTCGTGTGCGTCACCAACACCACGGGCGAGTCGGTGAACGTCCCGGCGTACGGCCGGGTCCTGCTGGCCAGCGGTGAGGTGACCGACGCCGGCGCCGAGGCCAAGGTGCCGTCCGACACGACCGTCTGGTTCGCCACGGCCTGACGGCCGCATCGAAAGTTCTTGCATCAACTTCACACGGCCCGCTGCCTTTTCAGGCAGCGGGCCTTTAACATCTTCGTCACCGCAAGTTTGCGGAAATTTTTCAGCAAGAACCTTCAGTGACGAAGGAACCCCACATGGCACGCAGAATCCTCTCGGGGGCGCTGGCCCTCGCAGCCACCACCCTTGTCATGACCCCGACTGTGGCGCACGCCTCCCCGCCCGGCACCAAGGACGTCACCGCCGTCCTCTTCGAGTGGAAGTTCGCCTCGGTCGCCAAGGAGTGCACCAACACCCTCGGCCCCGCGGGCTACGGGTACGTCCAGGTCTCGCCGCCCGCCGAGCACATACAGGGCTCGCAGTGGTGGACCTCGTACCAGCCGGTGTCGTACAAGATCGCCGGCCGGCTCGGCGACCGCACCGCGTTCCAGAACATGGTGAACACCTGCCACGCGGCAGGGGTGAAGGTCGTGGTCGACAGCGTCGTGAACCACATGTCGGCGGGCACCGGCAGCACCGGCACCGGCGGCTCGTCGTACACGAAGTACAACTACCCCGGCCTGTACTCCTCCTACGACTTCGACGACTGCACCTCCCAGGTCAGCAACTACAGCGACCGCTGGAACGTGCAGCACTGCGAACTCGTCGGCCTCGCCGACCTCGACACCGGCGAGGAGTACGTCCGCAAGACCATCGCCGGCTATCTGAACGACCTGCTCACCCTGGGCGTGGACGGCTTCCGCATCGACGCGGCCAAGCACATCGACACCGCCGACCTCGCCAACATCAAGTCCCGGCTGACCAACCCGTCCGTGTACTGGAAGCAGGAGGTCATCTACGGAGCCGGCGAGGCGGTCCAGCCCACCGAGTACACCGGCAACGGCGACGTCCAGGAGTTCCGCTACGCCTACGACCTCAAGCGCGTCTTCAACAACGAGAACCTCGCCTACCTGAAGAACTACGGCGAGGGCTGGGGCTACATGAGCAGCTCGGTGGCCGGGGTCTTCGTCGACAACCACGACACCGAGCGCAACGGCTCGACGCTCAACTACAAGGACGGGGCGAACTACACCCTCGCCAACGTCTTCATGCTCGCCTACCCCTACGGCGCCCCGGACATCAACTCCGGCTACGAGTGGTCGGACGTGGACGCCGGTCCGCCCAACGGCGGCACGGTCAACGCCTGCTGGCAGGACGGGTGGAAGTGCCAGCACGCCTGGCCCGAGATCAAGTCGATGGTCGCCTTCCGCAACGCGACGAGGGGGCAGGCCGTCTCCAACTGGTGGGACAACGGGAACGACGCGATCGCCTTCGGCCGCGGCACCAAGGGCTTCGTGGCCATCAACCACGAGTCCTCGTCCCTGACCCGGACCTACCAGACGTCGCTGGCGGCGGGCACGTACTGCAACGTGCAGAACAACACGACGGTGGCGGTGAACTCCAGCGGGCAGTTCACCGCCACCCTGGCCGCCAACACGGCCCTGGCGATCTACTCGGGCAAGTCGGGCTGCTGAGCCCGGTAGGTCACTTCCACGTGTCACTCGTGGTGTAGCCGGACGAACTTCCCGTCGTGTACGAGCGGTTCGTCCCGGACTCCCAGGTCACGTTCCCGGAGCCGTCCTTCTTGATGTACTTGTACGTGAAGGCCGTGCTCCTGGGGACGATGACCATCCTGCTCCAGGTCGGGTACGCGGCGGACGACAGCGGGATCGCGTCGCTCGTGTTCCAGGAGCCGAGCGAGGCGATGGAGCCGACGACATAGACGTTGGTGCCCCAGTCGGTCGTCGCGTACTCGTTGAAGGTGACGTCGGTGGCGTCGGCGGTGGCCACGTTCCAGGAGCTGTTGACGGTCAGCGCCGAAGTCACCGCGGAGGCGGACCGGTTGGCGTTCGACTCCCAGGTGACATTGCCCGAGGCGTCCTTCTTGATGTACTTGAAGGTGAAGGACGTGTTGATCGGCACGCTCACCTCCCCGGACCAGACCGGGTACCCGGAGGACGACAGCGGGACCGCCTTGGAGGTGTCCCAGGCGCCCAGCGCCGACAGCGAGCCGACCACGTAGACGCTGGTGCCGCTGGTGGTGGACGCGTACTCGTTGAAGGTGGCGCTGACCGTGGAGGACGAGCCGCCGTCACCGCCGCCGGTGTCGTCGCAGCCCACCGTGCAGGTGTAGGAGGAGTTGTAGAAGGCGACCGCGCTCTTCGCGGGGATGGTGATCGACGCGCTGCCGCCCGACACCGTCACCGTGCTCGCGCCGCCGTCGATCACGTTCTTGTACGTGCCGTCGGCCATGCTCGTGGTGAAGGTGTAAGTGGCCGACGAGGAGCCGTTGTTGAGGGCGAAGAAGCCCGCGCCGCCGCGGCCGAAGCCGATCACACCGGAGGACTTGGTCTGCCAGTCCGAGACGGCGGTGGTGTCGGCCGCGTTGTGCCAGGCGACCATGCCGACCACCGCGGTGTCCCGGTCCAGGCAGTACCAGGAGCCACTGGAGCAGTCCGTGTTCGTCACGAACCCGGAGGAGTTCGGCGGGGCCTGGTCGCTCTGGGTCCACTCCCAGCTGGCGTACACGGTCGGCGTCGACCACTTGTAGGCGAGCTGGAAGAGATTGGCGAGCTTGTAGGTGTCGCCGTCCTTGTAGCTCATGTGCAGACCGTTGCGCTCGGTGTCGTGGTTGGTCACGAAGGACACCGAGTTCGCGGCGGGCAGGATGCCGCTGCTCGCGATCGAGGCGAGGTCGGAGACGTTGCCCTGGAAGGCGGACTTCAGCTTGCTCGCGTAGGTGAAGTCCAGCACGTCGCCGGAGGCGTAGTAGTCGGCCGGCTGCGGGGTCGAACCCGGGTAGATCTCCTGGAAGACGTACGGGTCCTTGCCCGAGGTGGTGTCGGTCAGCTTCGCCTCGATGGCCGCCAGGTCGGCCTCGGGGATGTGCTTGGCCGCGTCGACCCGGAAGCCGTCGACGCCGAGCGCGAGCTGGTCGTTGAGGAAGTCGGCGATGCCGGCGCGGACCGTGTCGGAACCGGTCTTGAGGTCGGGCAGCCCCAGGAGCTCGCAGTTCTGCACCTGGGTGAGGTTGGAGTAGTCCTGGATGGTCAGGTCGGACGTGGGGCAGGACGTGGAGTCGTGGTAGTCCGCGCGGTCCCAGTCCGGGGTGTCGTACTTGTTGGTCACCGTGGTGCCGTTGTAGCCGGTGCCGGTCTGGGCGGCGGTGTGGTTGATCACCGCGTCCGTGTACACCTTCACCCCCGCCGCGTGGCAGGCGCTGACCATGGACGCGAACTTCGCCGCCGTCCCGAAGCGGCTGTTCAGGTTGTACGAGTAGGGCTGGTACACGTCCCACCAGTAGTAGCTGGACTGCTTGAGGGACTCGGCGGGCGGCGCGACCTGGACGGCCCCGTACCCGGCCGGGCCGAGCACGTTCGTGCACTCGGACGCGATCGAGTCCCAGTTCCACTCCCACAGGTTGGCGATCACATCGCCCTTGGCGGAGGCGTCGGCCTGCGCCGGGGCGGCCGGCAGGGCCACCGCCCCGGCCAGCGCGAGGGCGCCGGCGGCCACCGCGGTACCGGCGCGACGCAGCGCGCCGGGCGGTCGGGGGGTACGTCGAAATCTGGTCATGTGCGGCTCCGGAAATGAGGTCACGGGGGGTACGTGCTTCAACAACCGGTGAGAGTGCGGCAGTTGGGAAGGGGCGTCAAGGTCGTCGGTGAAAGTTCTTGCTGTGAGTTTCAAGCCTCTTGCTGTAAACCTTTCGTTAGCGATACGGTCGCGCGGGCGCCCGGCATCGAAGCCGAGCCGCGGTGTTGGGGTCGGACCCAAGAGAGCCGTAATCGCAAGGAGTTCACGCCTGTGATACCGAGTTGGCCGGCGCCCGGGACGCGCCGCATCCTCAGAGCCAGACGGGTCGCGGCCGTCGCCGCCGTGGCCCTCGCCGCAGCACTGGTGCAGCCGCTGGCCGCGCACGCGGCAGCCCCGCCCGCACCGCCCTCGGACGCCAGGCTCGCCGCCGAGCCCGCCCGGCACGACGACACCCGGGAGCAGTTCTACTTCGTCATGCCGGACCGGTTCGCCAACGGGGACCGGTCCAACGACAAGGGCGGACTGACCGGTTCACGCCTGAGCACCGGCTACGACCCCACCGACAAGGGCTTCTACCAGGGCGGTGACCTCAAGGGCCTGACCGACCGGCTCGACTACATCAAGAACCTGGGCACCACGGCCATCTGGATGGCCCCCATTTTCAAGAACCGGCCCGTGCAGGGGACCGGCGCCGACGCCTCGGCCGGCTACCACGGCTACTGGATCACCGACTTCACCCAGGTCGATCCGCACTTCGGGACCAACAAGGACCTCTCCACCCTCATCGCCAAGGCGCACGCCAAGGGCATGAAGGTCTTCTTCGACGTCATCACCAACCACACCGCCGACGTCGTCGACTACCAGGAGAAGTCCTACGACTACCTGTCCAAGGGCGCCTTCCCCTACCTGACGAAGGACGGACAGCCCTTCGACGACGCCGACTACGCGGCCGGTGGGAAGTTCCCGGCCGTCGGCACCGGGTCCTTCCCGCGCACGCCGACCGTCGCCGCCGCGAACAAGAACGCCAAGGTTCCGTCCTGGCTCAACGACCCGACGATGTACCACAACCGGGGCGACTCGACCTACGCGGGCGAGTCCACCACCTACGGCGACTTCTCCGGCCTGGACGACCTGTGGACCGAGCGTCCCGAGGTCGTCAGCGGCATGGAGAAGATCTACCAGCGCTGGGTGCGGGACTTCGGCGTCGACGGCTTCCGGATCGACACCGTCAAGCACGTCGACATGGAGTTCTGGACGCAGTGGGCGACCGCCCTGGACGCGTACGCGGCCGCGCACGGCCGTAAGAACTTCTTCATGTTCGGCGAGGTCTACTCCGCCGACACCTCGATCACCTCGCCCTACGTCACCCAGGGCCGCCTCGACGCCACCCTCGACTTCCCCTTCCAGGACGCGGCCCGCCAGTACGCCTCCCAGGGCGGCAGCGCCCAGAAGCTGGCCGCGGTCTTCGGCGACGACTACAAGTACACGACCGACAAGGCCAACGCCTACGAGCAGGTCACCTTCCTCGGCAACCACGACATGGGCCGCATCGGGTACTTCCTGAACCAGGACAACCCGAAGGCCACCGACGCCGAACTGCTCAAGAAGGACCGGCTCGCCAACGAGCTGATGTTCCTCAGCCGCGGCAACCCGGTCGTCTACTACGGCGACGAGCAGGGCTTCACCGGCTCCGGCGGGGACAAGGACGCCCGCCAGACGATGTTCGCCTCCAAGGTCGCCGACTACCTCGACGACGACGAGATCGGCACCGACCGCACCCACGCCGGCGACGCGTACGACACCAAGGCCCCGCTCTACCGGCAGATCGCCGCGCTGTCCAAGCTCCGCAAGGACAACCCGGCGCTCACCGACGGCGTCCAGACCCAGCGGTACGCGGCCGACGGCCCCGGCGTCTACGCCTTCACCCGCACCGACGCCAGGACCGGCGCCGAGTACGTCGTCGCCTTCAACAACGCCGGCACGGCGAAGAGCGCCACCTTCGCCACCGGCTCGGCCCGCATGGCGTACCGGGGCGTGTACGGCACCGGTGCCGTCGTCGCCTCGAACGCCGACCGCAAGGTCACCGTCACCGTCCCGGCCGGATCCGCCGTCGTCCTCAAGGCGGCCGGACGTCTCGCCCAGCCCGCCGCCAGGCCGACGATCACCCTCAAGGCCCCGGATGCCGGTGCCACCGGGACCGTCGAGCTCTCCGCCGACGTCGACGGCGGTCAGCTGAACCGGGTCGTCTTCGCCGCCCAGACCGGCAACGGCAAGTGGGTCACGCTCGGCTCCGCCGACCACGCCCCGTACAAGGTCACCCAGGCCATCGGCAAGGACGTGCCGGCCGGCACCGCGCTGCGCTACAAGGCGGTCGTGATCGACTCCGCCGGGCGGATCGCCAGCGCCACCGCGGCGAGCACCACGGGCACCGCGCCCGCTCCGGAGGTCCCCACCGCGTCCTCCCGCGACTACGCGGTCGTCCACTACAAGCGCACGGACGGCGACTACGCGAACTGGGGCCTGTACGCCTGGGGCGACCTCGCCGACGGCGAGGCCACCAACTGGCCGGCCAGCCACCCCTTCATCGGCCGCGACGCCTACGGCGCCTTCGCCTACGTCAAGCTCAAGCCCGGCGCCTCGAACGTCGGCTTCCTGGTCATCGACAAGGACGGCAACAAGGACGTCTCGTCCGACCGGAGCATCGACGTCACCAAGACGGGTGAGGTCTGGATCGAGCAGGGGAAGCCGGACGTACTGACCGCGAACCCCGACGCCCCGGCGCCGGACAAGGCCAAGGCGGTCATCCACTACCACCGCGCCGACGGCGACTACGACGGCTGGGGCCTGCACGTCTGGACGGGCGCCGCGAACCCCACCGACTGGCCGAGCCCCCTGAAGCCGGTGAAGACTGACGCCTATGGCGCGGTCTTCGAGGTACCTCTCACCGACGGTGCCACCAGCCTCAGCTACATCATCCACAACGGCGACAACAAGGACCTGCCCTCCGACCAGTCCCTGGACCTCAAGGCCAACGGCTACGAGGTGTGGCTGTTGAACGGCCAGGAGAAGTACCTCCTGCCGCAGCCCGCCGGCTCCGCGGCCGCCCTCGACCTGACCACCTCCAAGGCGGTCTGGATCGACCGGGACACGCTCGCCTGGAACGGCTCCGACGCGGCCGCCTCCACCCAGCTGCGCTACTCCCACGACGGCTCGATCACCGTCAAGGACGGCGCCCTCACCAGCGACGACGAGCGCTGGCTGCGACTGACGAAGTCCACGCTCACCGACGCCCAGAAGGCGAAGTTCCCGCACCTGAAGGACTACACCGCCTGGACCGTCGACCCGCGCGACCGCGCCCGGGTGCGCGAGGCGCTGGGCGGCCAGCTCGTCGCCTCCCAGCTGGCGGCGAACGGCGCGGTCCTGTCCGCGACCGGCGTGCAGATCGCGGGCGTGCTCGACGACCTGTACGACGCGACCAAGGCGAATCTGGGCCCGGTGTTCCACGACGGCAGGCCGACCCTGTCCGTCTGGGCGCCCACGGCACAGAACGTCTCCCTGGAACTGGCCGGCGCGACGGTGCCCATGCACCGCGACGCGACGACCGGCGTCTGGTCCGTCACCGGACCCGCCTCCTGGAAGGGCAAGCCCTACCGGTACGTGGTGAAGGTCTGGGCCCCCAGCGTCCGCAAGATCGTGACGAACAAGGTCACCGACCCGTACTCGGTCGCGCTGAGCGCGAACTCCGAGCGCAGCCTGGTCGTCGACCTGAACGACAAGGCCCTCGCCCCCGGCGGCTGGTCGACCCTGGCCAAGCCCAAGGCCGTGCCGCTGAAGGACGCGCAGATCCAGGAGCTGCACATCCGGGACTTCTCCGTCGCCGATGCGACCGTCCCGGCGAAGGACCAGGGCACCTACCTGGCCTTCACGGACAAGAACAGCGACGGCTCGAAGCACCTGCGCGAGCTGGCCCAGGCCGGCACCTCGTACGTGCATCTGCTGCCCGCCTTCGACATCGCCACCATCCCCGAGAAGAAGGCCGACCAGGCCGGCCCCGACTGCGACCTCGCCGCCTACCCGGCCGACTCCGAGCAGCAGCAGGCCTGCGTGGCGAAGACCGCCGCGAAGGACGCCTACAACTGGGGCTACGACCCGTACCACTACACGGTCCCCGAGGGCTCGTACGCCACCGACCCGGACGGCACCGCCCGCACGGTCCAGTTCCGCAGCATGGTCAAGGCGATCAACGACGACGGCCTGCGGGTCGTGATGGACGTCGTCTACAACCACACCGCGGCCAGCGGTCAGGCCGACACCTCCGTGCTCGACCAGGTCGTGCCCGGCTACTACCAGCGGCTCCTGGCCGACGGCTCGGTGGCGAACAGCACCTGCTGCTCCAACACCGCGCCCGAGAACGCCATGATGGGCAAGCTGGTCGTCGACTCCATCGTCACCTGGGCCAAGGAGTACAAGGTCGACGGCTTCCGCTTCGACCTGATGGGCCACCACCCCAAGGCCAACATCCTCGCCGTGCGCAAGGCGCTGGACGCGCTGACCCTCGCGAAGGACGGCGTCGACGGCAAGAAGATCATCCTCTACGGCGAGGGCTGGAACTTCGGCGAGGTCGCCGACGACGCCCGGTTCGTGCAGGCCACGCAGCAGAACATGGCCGGCACCGGTATCGCGACCTTCTCGGACCGGGCCCGCGACGCGGTGCGCGGCGGCGGCCCCTTCGACTCCGACCCCGGCATCCAGGGCTTCGCGTCCGGGCTCTACACCGACCCGAACTCCTCCACCGCCAACGGGACCGAGGCCGAGCAGAAGGCCCGCCTCCTGCACTACCAGGACCTGATCAAGGTCGGTCTGACCGGCAACCTGGCCAAGTACCGCTTCACCGACACCGACGGCCACGACGTCACCGGCGCCGAGGTCGACTACAACGGCGCGCCCGCCGGCTACGCGGACGCCCCCGGCGACGCCCTCGCCTACACGGACGCGCACGACAACGAGTCGCTGTTCGACGCCCTGACCTACAAGCTGCCCCAGGGCACCTCGGCGTCCGACCGGGCCCGGATGCAGGTCCTCGCCATGGCCACGGCCGCCCTCTCCCAGGGGCCGTCCCTGTCCCAGGCGGGCTCGGACCTGCTGCGCTCCAAGTCGCTGGACCGCAACTCCTTCGACAGCGGCGACTGGTTCAACGCCATCCACTGGAACTGCGCCGACGGCAACGGCTTCGGGCGCGGGCTGCCGCCTGCCGCCGACAACGCGTCCAAGTGGCCTTACGCCAAGCCGCTGTTGAGCTCCGTCAGTGTGGGCTGCGCGCAGATCACCGGGGCCTCGGCCGCGTACCGGGACCTGCTGCGGATCCGTACCACCGAGCAGGCGTTCTCCCTCGGCAGCACCGCGCAGGTGCAGTCGGACCTGTCCTTCCCGCTGTCCGGGAAGAGCGAGACGCCCGGGGTGATCACCATGAAGCTGGGTGACCTGGTCGTCGTGTTCAACGCGACCCCGACCGCCCAGCGGCAGACCGTCGACACGCTGGCCGGGACGGGCTACCGCCTGCACCCGGTGCAGGCGTCGGGCGCGGACGCCACGGTCAAGTCCGCGGCCTACGACCGGGATTCCGGCACCTTCGCCGTCCCCGGACGCACGGTCGCGGTGTTCTCCCGGACCGCCTGACGGCTGTCCGGAGCTCCAAGGGGGGGCGGGTCCGTCACGGGCCCGCCCCTCGTGCTGTCCCGGAGAGGGCGCGGCGGTCGCGACCGCCCGCGGGCCGCCATACGGACGGCGGCGCCGTGCGGTCGGGCCGTGCGGTTAGGGTGATTCGTCGCCCCAGAACAGGAGTGCTCCATGCCGCAGATCACCGTCGACTACTCGGACCGGCTCGCGGACGACTTCGACCGGCCCGGATTCGCACAGGCTCTGCACACCGCCACCGTCGAGATCGCGGCCGCGAAGCCGCCGGCCTGCAAGACACGTTTCCGCCGCACCGCGGACGACGTGGTCGGCCCGGAGACCGAGGGACATGCCGTCGTGCACGTCCACATCGCCCTGCTGGCCGGCCGCACCGAGGAGACCAAGGCCCGGCTCACCGAGGCCGCGCTCGAACTGCTGCGTCAGTACGTGAAGCCCGCCGCGGGCCTGGCCCTGCACGCCTCGGCCGAGGTGCGCGACCTCGACCCGTCGTACCGCAAGTTCGAGGACCGCTGACCCGGCACCCGGGGCTCAGGCCATCGGACCGGGCTCGGGCTCACGCTCCGGCTCACGCTCGGGCCGGGGCTCGGGCTCGGGCTCGGCGGCCAGGGCGAGCAGCCGGGTCGCCAGGTCGCTGAACGGGCCGTCGGCCGGCTCGTCCTGGAGCATCGGCCGCAGCAGCCTGCGCATCCCGTCGTCGAACGCGGCGCTCACGGCGGTGAGCGCCGCGAAGTCGTGCACCAGCTGGATCTCCAGTTCCGCGCGCGGGATGCGGCGGCCGTCCAGCCAGATCAGCGCGGTCGACTCGGCGAGCGAGATCCAGGAGCGGATCACCAGCTCCAGCCGCGCGGGCGGGTCCGTGACCCCCAGATGCGCGAGGATCTGCTCGTACGCGGCCTGCCGCACGGAGTCGATGAGGGCGTTGGTGGCCGAGACATGGCTCATCGGGCGGGACTCGCCCGCGGGGACCGCGGGACCGCCGCGCATCAGGGCCGAGAAGCCCGGCCCGTGCTCGTCCACGAAGTCGAAGTACCGGCGCATCACCCGCAGCAGCCGGGCCCCGAGCGGACCCTCGTGCGGCTCGGCGAACCGGGCCGACAGATCCTCCGCGGCACGCTTCAACGCCGCTTCGTAGAGGCTGAGTTTGCCGGGAAAGTAGTGGTAGACCAGCGGCCGCGAGATGCCTGCGGCCGCCGCTATCTCGTCGATCGAGACCTCGTCGGGCGAGCGGCGGCTGAACAGGTCGAGGGCGACACCGATCAGCTGCTGCCGTCGCTCGTCGACTCCCATTCTGCGGCGAACCCCGGTAGTCATGCGGACACCTTACCGACAGCAACCGGACCCGAACGGGCCGGTCCTGCCACAGATGTTCACACATCCCACACTGGTCGCTCACCTCCCGCCCGTGCCGCCGCGGCGAGGGCCGCCCCTCACCGCAGCCCGCTGATCGCCCTTCCGTCGTCCAGGGTCCCTTCGAGTCCGGCCTGCGCGCCGTCCTTCGTACGCACGCTCAGCAGGCGGCCCCGGGTGCTCGCGTGGACCCCGCCCGTCGTACGGATCGACGCGGTGTCCCGGCTGCCCGCGGCCAGCAGGTACCAGGAACCGTCCTGCGACTTCCACAGCACGCCCGCCAGCACGTGCGGATCGCGGGTGCCGCAGGCCGGCCGGTCCTCCGCCCTCGCGGCGATCGCGCCGTACTTCCCGCCCGGGGTGTGGAACTGGGCCAGCACCCGGGGCCCGTCGCCCCGCCAGGTCTCGGCCCTGGTGCACACCCAGGCGGCCGTGCCGCTCGCGTCCGGCAGCGGCTGCTCGGCGTACTGCCAGGCGTTCACCGACCGCACGCCCTGCGCCCGGGCGTCGGCCAGCGAGCACGCGAACGGCGCCCAGGCGCTCAGCGACTTCGCCCCGGTCGCCTCGTGCGGCGCGGTCGGCTTCCCCGTGGTCAGCCGGGCCGGCACCAGTTCGCCGAGGTCGGTCAGCAGATGGGTGCCCTGGGCGTCGGTCAGCTGGAGCACGTTCCACGAGGTGCAGGTACCGGCCTGGGCCGCCGGGCTGGCCAGCGGGGCGGTGATCCCGCCGGTCAGGCCGAGGTCCATCGCGCCGGCCGAGGGCTTCGTCAGGTCCCGCTCGGCCGCCTTCGTCACCCAGGGCGCGGTCAGATACCGCACATTGCCGTCGGACCGGCCGAGGACCAGCGCGCCCGCATCGGCGGCCGTCGCGCCGTCGACCCGGGCGAAGTCGAGGGCGGCGCCCTGCGTGCCGTCCTTCGGCTCGGCGTAGCGGGCGATGCGCAGACCGTCGTACAGGATCACCACGCGCGCGTTGTCGACCGGGCCCGCGTACAGCAGCTGGGGCGGTCCGGCCGGGCCGCCCGAGGGGGTGCCGGGGGTGACGGAGACCCGGACGTTCCCGCCGGGCCGTGCCCAGACCGCGAGGGCGCGGCGCAGCAGCGCGGTGTCGCCGGTCAGGGCGCCGCGGGCGGGCCACACGGAGAAGTCGGTGCGGCTGGACGTCTTCCACATGGCCGGCGCGACCCGCAGCAGCTTGCCGGGGTCCAGGGCCGCCTCGGCCGCGGGGTTGCGCGCGTACGCCGGGGCGGCGGCGCCGTCGGGGCCCCAGCCGCCGCCCGGCAGGGCCAGCAGCGCGCCGCACACCGCGAGCGCGGCGGCCGCGGCCAGCACGGCCCGGGAGTGCTGGCGGCGCCGCATCAGATCGGTCGGCCGGGCCTGGAGCGCGCAGGGGTCGAACGCGGGCGACTCGAACAGCGTGTACGGCGCGGGGACGGTGTCGGCCTCGCGCAGCGCGGCCTCCGGGTCGGCCACGCCCGCCGACTTCAGCACCCTGCGCACGGCGATGTCCGGGAGCCGTTCCAGCCCGCGCAGCACATGGGCGGCGCGGGCCGGTCCGGACAGCGCCGCCAGCCGTTGCTCCAGGGCGAGCTCCTCGGCGCCGCCCGAGCGCGGGAACAGGCGCAGTCCCCACACCTGGGGCAGCAGCGGCGGAAGCTGGGAGCGCCTGGGCCAGGCCGCGCGGCGCAGCGGCAGCCCCGCCTCCAGCGCCGTCCGTACGACCTGGAGGCGGACGAAGGCGTAACCCGGGTCGCTGTCCCGGCCCTTCGACTGGGCCGGGATGGCGGGCCCGGACGCGCGTCGGCCGGGCAGCGCGCGCTGGGTGAGGGCGTGCGCGGTCAGGACCCGACGGCCGCGGCCCAGGCCGGGCGGCAGCACCAGATAGGCGAGCCGGACGAGCCGCGGATAGTGCTCGACGAGCGCGGCCTCGGCCTGCTCGACGTCGACGTCGGTGGCGGACGATGGGGGGCGCGGGGCGACATGCTGTGGCTGCACGTTCAGCAGAACGAGCGAATCGATGGTTGGTCACCGCCACCGCCCCGGCGGTTCGCCCCGCGGCCCCCGTGTCAGGCCTGCGGTTCGACCAGTGCCCGCGCGTAGTTGGCCATCGACCGCTGGTAGCGCGGCAGATGCGGGGCCAGGGCGCCCAGGACGAGGGAGAGGCCCTCGCGGTCCCGGCCGAGGCTGGACAGGCACAGCGCCAGACAGGCGCGTACCGCGTCGTCCAACTCGTCCGATGGGCCGTCCAGTTCGGGTGTGAGCAGCTTGACGCCCTCCTCCGCCAGGCCGATGTTGCGCAGGGAGCTCGCCAGTTGGATGCGGGCCCGGCGGCCCCGGTAGCCGTCGAGGCCGCGGTCCAGCGCCTCCCGGTACAGGGGGACGGCCCGGTCCGAGTGCCCCGTGGAGTCCCAGGCGCAGGCCTGTTCGAACAGGCCCAGCGGGCTGCCCTCGGGCAGTTCGGCGACGAGCGCGCCGATCAGGGCCCGGAAGTCGGCCGCGTCCTGCTCGGCGTAGTCGTCGAAGCGGGCCCATGCCGCGGTCACCCGGTCGTCCCAGTCGTCGTTCATCCGCCCACCTTCGCACGGGTGCGCGAGGAACGGCGGCCGGTTTCGGGCATCCTGGACCTCGTTTGAGTGTGCCGCGCGCCGCAGCCGTATCCAGGACGAGGCTCTTGCAGGGAGGACAGATGAAGGTGACCCGACCCATGCTCGCGGCGGCCGCCGCCGTGGCGGCGCTGGTGCTCGCGGGCTGCGGCACCGCCGCGGACACGAAGGCGGCGGTTCCGGCGACGGCGACCGGCAGCCTGGAGCACCTGGCCGCCGAGGTGAAGTGCACGCCCGACATGCAGACCGACGCCGACGAGATCCGCCAGGCGGTGTGCAAGGTCGCCGCGGGCAAGTTCATCCTGGCCACCTTCGCCACCGACCGCGGGCAGCGCGAGTGGATCAACTCCGCCAAGGACTACGGCGGTCACTACCTGGTCGGCCGCAAGTGGGTGGCCGTGGGCGAGAACAGCACGGTGGCGACCCTGCGCTCCACCCTCGGCGGGGACATCGAGCAGGGCACCGACCACGGGGCGCACACCGGTCACTGACGCCGGCCGCACGTTCCCCGGACACACGAAAGAACCGGCGGTGGGAGATCCCACCGCCGGTTCTCTTTGCGCGCTAGCGCCGTGCCGTCACTGGCAGCGCTGACCGCGGTTGATGCAGTTGGCGATCTTGGTGTTCTGGGCCGCCGACATCACGTTGATGAAGTCGTCGTGGTCGGTGGCCGCCTTGTGGAGCTGCTCCGGGAAGCCGTCCACCGCGTACGGGTTCTTGACCTGGCCGTTCTGGATGACCGGGGCCGGAACGTCGTACACCAGGCGCATCGTCAGCTGGGGGATCGCCTTGAAGCCGTTGGCGCAGTTGCCGTTGGCGTCGGCGAAGGCGACGTGCGTACGGTGGTTGGCGCTGTCGGTGTTCTGGCCGTCCCAGCAGCTCTGGAACGCGAAGGTGCGGACCACGCTGCTGCCCTTGGGGCAGATCGGGTACTGCGTCGTCAGCTGCACCTTGTTCTCGAAGCCGGTGCAGCTCCAGTGCGCGTTGGCGTTCGCCAGACCGTTCGTGGTGGTCTTCGCGTCACCGGTGATGATCCGCAGGAACTCCGGCATCGCGGTGACCTTGCTGGTCGGGCTGCCGACGAACTTGATCTGGGCCTGCTTGGCGACCAGGATCTTGCCGACGTTGCCTTCCTTGCCACCGCCGTCGTTGTTCTGGTCGAAGTCCTGCGTTCCGTTCTGGAGACGGATCACCGGCCAGTAGTACGACGACTTGTCCTGCTGGTTCTGGCAGGTCGTCTCGGCCGCCGCGAACTTGTCGTTGTTCGCGAAGGCGTCGTTCGACTGGTTGCCGACGTAGTCGTGCAGGTGGTGCGCGCCGTTGGTCACACCGGGCGCCACGATCACGTTGTCGGTGTTGTGGTTGCCGTTGGCGTTGACACCGCAGCGCGTGGTGAACGTACCGGTCGAGGCCTGGCCCGTCCGGCGGGGCTTCGCGGCGACGTTCGCCTGGACCTTCGTGATGTCCACGAAGTCGGCCGCGTTCGGACCGTTGCCGGCCTGGCCGCCGTTGCCCGTCTGCCCGCCGTTGTTCGCCTGACCACCGTTGTTGGCGGGGGCACTCTGGCTGGGGTTGGCGGTCTGGCCGTTGTTGGCCTGGCCGCCGTTGTTCGCCTGCCCGCCGTTGTTGGCCTGGCCGCCGCCCGCGTTGGTCTGGCTGGCCGGGGTGGCGGTGCAGTTGATCAGGGTGTCCAGGTCCGCGGGCGCGGTGCCGCCGACCCGGGTGATCTCCAGCCGGATGCGGTCGAAGATGTTCTTCCGCCGGTCCTGGAGAGGCTGGAGGATGCTGTTCTGGACGAAGCTGGCATCCCGCGCCTGGGCGTCCCGGGTGGTGGCCAGACGCTGGTAGGCCTCGGTGATCTGGCGGTCGAGGTTGCTGAGTTCGCCGCTCACATCGTTGCGAGCCTGCGCCGGGACATTGGTCAGCTTCTGGCCGACGTCCGGGCAGGAGATGGTCGCGGCCTGCGAGGCCGCGGCGGACTTGGTCTGGTTCCACCCCTTGTTGTTCGACTCGTGCGCCGAAGCGTAGAAGTTCGCCCAGATCAGCCCGCCCCCGCCGAGCGCTAGGGCCGCCGATGCGGCTATGGCCTTCGTGGCCATCGACGAACGGCGTTTACGTGTATTGCGTCCCATGGAACTCCTCTGATCCTTGCGGGGCAGCATCGAGGCGCCCGACAGGAGTGAAGCGGCTCCCATCCATACGGAGGCGGTCCCAGGGGTGTTCAAACATCTCAGAAATTCATGAGAGAAACGCGACGCAATCCCGTCCCAACTTCCCCATCAATGCAGGTAGTTGCGCCGCTCAGAGATTCCGGTCCAGATAGGCGAGCACCGCCAGGACGCGGCGATTGTCGTCGTCCGACACCTCCAGTCCCAGTTTGGCGAAGATATTGGCGGTGTGCTTGGCGATCGCCCGTTCCGTGACGACGAGCCGGCCCGCGATCGCCGCGTTGGTCCGCCCCTGCGCCATCAGCTCCAGCACCTCCCGCTCCCGGGGCGTGAGCCGGTCCAGCGGCCGGTCGTGCGACGCCCGCCGCGCCAGGAGCTGCTGGATCACCTGCGGGTCCATGGCCGTACCGCCGCCCGCCACCCGTCGTACGGCGTCCACGAACTGCTCCGCGTCGAACACCCGGTCCTTGAGCAGATAGCCGACCCCGCCGCTGCCGTCGGCCAGCAGCTCGCGCGCGTACAGCTGCTCGACGTGCTGGGAGAGCACCAGCACCGGCAGCCCGGGCCGCTCCCGGCGGGCCCGCAGCGCGCACTGAAGGCCCTCGTCGGTGTGGGTCGGCGGCAGCCGTACGTCCACCACCGCCACGTCGGGTTGCTGCTCAGCCAGGGCCCGGGTCAGCTCGGGTCCGGACTCGACGGCGGCGGCGATCTCGAAGCCGTAGGCCTCCAGCAGCCGCACCAGCCCGTCGCGCAGCAGGAACAGGTCCTCGGCTAGGACAACGCGCACGGAATCTCCATGGTCACCATGGTGGGACCGCCCGCGGGAGAACTGACGGCCAGGACGCCGTCGAATGTACCCAGCCGCCGCTCGACACCGCTCAGGCCCGAGCCGGCCCCGACCGCGGCACCGCCCCGACCGTTGTCGGTGACCGAGATCCGCAGCATGCCGTCGGAGTGGTGCAGGTCCACCCAGACCCGGTCGGCGTCCGCGTGCTTGACGGCGTTGGTCAGCAGCTCGCTGACGGCGAAGTACGCGGCCGACTCCACCGGCGCCTCCGCCCGCCCGGCCAGCTCCACGCCCACCTCCGTGGCGACGGGCAGCCGCAGCGCCAACGCCCGTACGGCGTCGCCCAGTCCGCGTTCGGCGAGCACCGGCGGATGGATGCCCCGCACCAGGTCCCGCAGTTCGGTGAGCGCGTCGGCGGAGGACTGCCTGGCCTGCGCGAGCAGCCGGCGGGCCTGCGCGGGGTCCTTGTCCAGGAGCATCTCGACGACGCCGAGGTCCATGCCCATGGCCACCAGCCGGGCCTGCGCCCCGTCGTGCAGATCGCGTTCGATGCGCCGCAGCTCGGCGGCGGAACTGTCGACGGCGTCGCGCCGTGTCTCGGTCAGGACCCGCACCCGCTCGGCCAGTTCCTCCTGCCCGGGGGCGAGCAGGGCCCGGGTGAGCCGGAAGTGGACGGCCAGCAGCGCGGGCGCCCAGCGGACGCCGAGCAGAAGGAACACCACGCCCAGCACGCCGGCGGAGAGGGCCGGCAACTGACCGGAGACCGGGACGAAGGCGTACCAGTACGCCTCGCCGGTCGTGCCCACATAGATCCGCCACATCCCCGCCGCCAGCGCGAATCCCTCCAGCGCGTACAGCGGGAGCAGCGCGGGCAGCAACGCGGTCGCGAACCCGGCCGTCGCGTCGACCAGCAGCCAGCGCAGATCCCGCCAGGTGGCCGGGTCCCGCAGCAGCGCGTACGTGAGCGCCCAGGGCCTGCCGTCCGCGGGCAGCGGCCGGTAGGCCGAGGGGATGCGTATCCCGCACCACTTCGCGGCCAGGGCCCGCCGCCGGTCGGCGAAGGACCGCAGCCACCTGACGGCCCAGGGAGTGGTGAACAGCCCGATCCCGACGACCGGGACGAGCGCGATCGAGACGAGGCAGAGGGTGTAGCACAGCAGGGCCTCGGGCAGCGACGCCACGGCCAGCGCGAGCCCCCGCCCCGAGGTCAGCGCGGAGGTCCGGGCCCGCGCAGCGAAGTTGCCGTCCGGCGAGTGGGTGTCCATGGCGTCAGTCTCGCGGAGCGCCGAGCGGTGGTCACTGGGCCGAGTCCCCCTGTGCGGGGGTGGTGCCAGGTACACCTCCGCCGGCTGCCAGGACCCTGGCCTCCACCGCCGGGTCGAGCCCCGGGACGGGCCGGTCCGGCCGCCGGGGCGGCGTGCCGCCGATCCCGCGCAGCCAGCTCCAGGTGTCGGCCACGGTCTCGGCGACCGGCCGGCAGTCGAGGCCCGTCGCCCGCGCCCGCGAGGTGTCGCCCGTGTGCATGCTGTCGTGCATGTCGCTGTCCGGCGGCACCCACACCGGCAGCTGGGTCCACGGCTCGATGCCCGCGCCGAGGACGACGTCCGGATCGGTCCAGCGCAGCTCGGCCGCCGCGCCGGTGGCCCGTACGCACGCCTCCAGGAGCTCGCCCGTCGTGGTGTGCCCCGGCGCGGACGCCAGGTTGTACGGGCCGCTCAACTCCCGCTCCGCCGAACCGAGAAGCCACTCCGCGAGGTCGCGGACGTCGACGTACTGAAGGGGCAGGTCCCGGGGCCCCGGTGCGAGGACGGGGCCGCCGCGCGCGATCCGGGCCAGCCACCAGGGCAGCCGCCCCACGTTCTCGTACGGGCCCAGGATCAGCCCGCACCGCGCGAGCACCGAGTGCTCCGCCCCGAACTCCGCCTGCGCGGCCAGTTCGCCGCCCCGCTTGTCGCGTGTGTAGTCCGTCCGGTCCGCGTCGGCCGACGCGCCCTCGACCAGGGGCGTGTCCTCGGCGTACCCGACGGGCTGCGGCCAGGCGTACACCGAGCAGCTCGACACGTACACGTACCGTCCCGCGCGCCCCCGCAGCAGCCGGGCCGTGTCCCGCACCGCGCGCGGTGCCGCCGACCAGGTGTCGACGACGGCGTCCCACTCGCCGCGCGCCAGGGCGGCGAGCCCGTCGGGCGCGGTGCGGTCGCCGAGCAGGCGGTGGGTGCCGGGGACGGCCGGCTGTCGCCCCCGGTTGAACACCGTCACCTCCCAGCCCCGCCCGAGCGCCGCCTCGGCCACGGCCCGCCCCACGAACTCCGAACCACCCAGCACCAGAAGTCTCATGCCGGTGACTGTGCCCGCTCGGGCCGTGGGAGGGAACCGTGATCTGCTGCGGGCAGAGACTCAGCGCGCGAGCGGCGGGGAGTACTTGTAACCGACGCGCCGGACGGTCTGGATCGACCTGCGGTGCTCGACGCCCAGCTTGCGGCGCAGCCGGGCGACGTGGACGTCGACGGTACGGCCGTCGCCCACATGGCCGTAGCCCCACACCGTGCTGACCAGATGGTCACGGGTGTGCACCCGGTTGGGGTGCGCGACCAGATGGGCGAGCAGCTCGAACTCCAGGTAGGTGAGGTCGAGTTCGTGCCCGCCGACCTGGGCGGTGCGCTGTGCGGTGTCGATGCGCACCAGCGGCTCGCCCGGGGCCGGGACGGCCGGCTCCGCGGCCTGGGGGCCGTCGGGCAGCGCCACCGGCAGGAACGGCGGCTGCTGGTCGGCCGGGACCAGGACCAGGTAGCCGACCATCGGCGGGTGGCCCGGCAGGGCGGGCAGGGTGTGCTGCGGGGCGGGCAGCCAGGTGGCGCCCGGCGGCAGGAGGTCCGTCATGTCGACGACCTCGTCCCGGTCGACGGCCCGCAGCCGGTGCCGTGCGGGGCTGGGGGAGGAGGTGAGG
>NZ_VJZD01000160.1 GCF_009377175.1 Streptomyces adustus
TCCCGCATCCGCCCCCGGCTCGGCCACGCCCCGCGCGGCCGGGCTGCCCACCCGGGTCCGGCAGGCGGCCCTCGCCCCCGAGCTGCGCCAGGAGCCCCCGCGGGCCCCGGCCGGGGCGTCCGGGCGCGAGGTGAGCGCCGAGGACATGCGGGCGATCTTCGGAGCCTTCCAGCGCGGGCTGGACCGCGGACGCAGGGGCGTCGAGCCCGGCCCCGAGGACGCTCCCGCGCCCGGGGAGCACACCGACGCCCGGCACTCCCGGACCACCGACGGCCCGACGGACCCCGAACACCCCCGCACCTCCGGTGAACGAACCGGCCGCACCCCAGGTGAACCGACCGGCCGCACCCCCCAGGCCCACACCGCCGGTGAGCCGGCCGGCACGGACGAAAGGAGGGACGCCGACGATGCTCCCTGACAACACGGTCGAACAGCCCGGTACGGACCTCGGCTGGCTGCTCGACGACCTGGTGGCCCGGACCGACCACGTCCGTCAGGCGGTCCTGTTCACCGCCGACGGGCTGCCGCTGTGCTGCTCGGAGGGGATCGAACGGCGCGACATCGAGCATCTGGCCGCCGTCTGCTCCGGGTTCCACAGCCTGGCCTGCTCGGCGGGCGAACGGTTCGCCGCGGGCAAGGTACGACAGACCATGGTCATGCTCGACGACGCCTATCTCTTCGTCACCCCGGCGGGCAACGGCAGCCGTCTCGCCGTGCTCAGCGAGGCGGAGACCGACGTCGGCCAGCTCGCCCACGAGATGGAACTGCTCGTCCGCCGCGTCGGCCGCCATCTGGACGCCGCCGTACGGGAGGCCGCCGCCTCCGCCGGTCCGGCCGGCGCCTGATCCCCTGGTGGCAGACGACGACCACTGGTACGAGGACGAGACCGGGCCGATGGTCCGGCCGTACGCCGTGACACATGGCCGGACCCGGCCCTCCGGCGGACCCGCCATTGACCTGATGTCCCAGGTCACGGCCCTGTGGCCGGACGACGGCGGCCCGGCACTCGACCACGCCCGGTCCTCCCTGCTGGACCTGGTGCGCCGTGGGCCGCGGCCGGTCGTCGAGCTCGCGGCCGACGCCGACCTGCCGCTGACCGTCGTACGCGTGCTGCTCGGCGACCTGGTCGCGGCCGGTGTGGTGCGCGTCGACGAGCCGCGGCCGGTCGTCGCGGGCCCGGCCACCGACCCCGAGCTGCTGCGCGAGATCGCGGACCGCCTGCGCGAGCTGTGAGCGATGCCCCGGAGCCGCGAGCTGTGAGCGATGCCCCGGAGCCGCGAGCTGTGAGTGATGAACCGGAGCCGCGAGCGGGGCATGGTGACCGGGGCGGATGAGCCCGCTCCCGTGTCGCATCACACACTCCGGGGCAGGACACCGGCCCAGCCCGGAGCCGCGAGCGGGCCCGCGCAACGAATCGCCGCCCACCCCGGTCGCGACGCAACGAACCGCTCACCGGCGCGCAACGGCTCCTCCTTGTCCGGCCCGCTCCGCCGCCCGTACCGTCTACGTGACCCCAACCCCCCTCCGTATCCGGTGAGGAAGACGCATGCGCACCGCCCTGCTCCAGAGCTCCGGCCGCCCCGGTTCCGTCGTCGAGAACCTCAAGGTCCTCGACGAGGCCGCGGGCCGTGCCGCCGCCGCGGGCGCCGCACTGCTGGTCACCCCGGAGATGTTCCTGACCGGGTACGCGATCGGCGACGACATCGGCCGCCTGGCCGAGCCCGCCGACGGCGCCTGCGCCGACGAGATCGCCGAGATCGCCGGCCGGCACGGCCTCGCGGTCGCCTACGGATACCCCGAGCGCGACGGCGAGACCGTCTTCAACTCCGCCCAGCTGATCTCCGCCGACGGCACCCGCCTCGCGAACTACCGCAAGACCCACCTCTTCGGCTGCTTCGAGCACGAGCACTTCGTCCCGGGCGGGACGCCGGTCGTCCAGGCCGAGCTGAACGGTCTGCGGGTCGGCATCATGATCTGCTACGACGTCGAGTTCCCGGAGAACGTCCGCGCCCACGCCCTGGCCGGCACCGACCTCCTGGTGGTGCCGACGGCGCAGATGCACCCGTTCCAGTTCGTCGCCGAGTCCGTCGTGCCGGTGCGCGCCTTCGAGAACCAGATGTACGTCGCCTACGTCAACCGGGTCGGCCGCGAAGGGGAGTTCGAGTTCGTCGGGCTGTCCACGCTGGCCGGTCCCGACGGGGTCGCCCGCACCCGCGGCGGCCGCGCCGACGCACTGCTGCTCGCCGACGCGGACCCCGCGTTCCTCGCCGCGTCCCGCGAGACGAACCCGTATCTGAAGGACCGCCGCCCGGGCCTCTACGGGTCCCTCGTCTGACCACTGCCCCGCCTTCGCTCACCCTCTCCCAGTTTTTCGCGCAAGGAGTCCGTGCCCCATGACGTCCACCGTGCCCAACGCCGTCGAGCACGCAGACGAGCAGCAGCTGCCGATCACCATGTTCGGCCCGGACTTCCCGTACGCGTACGACGACTTCCTCGCCCACCCGGCGGGCCTCGGCCAGATACCCGCGACCGAGCACGGCGCGGAGGTCGCCGTCATCGGCGGCGGTCTGTCCGGTGTGGTGGCCGCGTACGAGCTGATGAAGATGGGCCTCAAGCCCGTCGTGTATGAGGCCGACCAGATCGGCGGCCGGCTGCGGACCGTGGGCTTCGAGGGCTGCGACCCCTCCCTCACCGCGGAGATGGGCGCGATGCGCTTCCCGCCGTCCTCCACGGCGCTCCAGCACTACATCGACCTGGTGGGGCTCCAGACCCGGCCCTTCCCCAACCCCCTCGCCGAGACGACCCCGTCGACCGTCGTCGACCTCAAGGGCGAGTCGCACTACGCGACCAGCGTCGACGACCTGCCGCAGGTCTACCGCGACGTGATGAACGCCTGGAACGCCTGTCTGGAGGACGGCGCCGACTTCTCCGACATGAACCAGGCCATGCGCGAGCGCGACGTGCCGCGCATCCGCGAGATCTGGGCCCGGCTCGTCGAGAAGCTCGACAACCAGACCTTCTACGGCTTCCTCTGCGACTCCGAGTCGTTCAAGTCCTTCCGGCACCGCGAGATCTTCGGCCAGGTCGGCTTCGGCACCGGCGGCTGGGACACCGACTTCCCCAACTCCATCCTGGAGATCCTGCGGGTCGTCTACACCGAGGCCGACGACCACCACCGCGGCATCGTCGGCGGCTCCCAGCAGCTGCCGCTGCGCCTGTGGGAGCGCGAGCCGCAGAAGATCGTCCACTGGCCGTACGGCACCTCGCTGAAGTCGCTGCACACGGACGGCGAGCCGAAGCCGGCCGTGACCCGGCTGCACCGCACCGCGGGCAACCAGATCACCGTGACGGACGCGAACGGCGACATCCGCACCTACAAGGCGGCCATCTTCACCGCCCAGTCCTGGATGCTGCTGTCGAAGATCGCCTGCGACGACTCGCTCTTCCCGATCGACCACTGGACGGCGATCGAGCGTACCCACTACATGGAGTCCAGCAAGCTCTTCGTGCCCGTGGACCGGCCGTTCTGGCTGGACAAGGACGAGGAGACCGGGCGGGACGTCATGTCGATGACGCTCACCGACCGGATGACCCGCGGCACCTACCTGCTGGACGACGGCCCGGACAAGCCCGCCGTCATCTGCCTCTCGTACACGTGGTGCGACGACAGCCTGAAGTGGCTGCCGCTGTCCGCGAGCGAGCGGATGGAGGTCATGCTGAAGTCGCTCGGCGAGATCTACCCGAAGGTCGACATCCGGAAGCACATCATCGGCAACCCGGTGACCGTGTCCTGGGAGAACGAGCCCTACTTCATGGGTGCGTTCAAGGCCAACCTGCCCGGTCACTACCGTTACCAGCGGCGCCTGTTCACGCACTTCATGCAGGAGTCGCTGCCCGAGGACAAGCGGGGCATCTTCCTCGCGGGCGACGACATCTCCTGGACGGCCGGCTGGGCCGAGGGCGCGATCCAGACCGCGCTGAACGCGGTCTGGGGCGTCATGCACCACTTCGGCGGCACGACCGACGCGACCAACCCGGGCCCGGGCGACGTCTACGCCGACATCGCCCCCGTGGAACTCCCGGAGGACTGACCCCGGCGACGGACGTCGGTCGGTCCGAGCCGGAATCGGGCGGTGGGCTCAGATCCCCGCCGCCCGGGCTTTTCCGTAGACCTGCGCCGCCACATCCTTCAGCTCCTGCGCGTCCCGCGTCTCGGACTGGAGGTCGACGAGGATCTCGTCGAGACCGACCTCGGCGTGCGCGGCGAGGTCCTCGACGATCTGGTCGACACTGCCGTGGAAGGGCGCGCGGCGGCCCCCTGAGTGGCCCTGGGCCAGGTAGCGGGCGTTGGCGCGCAGCACGGTCCGGATCGGCCTGGTGCGCCCGCGTTCGGCGGCCAGTTCCTGCACCGCGCGCCACTGCGCGGCGAGTTTCTCCGCGCCCATGGCCACCGGCAGCCACCCGTCGGCGTGGTCGACCAGCCGACGCAGGGCCGGTCCCGGGCCCGCCGCCAGCAGGATCGGGATCGGCCGGACGGGCTTGGGCCCCACGACCGCCGGGGCGATCTTGGTGATGTGGCCGTCGTACGACACCGGGTCCGGGCCCCAGACCGCGCGGCACACCTCGACCAGCTCGTCCAGGGCCGCGCCGCGCTCCTCGAACGGGCGCACCGACGACGCCGCGTACTCGTCGTGCGACCAGCCGGTGCCGAAGCCCGCGAGGACCCGTCCGCCGCTGGCCGCGTCCAGCGTGGCCAGCGTCTTGGCGAGCCGGAACGGCGTATGCAGCGGGGCGACCAGCACACTGCTGCCCAGCTCGACCCGTTCGGTGGCCGCCGCGGCGAGCGTGAGGGTGACCAGCGGTTCGGCCACCCCGCGGTACCCGTCCGGCCAGGGCAGGCCCTCGATGCCGTACAGACCCTGGGTGGCGGGTTCGGGGACGAGGAGCCGCTCGTACACCCAGAGGCTGTCGTAGCCGATCGCCTCCGCGGTGCGTGCCACGTCGGGCACGTCCCGGCCGAGGTCGTACTTCCGGTTCTGCGGAAGACCGAGTCCGAGCTTGGTCGCCATGCCCAACTGCTCCTTCGACACAGGGTGCGGTTCCGTCGAACGTACAACGCACCCACGGCGGTTGAGGCGTCCGACTCCGGGATCAGGTCACCGGCGCGGCGGATGGGTGCGGCAGCGGGGTCAGCAGCATGCGGCCCGCCAGACCGACCGCCGCGTCCAGACGCTCGGCGAACTCCCCGGCCAGGTCGGGCAGTGCGCGCAGTGCCCACAGGGCCCGCGCCGCCGACCAGGCGGCGTCCCGGGCGCGTTCCAGGCTCCAGGAGCCGAGCAGATGGGCCAGCGGATCGGCGATCCGGAACAGGTCGGGACCCGGCGTCAGCTCGTCGCGGATGCGCTCCTCCAGCGACCCGAGCAGTTCGCCCACGCGGTCGAACTCGTCTTCCAGGGCGCAGGGTTCGCAGTCGAGCGTACGACAGGCGTCCACGACGGCGAGCGCCAGATCGTGGCCGATGTGCGCGTTGATGCCCGCGAGCGCGAACTGCACCGGACGTACCCCGGGATGGCGGCGGAGCTGGAACAGCGGCCGCCAGCAGGCCGGTGGGCGACGCCCGTCGGCCACCGCGTCGACCGCCGTCAGATAGCGCTCCGCGAACCGGACGTCCAGCGTGATCGCGGCCCGCGGGTCCGCGAACTCCCCGCGGTCGATGTGCCGGTCGACCTCCTCGGTGACCGTGAGGTAGACGCGGTTGAAGACCGCGATCCCGTCCCGCGCTTCCAGGCCGGCGTCCAGGGCGCGCATACGGGAGACCACGGTGTCTACGGAAGTGGTGAACTGTGCCAATTGCGCCATGGGGGCAGGGTCCCAGTCCTAGGCTCTGCGCAGTGCCGGCGGGCCCGACGCTTCCCCAGAACGGGGGAACGATCCCGTCGTACGGGAGAGGGGATCAGCACTTGGCAGGCTTACGTGCCCAGCGTCCGGCCGTGCGCGCGGACCGGCGCGGCGGCGCCGTCGGGCGGGGGAGCATGGTCGCGCTCGCGTCCGTGGTGGTGGCCGTCGCCGCCGTGGCCGGGTTGACGTCCGCGCCGGGCGAGGCCCGGGGGTCCGACGAGGCCCGGCCCGGGCCGTCCGGTTCACCGACCCTGGCGTCGTGGCCGGCCGTGCCGCCGGTCCCGACGGCCGAGGCGTCACCCTCGCCGTCCCCGAAGCCGAAGGCGAGTCCCACCGCGTCCGCGACCGGGGCCCGACGGACCCCGGCGACCGCCGCCGTGTCGTCCCGCCTCTACCACCACCCCGACTCCCAGGTGGACGAGTGGGTCCACGACCACCCCGGCGATCCCCGCGCGGCCGTGATCGAGTCCCGGATCGCCGAGCAGCCGGCGGCGGTGTGGTTCACCGACGCCGAGGCCGCGGACACCACCTCGCGGGTCCGCGCGGTCACGGCGGCGGCCGCCGCCGCGGGCCGGGTGCCCGCCGTCGTGGTGTACGCGATCCCGGACCGCGACTGCGGCGGCGCCTCCGAGGGCGGGGCGTCCGACCTGGACGCCTACGACGCCTGGATCGACCGGGTCGCCGCCGGGCTGGGCTCCGGCGAGGTCATGGTGGTACTGGAACCCGACGCGGTCGCGCAGTCCGACTGCCTCTCCGCCGCCGACCGCGGCGCCCGCTTCGCCTCGCTGGCCCGGGCCGGCCGGGTCCTGAAGAGCGCCGACCCGCGGGCCCGGGTCTACTACGACGCCGGCCACTCGACCTGGAACCCCGCGGCGCAGCAGGCGGCCCTGCTCAGGCAGGCGGGTGCCGCGTCGGCCGCCTCCTCCGACGGCGTCTTCAGCAACGTCTCCAACTTCCACCGCACCGCCGACGAGATCGCCTACGACCGTGCGGTCCTCGACGCCCTCGGCGGCCCTGCGGGCCTCGGCGCGGTGATCGACACCAGCCGCAACGGCAACGGCGCCCCGGCCGACGGACAGTGGTGCGACCCGGACGGCCGGAAGATCGGCCGGGCGCCCACGCTGAACACCGGCGAGGGACGCATCGACGCCTACCTGTGGGTGAAGCTGCCGGGGGAGTCGGACGGCTGCAAGGGGGAGGCGGGGACGTTCAGCGCCTCGTACGCCTACGACCTGGCGCGCTGACCGCCGCCGTCGCCGTCCGTGTCGTCGTCGTACGTCGACGTGCCCGCGTCCAGCAGCGGCGTCTGGGTCTTGAGATGGGCGGGCGCGAAGGCGCGCAGCGCGTGGTAGCCGGTGATGACCACCAGGGTGCCGAGGGCGATCCCGCTCAGCGAGAAGTGGGAGGTGAACTTCATGGTGACGTTGCCGACGCCGATGATGATGCCCGCCGCGGCGGGCACCAGGTTCAGCGGGTTGCGCAGGTCCACCCTGGCGTTGAGCCAGATCTGCGCGCCGAGCAGCCCGATCATGCCGTACAGGATCACCGTGATGCCGCCGAGCACCCCGCCCGGGATCGCCGCGACGACCTCGCCGAACTTCGGGCACAGACCGAACAGCAGGGCGAAGCCGGCGGCGGCCCAGTAGGCGGCGGTCGAGTAGACGCGGGTCGCGGCCATCACACCGATGTTCTCGGAGTACGTGGTGTTGGGCGGACCGCCCACCGCGGTCGACAGCATGGAGGCCGCGCCGTCCGCCGAGATCGCCGTGCCGAGCTCGTCGTCCAGCGGGTCCCCGGTCATCTCGCCGACCGCCTTGACGTGCCCGGCGTTCTCCGCGACCAGCGCGATGACGACCGGCAGCGCGACCAGGATCGCCGACCACTGGAACGACGGTCCGTGGAACGACGGCAGCCCGATCCAGTCGGCCTTGCCGACGCTGGACAGGTCCAGCCGCCAGTGGTCGGTGAGCTTGCCGCTCGCGTCCACCGAGTGGATCTTCCCGAAGATCGCGTCGAAGGCCCAGGAGATGCCGTACCCGAAGACCAGCCCCAGGAAGATCGCGATGCGGGACCAGAAACCACGCAGACAGACGACCGCCATACCGGTGAACAGCATCACCAGCAGGGCCGTCCACTGGTCCTGCGGCCAGTACGTGGAGGCGGTGACCGGGGCCAGGTTGAAGCCGATCAGCATCACGACCGCGCCGGTCACGATCGGCGGCATCGCGGCGTGGATGATCCGCGCCCCGAAGCGCTGCACGGCCAGTCCGACCAGGAACAGGGCGACGCCGACGACGAAGACCGCGCCGGTCACCGTGGCGCTGGTGCCGCCCTGGGCGCGGATCACCGCGGCCACCCCGACGAAGGACAGCGAACAGCCCAGATAGCTGGGCACCCGGCCACGGGTCGCGAGCAGGAAGATCACGGTGGCGACGCCGGACATCATGATCGCGAGGTTGGGGTCCAGGCCCATCAGGACGGGGGCCACGAACGACGCGCCGAACATCGCCACCACGTGCTGGGCGCCGAGCCCGACCGTGCGCGGCCAGGACAGCCGCTCGTCGGGCCGGACCACCGCGCCCGGTGCCGGAGTGCGTCCGTCCCCGTGCAGTTTCCAGCGGACACCGAGATCCATGGTGCGGGTTCGCTTTCGTCGGAAGGTACGACCGTCCGCACCATTGTCGGGGCCGGGGCTGGTCAGGGCCCTTTCTGGGGAGCCCGGAAGGCGTGGTGGGCGCGGTCGGCAGGGCGACCGAGGAGGGCGAGGTGTATGGGGCGAACGAGCACCTGAGCGTCCGCTTAGGATGGACGTAAGCGTCTCAACTGTGTCAGGAGCACTACCCGTGACCGCCGAAGCCCCGACAGCCCCCGTCCTCTCCTACGGGCGGCTCGTCCCCGTCACCGTCCACTTCGACGACCTCGACGCCCTCGGCCTGCTGCACAACGCCCGCTACCCGCTCATGGTCGAGCGGGCGTGGAGCGAGCTGTGGCAGGAGCACGGCATCCGGTTCGACGGCGACTGGGAAGCGGCCGGGGACGCCTGCAACGCGGTCCGGGAACTGCGGATCAGCTACGACGTCCCGGTCACCCGGACCGGCACCTACGCCGTCCACCTCTGGCTGGAACGGCTCGGCAACACCGGTCTGACGTACGGGTTCCGGTTCTGCTCGGCCGACGGGGCGGTGACCTACGCCCAGGGCACCCGGGTGCTGGTCCGGCTGGACGCTGCGACGCTGCGCCCCGCGCCCTGGAGCGAGCGGTTCAGGGCCGCGGGTCGGGAACTGCTGCGGCCCGCGGACTGACCGTCGGCCGGTCGCGCTCACCGGCCCGCAGCACGCCCGCGAACACGGCGAGCCCGCAGGACAGCACGGTCACCAGACAGAACGACACCATCAGGCTGGTCGCCTGGGCGACCCCGCCGATCAGGCTCGGCGCGATCAGCCCCGAGGTGTACGTGATCGTCGCGACGCCCGCGATGGCCTGGCTGGGGTTCGGACCGCTGCGGCCCGCCGCCGCGAAGCACAGCGGTACGACGACCGCGATACCGAGCCCCATCAGCGCGAACCCTCCCATCGCCACGGCCGGATGGCCGGCCACCACGACGAGCAGCCCGCCGAACGCGGCCAGGACACCGCCCGCGCGGACCGTGCGCACCGCGCCGAAGCGGTCCACCGCCGCGTCCCCGAGGATCCGGGCCACCGCCATGGTCAGCATGAACCCGGTCGTCGAGGCCGCCGCGAGACCCGCCGACGCCTCCAGCCGGTCACGCAGGTACACCGCCGACCAGTCCAGGCTGGCGCCCTCCGCGAACACCGCGCAGAAGCCGACCGCGCCGATCAGCAGCGCCGACCGCGGCGGCAGCGCGAACCGCGGCGGCGGCTCCTCGTCCTCGGCCGGCTGGAGGTCCAGCACCCAGCGGCAGACCGACACGCCGAGCAGGGTGAGGACCACGGCGGCCAGCGCGAAGTGCAGGCGCGCGTCCGCTCCGAGATGGGCGGCGAGCGTGCCGGCCGCCGAGCCGATCAGGGCGCCCGCGCTCCACATGCCGTGCAGCCCGGACATGATCGACTTGTCGAGCAGCCGCTCGACCTCGACGCCCAGCGCGTTCATCGCCACGTCCGCCATGCCCGCGCTCGCCCCGTAGACGAACATCGCCAGGCACAGCGTGTACAGGTTGGTCGCCAGGGCGGGCAGGATCAGCGACACCGTCCACAGCGCGATCAGAACGCGCAGGGCGCTGCGGCTGCCGAGGGTGTGGCTGATCCGGCCGGCCAGCGGCATGGCGCAGGAGGCGCCGAACGCCGTGAAGGCCAGCGCCAGCCCCAACTGGCCGGTGCTGAGCGAGGCATGGTCCTGGATCCATGGCACCCGGGTCGCGAACGAGCCCGTGACGGCGCCGTGCACGGCGAACACGGCCGCCACGGCGTACCGGGCGCGCCGCACCTCGGACGCCTCGTAGACCACTGCACTCATTCTCGGGCCCCTCCCGGACGTGTGTATCCCCGTAGCGCCGACGTAAACTATCAGGAACCCTGCCTGATAGATAGGGGACATGAGGCCACACGGTGCGAGGGTCCGTCCGCCGGACAGGCCCTCGGGTGCAGGTGCCCGCCGTGCGGCCGCGTCGATCTGGGAGGATTCCCGGCATGCCCGCATCCCCGAGCACCGCCCGGGCCATCAACGACCGGCTCGCCCTGCGGCTGTTGCAGGAAGGCCCGTTGACGGCAGGGCAGTTGAAAGAGCGCACCGGTCTGTCCCGGCCGACCGTCGCCGACCTCGTCGAGCGCCTCACCGTCTCCGGCCTGATCTCGGTGGTGGGCGAGTCCGGGGAGCAACGGCGCGGCCCGAACGCGCGGTTGTACGGCATCGTCGCCGACCTCGCCCATCTCGCCGCCCTGGACGTGCGCACCGAGGGCGTCGCCGTGGTCGTCTCCGACCTGCTCGGCGAGGTGCTCGCCGAGGCATCGGTGCCGATCGGCGGCGACACGGACACGGGACCGGCCCTCGAACAGGCCGTCGCGCTGGTCGAACGGGTCGCGAAGGAGGCCGGCGTCGACCGGCTGCACACGGTCGGCATCGGCGCCCCCGGCCTGATCGCGCCGGCCACCGGTGAGCTGCGCGACTCCACGGGGCTGCCCGAATGGCACCGCCGACTGGTGGCCGCGCTCCAGGAGCGGCTCCCGGACGCCCGTGTCCTGGTCGAGAACGAGACCAACCTCGCCGCCCTGGCCGAGCAGCGCGACGGCGCGGCCCGCGACCGCGACACCTTCGTGCTGCTCTGGCTCGGCCGCGGCACCGGCGCGGCCGTGGTCCTCGACGGTGTCCTGCGCCGGGGCGCCTCCGGCGGCACCGGGGAGATCGGCTTCCTGCCGGTGCCGGGGACCGGCGGGCTCCCCTCGGCCACGGGCTGCGACGGCGGTTTCCACGCCCTGGTCGGCTCGGAGGCGATCGCCGACCTCGCCGCGGAGCACGGCATCCTCGCCGCGCCGGCCGCACGCGAGCCACGGGCCGCCGCCCTCGTCGCCGAGGCGGTCTGCGCGTCCGGCGCCGCCGCCGACCGCTTCCTGGACGCCCTGGCCGGCCGGATCGCCGTCGGGGTCGCCTCCGTCGCAGCCGTGCTGGACCCTGGCTGCGTGGTCCTCGGCGGCGAGGTGGGGCAGGCCGGGGGCGAGGTGCTCGCCGCCCGGGTCGCGGGGCGGATCCGCGCGATGTCCCCGCTGCCGACGGAGGTGCGGGCCGGACGGCTGGGCGGTGCGGCGGTGCTCCGGGGGGCGCTGCTGACGGCGCGTGAGTCGGCCCAGCGGGAGCTGTTCGGGCCGGGGGAGCCGTAGCTCGATCTCGCGGCGAACGGCAGGGACGCGGCTGCGGGGCCGCAGGCGTGGGGCGGCCCGGCGGCGGGCAAGGGCCGTCGTCACCGCCGCCGGGCATGAGCCGAACCCTAAAAAGGACTAGACCACTGCGTCAATAGGTATGGACCAGTCTCAAGTGGCCCGGGGTGACGGGGGATTGGATCCCGTGCGGCCGTTCGGCAAGTCCGGCGACGACACTTGTGAGCCACTCCACACGGGTCGTCCGCATGGACGCCGATCGGCCGTGGCAGACTGGCCCTGTACCTAAAGCAGCGCACTCCGGGGTCGGTGAAAGTCCGAACCGGCGGTTACAGTCCGCGACCCGGTCGCTTCCAGCGGCCGGTTGACCAGGTGAAATTCCTGGACCGACGGTTAAAGTCCGGATGGGAGGCAGTGCGCGGCGGGCGGGCATTCGTGCGCGCCGCCGTATGTGCTCGTCCGTGTGGACGAGTCTGTCCGGCGTCGCCCCCGGTGTCGTAGTCCGTACTTTCTGTCGTCATCGACAGGCCCCGGAGTCCGTGCCCCTATGTGGCAGGAGGACCCGGGAAGTGTTCACCGGAATCGTCGAAGAGCTGGGCGAGATCACCGCCGTCGAGAACCTCGGCGACGCCTCGCGCTTCCGGCTGCGCGGCCCCGTCGTGACCGAGGGCGCGAAGCACGGCGACTCCATCGCCGTGAACGGTGTCTGTCTCACCGTCGTCGAGCACGAGGGCGACGAGTTCACCGCCGACGTCATGGCCGAGACCCTCGACCGCTCCAGCCTCGGCGCCCTGGCGGTCGGCTCCCGCGTCAACCTCGAACGCCCCACCGCCGTGGGCGCCCGCCTCGGCGGCCACATCGTGCAGGGCCACGTCGACGGCACCGGCGAAGTGCTGGCCCGCACGCCCTCCGAGAACTGGGAGATCGTGAAGGTCTCGCTCCCCGCGGACCTCGCGCGCTACGTCGTCGAGAAGGGCTCCATCACGGTCGACGGCATCAGCCTCACCGTCGTCGAGGCGGGCCCCGACTACTTCACCGTCAGCCTCATCCCCACCACCCTCGCCCTGACCACGCTCGGCCTCAAGCAGCCCGGCGACCCGGTCAACCTCGAGGTGGACGTGGTCGCCAAGTACGTCGAGCGCCTGCTCGCGGCCGGTCAGGGGGTCACCCGGTGAACTGGCTGAACTCCGAGGCCTTCGTCCTGCTCGACCAGCACATCAAGTGGTCGGACATGATAGGCAACGTGATCGGGCTGATCGCCCTCGCCTTCGGCTGGCGGCGCTCCCTGTGGAGCTGGCCCGCCCAGTTCGTCTCCGGCCTCATCCTGTTCGCGGCCTTCGCCACCGCCCACCTCTCCGGCAGCGCGGGCAAGCAGATCGTCGTCATGGTCGTCGCCGTCTACGGCTGGTGGCAGTGGAACCGCGGCAAGGGCCAGGGCGAGGACGGCCACATCGCCGTACGCTTCGCCACCTGGCGCGAGCGCGCGGTGCTGGTCGCGGCCGCCGCCGTCGGCACCGTCGCCGTGGCCCTGCTCTTCAAGGCCTACCCGTCCCTGTCCTGGGACCCCTGGCCCGACGCCTACATCTTCGTCGGCACCGTCGTCGCGATGTACGCCCAGGCCCGCGGCATGGTCGAGTTCTGGTTCGCCTGGCTGCTCGTCGACGTCGTCGGCGTCCCCCTGAACTTCGCCAACGGCTTCGCCTTTTCCGGATTCGTCTACGTCATCTACGGCGCGCTCGTCCTGTGGGGCATGCGCGACTGGTGGCTGCGGTCCCGCCGGGGTCCCCAGCCCGCTCTGGAAGGAGCACCGGCATGAACGCGGCACCGTTCCCGTACAGCACCGACGGCACCGACGACATCGAGGACTTCGCGCTCGACCCGATCGAGCAGGCCATCGCCGACATCGCGGCCGGCCGCCCGATCGTCGTCGTCGACGACGAGGACCGCGAGAACGAGGGCGACCTCGTCGTCGCCGCCGAGAAGGCCACCCCCGAGATCGTCGCCTTCATGATGACCGAGTGCCGCGGCCTGATCTGCGCCCCCATGGAGGGCGAGGAACTCGACCGGCTCCGGCTCCCGCAGATGGTCGAGGACAACACCGAGTCCATGAAGACCGCGTTCACCGTCTCCGTGGACGCCTCCGCCGCCCACGGCGTGAGCACCGGCATCTCGGCCGCCGACCGCGCGACCACCCTGCAACTCCTCGCCGGCGGCACCGCGCAGCCCACCGACCTGGTGCGCCCCGGCCACATCTTCCCGCTGCGCTCCCGGCCGGGCGGCGTCCTGGTCCGCAACGGCCACACCGAGGCCGCGGTCGACCTCGCCCGGCTGGCCGGACTGCGCCCGGCCGGCGCGATCGTCGAGATCGCCGGCGAGGACGGCCGGATGCTGCGGCTGCCCGAGCTGATCCCGTTCGCCCGCAAGCACGGACTGACGATCATCTCCATCGAGGACCTGATCGCCTACCGGCGCTCCGCCGAACCCACCGTCCGCCGCGAGGCGGAGACCCGACTGCCCACCGTCCACGGCACGTTCACCGCGTACGGCTACCGCTCCACCGTCGACGGCGTCGAGCACGTCGCCCTGGTCCACGGCGACCTCGGCGACGGCGAGGACGTCCTGGTCCGCCTCCACTCCGAATGCCTCACCGGCGACGTCTTCGGCTCCCAGCGCTGCGACTGCGGCCCCCAGCTGGACGCGTCCCTGGAACGCATCCAGAGCGAGGGCCGGGGCGTGGTGGTCTATCTGCGCGGACACGAGGGCCGCGGCATCGGCCTGCTGTCCAAGCTGCGCGCCTACGAGCTCCAGGAACGCGGCCACGACACCCTCGACGCCAACCTCGAACTCGGCCTGCCCGCCGACGCCCGCGACTACGGCGCGGGCGCGCAGATCCTCGCCGACCTCGGGGTGCGCGCCGTACGCCTGATGACCAACAACCCCGACAAGACCGCCGCGCTGGAGCGCCACGGCATCGAGGTCACCGGCCGCGAGCCGATGCCCGTTCAGGCGGGCGAGCACAACCTCCGCTACCTGCGCACCAAGCGGGACCGGATGGGGCACGACCTGCCCTGGCTGGACGCGCCCACCGCGTCCACCTGCGGCAACCAGTAAGAGACAGCACGAAGGAGAGACGTGAGCGGCAAGGGTGCACCGGAACTGTCCGTACGCAACGTGGGGGACCTGCGGGTCGCCGTCATCGCGGCACAGTGGCACGAGAAGGTGATGGACGGTCTGGTCGACGGCGCGCTGCGCGCCCTGCACGACCTCGGCATCGACGAGCCGACCCTGCTGAGGGTCCCCGGCAGCTGGGAACTCCCGGTCGCGGCCAAGGTCCTCGCGGGCCGCGGCTACGACGCGGTCGTCGCCCTCGGTGTCGTCATCCGCGGCGGCACGCCCCACTTCGAGTACGTGTGCCAGGGCGTCACCCAGGGCCTGACCCAGGTCTCCGTCGAGACCGGCGTCCCCGTCGGCTTCGGCGTGCTGACCTGTGACACCGAGGAACAGGCACTGGACCGGGCGGGCATCGAGGGCTCCAGCGAGGACAAGGGCCACGAGGCGGTGACCGCGGCGGTGGCGACCGCGGCCACCCTGCGTTCAGTATCCGAACCCTGGCACTGAGGTACCGGCCGGACCGCGTAGGGTGAGGACCACCATGTCCAAGAAGACTTTCGAGGAGCTCTTCACCGAGCTCCAGCACAAGGCCGCCACCGGCGACCCGGCCACCTCCCGTACCGCCGAGCTGGTCGGCAAGGGCGTCCATGCCATCGGCAAGAAGGTCGTCGAGGAGGCCGCCGAAGTCTGGATGGCCGCCGAGTACGAGGGCAAGGAGGCAGCCGCCGAGGAGATCTCGCAGCTGCTCTACCACGTCCAGGTGATGATGGTCGCCCGGGGGATCTCCCTGGACGACGTCTACGCCCACCTCTGAGCCGCGCCCGCACCACCATCCCCGTACGAAAATCCCCGTACGGCACTCCCGTACGACCGAGCGAAGGAAGCCGACCTCATGCTGCGCATCGCCGTCCCCAACAAGGGTTCCCTGTCCGGACCTGCGGCGGAGATGCTGCATGAGGCCGGCTACCAGCAGCGCCGGGAGTCCAAGGAGCTGCGGATCGTCGACCCGGTCAACGAGGTCGAGTTCTTCTACCTCCGCCCCCGCGACATCGCGATCTACGTCTCCTCCGGCCGCCTCGACATCGGTATCACCGGCCGCGACCTGCTGGTCGACTCCGCCGCCGGGGCCGAGGAGATCCTGCCGCTCGGCTTCGCCCGCTCCACCTTCCGCTTCGCCGCCAAGCCCGGCACCGCGCACACCGTCCAGGACCTCAAGGGCCGCACGGTCGCCACCTCCTACGAGGGCATCGTCGCGGCCTACCTCGCCGACCAGGGCGTCGACGCCTCCGTGGTCCACCTCGACGGAGCCGTCGAGACCGCCATCGAACTCGGCGTCGCCGAGGTCATCGCGGACGTCGTCGAGACCGGCACCTCGCTGCGCAACGCGGGCCTGGAGGTCTTCGGCGACCCCATCATGAAGTCCGAGGCCGTCGTCATCCGCCGTACCGGCGCGGACGTCGAGGAGCCCAAGGTCCAGCAGTTCCTGCGCCGCCTCCAGGGCGTCCTGGTGGCCCGGACGTACGTGATGATGGACTACGACTGCCGGGTCGAGCAGCTGGAGAAGGCCGTCGCGCTCACCCCCGGCCTGGAGTCCCCGACCGTCTCCCCGCTGCACAACGAGGGCTGGGTCGCCGTCCGCGCGATGGTCCCGTCCAAGGAGGCCCAGCGGATCATGGACGACCTGTACGACATCGGCGCGCGGGCCATCCTGACCACGGCCATCCACGCCTGCCGTCTCTGAGCCCGGGAAGCCGCACACCGATGTCCGACCTGCCCACCCTGCCCGTCACCTTCCGGCCGGGGCGCACCCGCGCCGTGCTGCTCGGCGCCGGTGTCGCGATCTTCGTGGTCATCTCCGCGGTCGCGATGCTGCTGGAGCAGCTCGGCCCGGGGGAGCGGCTCAGCTTCATCCTCACCGGGGCCGTCATCCTCTGGGTGCTGGCCCGGCTCGCCCGGGTGAAGGTCGTCGCCGACGACTCCGGCGTCACCGTGGTCAACATCGCGAGCAGGCGCCGTCTGGCCTGGGCGGAGATCCTCCGGGTGAACCTGCGGGTCGGCGACCCCTGGGTCTTCCTCGACCTCAGCGACGGCACCAGCCTGCCCGCGCTCGGCATCCAGCCCGGCATCGCCAGGGAGCGGGCCGTCGCCGACGCGCGCACCCTGCGCATGCTCGTCGAGGCCCGCTCGATCCGCGACCCGGAGCAACATCAGGGCTGACTCGGGGCCGTCCACCCTGCCGCACGGGCCGGTGTCTTGATTAATCTGGTGGCGGAGGCGCTTTCGCTGCGCCTCCGCCCCTGTGGTGCCGTCCCGGCACACAGGGGATTCCTGCAACCCGAGGAGTGACCCTCTCCGGCGATGGACGGATCGTCCTGTAGTACCTGCGCCGCCCCCTCCCGACATAGCACGGACCGCGTCCGTGTCACTGCGGAGGCGGCGGCATCATGACCATCTCCCTGCTGCTCCTCGGAGCGGCTTTTGTGCTCATCCTCGCCAACGGCTTCTTCGTGGCGGCCGAGTTCGGCCTCGTGACGGTCGAACGCCCGGAGGCCGAGAAGGCCGCCGCCGACGGCGACCGACGGGCCCGCACGGTGGTCGAGTCGCTCAAGGAGCTGTCCTTCCAGCTCTCCGGCACCCAGCTCGGCATCACCATCACCTCCCTGGTCGTCGGCATGCTCGCCGAGCCCGCGCTCGCGCGGCTGCTGCACGCCCCGTTCACCGCGCTCGGCGTGCCCGAGAGCGCCGCGTCCGGGGTCGCCGTGGTCGTCGGCATGCTGCTGGCCGCGGCCGTGCAGATGGTGATCGGCGAACTCGTGCCCAAGAACTGGGCGGTGTCCAAGCCGCTCCAGGTCGCCCGGTTCGTCGCCGGCCCGCAGCACGTCTTCGCCCGTCTGTTCCGGCCGGTCATCGCGGCGCTCAACGCCGTCGCCAACCGGCTCGTACGTGCCCTGGGCATCGAGCCCGCCGAGGAGCTGGCCTCCGCCCGCACCCCGGGCGAGCTCGTCTCGCTCGCCCGGCACTCGGCCCAGGCCGGCGCCCTGGAACAGGACACGGCCGACCTCTTCGTACGGACCCTGTCGCTGGGCGAGCTCACCGCGCAGCACGTCATGACCCCGCGGGTCAGGGTGAGCGCGCTCCAGTCGTCGGCGACCGCCGAGGACGTGGTCAACCTCACCCGGGCCACCGGTCTGTCCCGCTTCCCCGTCTACCGAGAGAAGATCGACGAGATCGTCGGCATGGTCCATCTCAAGGACGCCCTGGCCGTACCCGCCCAGGACCGGCTGCGCACCCCCGTCGGCCGGATCGCCCGCCCGCCGCTGCTGGTGCCCGAGTCGCTGCCCGTGCAGCCGCTGCTGGCCCGGCTGCGCAGCGAGCAGCCCATCGCGGTCGTCGTCGACGAGTACGGCGGCACGGCCGGCGTGGTCACCCTGGAGGACATCGTCGAGGAACTCGTCGGCGAGGTCCGCGACGAGCACGACGGGCAGGACCTGCCCGAGCTCGCCGTCGCCCCGCCCGAGGACGGCAGGCCCGCCTGGGACGTCGACGGCAGCTGCCGGGTGGACATCCTGCAACGCATAGGCCTCGACGTGCCGGAGGGCCCGTACGAGACCGTCGCGGGCCTGGTCGCCGATCTGCTGGGCCGGATCCCGGCCCCCGGCGACCGGGCCGAGCTGCCGGGCTGGCGGCTGTCCGTGCGCCAGGTCGGTCACTACCGCGCCGAGCGGGTCCGCCTGGTCAGGACCGCCACGGTCATGGAGGCGGCCCGATGAGCTTGCTCCAACTCGTCTTCGCGGCCCTGCTCGTGCTCGCCAACGGCTTCTTCGTCGGGGCCGAGTTCGCGCTGGTGTCCGTGCGCCGCAGCCAGATCGAACCGCTCGGCACCGCGCGGGCCCGCCAGGTGCTCTACGGCCTGGAGCGGCTGCCGCAGATGATGGCCGCCGCCCAGTTCGGCATCACCGTCTGTTCGCTCACGCTGGGCGCGGTCGCCGAGCCGACCGTCGCCCGGCTGCTGGAGCCGCTCTTCGAGGCGATCCACCTCCCGACCGGCGTGATCCACCCCCTGGGGTACGTCATCGCGCTCGCGGCGGTGGTCTTCTTCCACCTCGTGATCGGCGAGATGGTGCCGAAGAACCTCGCCATGGCGGCCCCCGAGAAGGCGGCGCTGTGGCTCAGCCCCGGTCTGGTCGCCTTCGCCCGTCTGTGCCGGCCGATCACGGTGGCCCTCGGCGCCTGCGCCCAGGGCATCCTGAAGCTCTTCCGCGTCGAGCCCAAGGACGAGGTCGAGGCCGTCTTCACCAGCGAGCAGCTCAACCGGCTGGTGGAGGACTCCGGGCAGGCCGGCCTGCTCGACCCGGAGGAGCAGGAGCGCCTGGAGGACGCCCTCGAACTGGGTTCCCGCCCGGTCATGGACGTGCTGCTGCCGCGCGAGTCCCTGGTGACGGTCAGTCCCTCGGTCACCCCCGGACAGATCGTCGAGCTCACCGGCCGCACCGGCTACTCCCGGTTCCCGATCGCGGCGGAGAACGGCGCCTTCATGGGGTACCTGCACGTCAAGGACGTACTCGACGTGGAGGAGTCCCAGCGGGCGGTGCCGCAGCACATCTGGCGGCCCATGACGACCCTGCGGTCCGAACTGCCGCTGGACGACGCGCTCACCGTGATGCGGCGCGCGGCCACGCACCTGGCCCAGGTCGCCGACCCCACCGGGAAGGTGCTCGGCCTGGTCGCGCTGGAGGACGTACTGGAGCTGCTGGTCGGCGAGGTACGGGATCCGGCGCACCGCAAGGCCCCGGAGGCCAGGGTGGCCGAGCCGCGGGTGAGCGCCGTCAAGATCCCGGCCCCGCTGGAGCAGGCCGGACCCCCCTCCACGGAGGGGGCCATGGCGAGCTGACGCGCGAGCGGGCCCGCGGGATCCGTCACAGAGCCGACGGATCCTGCGGGCCCCGGCCCGACAGCACCTCGCCGTACGCCTGCATCAGGTCGGGCAGCCGCAGCGTCGACAGGTCGTCGCGCGACAGGCTCCCCGGATACATCGACAGCCGCAGGTCCCGGTAGGCGCAGCTCTTCTCGTACAGCGTCCGCAGGAACCGCCCGTTGCCCAGTTCGTCGATCCAGCCCTGGTCGACCACGTGCCCGGCGATGGAACGCAGCTCGTCGAGCGCCTCCTCGTCCCACACGTCGCCGTTCTCGGCGGCCAGCACCTCGCCGATCGAGGTCAGTTCGAGGGGACGGTACGAGGGGAAGTCGACCCGGGTGGTGAAGCGCGACGACAGCCCGGGGTTGGCGGCCAGCAGCCGGTCCATGCCCTCCGGATAGCCGGCCAGGATCACCACCAGGTGGTCGCGGTTGTCCTCCGCCCGCTTCAGCAGCACCTGGAGGGCCTCGTCGCCGTAGGCGTCGCCCTTGCCGTAGCCGGTGTTGGACAGGGAGTAGGCCTCGTCGACGAAGAGGACACCGCCGAGGGCCGAGTCGATCAGCTCGTTGGCCTTCACGGCCGTCTGGCCGAGGTACTCGCCGACGAGATCGGCCCGCTGCGCCTCCACCAGATGGTCGCCGCCCAGCAGACCGAGGGCGTAGAAGACGCGGCCGAGGATGCGGGCCACGGTGGTCTTGCCGGTGCCGGAGGGGCCGGAGAAGACGAAGTGGCGTTTGGGCGGCTGCACCGGCAGGCCCTGCCCGGCCCGCAGCCGGGCCATGTTCAACTGGGCGGACAGCGCCTTCACCTGGCGCTTCACCGGCTCCAGGCCCACCATGCGTTCGAGCTCGGCAAGCGCTTCCTCGAGTAACCCGGGGTCGGTGGGGCCGGCGGGCAGTGGCGAGGAGGGGACGGCGCTCTTCGCGCGCACCGCCGGGTCGCCGGCCGACGGCGGGGGTCCGGACGGCGGCAGGTCGGTGCCGGGGTACTTGAGGTCCCGGCCCTCGGCGCCGTACAGCGGGTCGAGCAGGTCGACACCGTCGACGGTGTCCTGCCCGGTGCCGGTGAGGGTGATCGCGGCGAGGTCGGCGTGGTCGTCGTAGCCGTCGCCCTCGGCGATCGCCGCGAGCCGGGCCGAGGTGTCCATGAAGGCCGGGTCGACCCGGTGCACCGCCCGGTACAGCGGGAGCGCGGCCGCCGACCGGCCCGTCCCCTCGTGCGCCCGCGCCAGCCAGTACCGCAGCTCCTTGCGCTGCGGCTGCTCGCTGCGACAGCGCATCAGGGCCGCCGACAGCAGGGGTTCGGCCTGCCCGTACATCTCCAGCCTGACCCGGGCCATCCCGCCGAACAGGCCGGCCTCGATGCCGAGCATGGGGTCGTCGATCAGTGGCTCGGTGTGCCGTACGAGCTGTTCCCAGTCCTTGACCAGGTAGGCGCGGCAGGCGTGCAGAAAGCGGACCTGGGCATCGGCGTCGACGGGCGGGAGCCCGGCCAGCGCCCGGTCCAGCTCCGGGACATGGCGGCCGTCGAGCCAGTGCGAGGCGTGCGCGAGCAGCAGATCGCGCGGGCTCTCCAGCACCGGCTGCACCCACCAGCCCAGCCAGTACCAGGAGTTGAGGGTGCGTCGGTGCCGGGCGCGCTGCTCGCCGAAACGCTCCCGGTGCCGGAACATCCGCAGCAGCGCGGTCGTGGTGTCGACGCGCAGCGCGTGCAGGCCGAGCCAGCCGTCGGCCATCCCGGGGTCGATCCGCACCGCGTTGCGGAACTCCTCCTCCGCCTGCGGATAGGCCCCCATCGTGTAGGCGTCCACGCCTCGTATCCAGGCGAGGTCGGCCGGGGCCTTCGAGCCCTGCGTGCCGAAGTCCATCACGTCACGTCCCCCACAAACCGTGCCCCCGTCGGTATGGATGCCGCCGGGCGTCGCCCGGCGGTGTCCTGGTCGAACCGCTGTGCCGCGGACCGGAGTTGCCAGGTGCGCGAAGCAGCCGTCCGTAGGTCGCACCGAGGGCATCGTACCTGCGGGGGCAGGGCCCGCCGTAGGGTGCGGTACCGGCCGTTTGGCGAGGTGGGAGCGGACGGGCCGATCCCCGGGGGCGGTCACCGAACGTGAGCGGATCACGCCTCGCGGCAGCCGGAGCGGGCCCATGGAGCGGGGTGCGGGCAGAACGAAGCCCCCGATCACGGGGGAACAACCGGGGGCTTCGCGTCAAGGGGGCGGCGTGCAACGCCGCACATTGAGAACGTAAGACCTGTACGGGCGCCCGGTCAAGCCGAGTTGGGACACTCCCGGAAGTTCCCGAGCGGGGATCTTCACGAGTTCAGCACACTGCGGATGGTCCGTCACTGTGCGTGTTCCTGTGGTCCGGTCCGCTCGCCTCGGCAGGTCCCGACAGCACCTCGTATCCCTGCTGTCCCTGCCGTACCAGAAGGTCCGCGAACGGCCGAGAAGGGTCGTCGGCGAAGTGCCGTCGTTCCGCCACGACCCACCCGTCCCAGAAGTCCCGCTGCTCCTCGCCGTCCCGCGACCGGCCACGGGCCCAGGACTCCTCCTCGGGCAACTCCATCCACAGCAGCCGGGCCAGGTGCGGGCGCAGTGCGCGGCGGCCCGCGCCGACGCCCTCGACGAGGACCACCGGGGCCGGCGGCAGGGCGCACGGTGCCCGGAAGTGCCGGGTGTGCCAGTCGTAGGGCGTGTACCGCGCCTGCTCGCCCCGGCCGAACGGCTCGATCACCTGGCTGTCCAGCCGCCCGGTCCAGCCGAACAGCTCGTCGTGGCTGGCGATGTCGTCGAGGTGGAGGACCGGCGCGTCGCCGAGGGCGTGGGCCAGCCGCCCGGCGAACGTGGACTTTCCGGAGCCGGCGTGCCCGTCGACCCCGATCAGGCGGACCGGGCCGCAGGACGGGGGGAGGCGGCGGAGCCGGGAGGCGAGGTGCTGGATGGCCGTTCCTGGGTTGCGGTGGTGCGGGATTCGGGCGTGGGGG
>NZ_VJZD01000161.1 GCF_009377175.1 Streptomyces adustus
GGCGCCCCTTCCCCCAGCGTCACTTGCTGAGGTGGGTCCAGAACTCGTCGAACGACAGAACCTTGTCGCCGTTGAGGTCACGGGTCTTGATGATGGCCTCCGCGACCGACTCCGTGACGTTCCAGTCGCCGCCCTGGGCGAGGGCGGCCTTGAACTCGGCGGCGGTGATGAAGCCGTCGCCGTCCGTGTCGATCCGCTGGAATTCCTTGCGTGCTTCCTCGATGTCGGCCATCGGTCCGCCCCTTTTCGTCATACCTTGCTGTCGTCCTGACGCAGGTCAGATTAACGGCCCGCCCGAACGCGCAGAGCGGCGACCACCCAGGCGAACTCCTCCCGGTGCGCCGAAGGGCATTCGACACCGTTCACGGCGGCCGACAGCTCGCGGTAGCGGGCGACCCGGTCGTTGGCGGCCGCGGTCAGCCGCTCCAGGACCGCGGCCCGGTCGGCGTCGCCGAGCACCTCGCGCAGTACGTCCTCGGCCTCCGGCGCCTCGGGCGCGACGCCCCGGCGCAGCGCCTCGCCGGCGAGCTGGACGAGCCGGCTCATGAACCACAGGGAGGTGCCCGGCGGCACGTCCGGTCCCCGGTCCGCCGCGTTGAACTCGATCATCCGGCGCATCAGACGGCGGAAGTCCGGGTCCTGGATCAGCTCGGCGAGCTCCACCCAGGCGTCCACCTGCTCGGGCGTGGGGTCCTCGGGCAGCTCGGCCGCCCCGAACCGCAGCCTGCGGCGGATGTCGGGGTCGGCCGTGTCGATCCCCTCGAAGATCTCCGTCATGAAGTCCTCGACGATCCGCGCGCGTTCGGCGGCCGACAGTCGTGCCAGCTTGTGCATCAGGGTCATCTCCTCGACGGTCGAGCCGCGTCGCGCGACGGTCGACAGCACCGCGCGGGTCACCCGCAGCGATCCGATCTGCGCGTCCAGCGCCTTCACATGCGCGGCCGCGACCTGGGCGACCGTCGTCTCGCCGGTCAGTACCCGGTGGACGTCGCTCAGCCCCAGGCCCAGTTCGCGCAGGGTGCGGACCAGTTCCAGGCGGGCCACGGACGCGGCGTCGTAGAGGCGGTAGCCGCCCGCGGAGCGGCCCACCGGGGGCAGGGCGCCCTCGTCGGACCAGTAGCGGATGGTGCGCACGCTCAGGCCGGTCGCTCGGGCCAGCTCACCGATGGTGAAAAGGCCGGTGCCGTCTTCGATCATGTCTGCGAGTCTGGGCCTTCCAGTGGGTGGAGACTCAAGCGGGGAGACGGGACGCGATGACGCGGAACCTGCGGGACATTCTGACGGCGGCGGCCCGGGGGGTGTTCCCCGCGGCGGACGGCGGTACGACGGTGGTACCGCAGCACTCCGCCCGGGACGCCGGGGTCATCGCCTTCACCGCGCATTCCGTGGTCTTCACCGACGAGGATCCGCGGTGGGTGCGCGAGGCGCTGGCCGAGGTGGACTGCGACGCGCTCGCGGCACCCATGAACGCCCGGTTCCTGGCGGCGCTGCTGGACCGCACGGGCCGCCGCCACGACACGATCGACCTGCTCCTGGTCGGCTCCCCGCTGTCGGGCGAGCCGGCGCTGCCCCTCGCCGAGATCGAGGACCCGGACCATCCCCGGGTCGTGGCCTCCCGCCGGCGCCGGGACGGTGTGCGGGTGTGGACCGCCGAGGGGGGCGTGCTGGTGCTGGGACGCGGGGTCGCGGGGCGGCTGGAGGTGGCGGTCGAGGTGGCCGAGGGGCTACGGCACCAGGGGCTGGGCCGGCGCCTGGTGACGGCGGCGCGGCAGCTGGGCGGGGGCGAGCCGGTGTGGGCCCAGGTGTCGCCGGGCAACGCCCGCAGTCTGCGGGCGTTCCAGGCGGCCGGTTACGTTCCGGTGGGGTCGGAGGCGCTGCTGGGGCCCCGCTGACGGCCCCAGGGCGCCCGATGGCGTTCGGGCGTCAGCGGAAGACCCCGGTGTGGCCGAGCGAGTAGCGGCCGGGCTGGGGGTAGACCGCGAGGCCGTGCGGACCGTGGCCGACCTTGATGCGGGCCAGTTGCCTGCCGGTTGCGGTGTCGATGGCGTACACCTCGGAGTTGTACCGGCCCGACAGCCACAGCACCTTGCCGTCGGCGGAGACGCCGCCCATGTCGGGGCTGCCGCCGTTCGGCAGGTGCCATTTCTTGATCAGCGCCTTCTTGCGGAAGTCGAAGACGGAGATGGTGCCCTCGCCGCGGTTGGAGATGTACATCTCGTGCGAGTCGCGGCTGACGTACAGGCCGTGAGCGCCCTTGCCGGTGGGCAGCAGGGTCGGCCGGGTGAACCGGTCGCCGTCCAGGACCCACACGCCGTCGGCCTTCATGTCGGCGATGTAGAAGGTCTTGCCGTCGGGGGAGATCTTGACGTCCTGCGGCATCGCTCCCTGGTAGGGGAGCTTCTCCTGCGCGATCACCTTCATATTGGCGGTGTCGACCTTGAGCAGTTCGCCGCTGAACTCGCAGGAGACGATGAAGTAGCGGCCGTCGGTGGAGAAGTCGGCGTGGTTGACGCCGTAGCAGGTCACCGGCAGCGTCTTGATCCGCTTCATGGTGTGGGGGTCGCGGAAGACGAGTTCGCGGTCCTGGGAGGCCATGACGACGGCGTACTTGCCGTCGGGCGTGAAGTAGAGGTTGTACGGGTCGTGCACCTCGACGGGGCTGCCCGCGGTGCCGGTTCTCGGGTCGATGGGGGTGAGGGTGTTGCCCAGGTCGTTGTTGACCCACAGGGTCTTCAGGTCCCAGGAGGGCACGACGTGCTGGGGCTGGTGGCCGACCCGGATCGTCTCGATGACCCGGTACGTCCTGGGGTCGATGACGGTGACGGTGTCGGACTGGGTGTTGGGGACGTAGACGCGGGAGGGGAAGTCCTTGACCACCGGGGAGAGCTGGTTCGGGCGGTCGGCGGCGTAGACGTCCTTTGGGTCGAGGACGGGGGGCATGCCGGGCAGGCTCTGGTCGTCGGCCTGCTGCTTGGGCCGGGGCTCCCGGATCGCCGCGGCCTTGGTGGCGGCGCTCTCGTGCGCCTGGCCCCCGGAGCCGGAGCCGCAGGCGGTGAGGAGGGTGACGGAGACGAGGGCGGCGACGGTCAGGAGGGCGCGCCCGAGCGGTTTCGCGTGCATCAGCTGAACAGCTCCGTGGTGGTGACCGCGTGCAGTCCGCGGCGGCCGAGTTCGTCGAGTACGGCGGGGAGCGCGGCGACCGTGCCCGGGTAGCCGAAGTGCAGGCTGACCACGGATCCGTTGCGGATCTCGCCGAGCACCTTGCGGGTGACGGCGGCCGCGCCTGGCTCGGTGAAGTCGAGGGAGTCGACGTCGTAGGAGAGGACGTGCGGGTATCCGGCGCGGGCCGCCAGCCGTTCGACGAGCGGCGAGGCGCGCGGGGAGCGGGAGGGGCGGAACCAGGTGCCGATGGAGCCGGTGAGGCGCTTGAGCCGGTCGGCGCAGGCCTGGATCTCGGCCTGTGCCGCGGACTCGGACATGGCGTTGATGTTCAGGTGCCGGTGGGTGTGGTTGCCGAGGTCGTGACCGCCGTCGAGGATGCGGCGGGCGATGTCGGGGTGGTCGTCGAGCCAGGTGCCGACGGCGAGCACGGTCAGTCGGGCGCCGTGTTTCTCGGCCGTGGTGAGCAGGGAGCGGGCGATGGACGGGTCGCCCTGGCCGTGGAAGGTGAGGGCCACGCGGGGACGGTTGCGCGGTCCGTGGGTGAGTTCGGAGGGCTGGCCGGGCAGGCGGCGCGGGGCCGGGGCGACGGCCGGGACGGGCGTGGCGGCGCGTGCGGACGCGGCGTGCGCGGGCGCGGCGCCGGTGGGAGTGGTGCTCGCGGGGGCGGGGTGGGCGACGGCACCGGTCGTGGCGCATCCGGCGGCCAGTGCTCCGCCGGCCGCGAGCCCGGCGCCCGCCCGCAGTGCCGTGCGACGGTCGGTATGAGTCATCCGCACCATTTAAAGGGTGCATTGTAAGAAAAAGAGCGATTGGCTCCACCGACGGTCGACACGGGTCGCGAGCCACGGCAGAACCACCGGCTCGCCTGACCGGCAGTCACCCGGGCCGCAGGCCAACCGGGTCGGCGGACCGACGGGCCGCCCAGGCCGGCGAGCCGCGGAGGTCGGCGGGCCGCGGAGGTCGGCGGCCACCCGGACCGGCAGGCCGACAGGCCGCCCAGGTCGGCGGGCCGCGGAGGTCGGCGGTCACCCGGACCGGCAGGCCGACAGGCCGCCCAGGTCGACAGGCCGCGGAGGTCGGCGGTCACCCGGACCGGCAGACCGACGGGCCGACCGGGCCTCAGCGGTCGCCCGGGCCGAGGCAGCCACCTCGGACCGGCAGGCCGACCGGGCCGACCGGCCATCCGGGCCTCAGCGGCCGACCGGGCCGAGGCAGCCACCCCGGACCGGCGGACCGGCAGGCCTCCCAGGTCGGCAGGCCACACGGGTGGGCAGGTCACACGGACCGACGGGCCGCACAGGGCATCTGGCCGCCGCCCGGGTCACCCGGGCCTGCGGGCCACCTGGGCCGCCGGGCGCACGGGCCGAAGCGGTCGCCCGCGCCCATGCGGGCGACCGGGGCTCAGCGTTCGGTGACTCTCATTTCGAACCAGGTCGTCTTGCCTCGTGGCAGGAGGTCGACGCCCCAGCGGTCGGAGAGTTTGTCGACGAGGAACAGGCCCCGGCCACTGACGTCCATCTCCTGGACCGGCATCAGACAGGGCAGACCCCGGGAGGGGTCGCGGACCTCAACCCGGATCCAGCCGCGGCGGCGGCGCATCCGCAGGCCGAAGACCCGGGCGCCGGTGTGGCGTACGGCGTTGCCGACGAGTTCGGAGACCAGCAGGACCACGTCCTCGGCCATCTTGGGGGTCAGGCCCCACTGGCGCAGGACCACCACCTGGGCCAGCCGGCGGGCCGTCGCGGCGGACTCGGGGCGGGACGGCAGCGGGACCTCCGCCTCCGTCGGATTGCCGAACAGCTCCAGGGCCTTCAGTGCTCGTTCGTCCTCGACCGCAGGCGACCAGCGCGCCGCCGTCGGACGGCCCTGTCCCCGCGGCTGTTCGATGCCCTCCAGCCCCGCCATGCCCCCCATCATGGCCGCACGTACGGTTCTCCGGGGTCGTTCTGGAGGAATACGTCCCCCGGAACACAATATTCCGCCTGATTCGATCGGCATATGCCAATGGCAGTTCGGTGCTCGCGACAACCCCTCCGACCTGCGCCGGAGGCAAGATCCCAGGCAATCGACAGGTCACCTCGACAAGGCGGCCTTAAGGTCCGTTTAAGGTTTCCATAAACCGCCCCATCGAGGGACCCGGGATCAGACACCACGTCAATTGCAAGTGGTTCGGGAGAGTTTCACCGTCCCGGTCTCACCGAGCCGCTCTCACCGGAACCTCACCTTGCGTCCGGCGTGCCGTCACTGGAACTTGGCCTTGCCGGGCCCCTCCTCCACGAAGCTGCGCATGCCGCGCTCGCGGTCCTCGGTGGCGAACAGGCCCGCGAACCAGGTGCGTTCCACGGCCAGTCCGGTCTCGATGTCCGTCTCCAGGCCGGCGTCGACCGACTCCTTCGCCGCGCGCAGCGCGAGCGCCGGGCCCTGGGCCAGCTTCGCCGCCCAGGCGTGCGCCTGCGGGTAGACCTCGGCGGCCGGGACGACCCGGTCCACCAGGCCGAGCGCCAGCGCCTCCTCGGCCTTCACCATGCGGCCCGTGAAGATCAGGTCCTTGGCCCGGGAGGGGCCGATCAGCCGGGCCAGGCGCTGGGTGCCGCCCGCGCCCGGGATCAGGCCGAGCAGGATCTCCGGCTGGCCGAGCTTGGCGTTGTCCGCCGCGATGCGGTAGTCCGCGCACAGCGCCAGCTCGCAACCGCCCCCCAGGGCGTAGCCGGTGACGGCCGCCACCACGGGCTTGGGGATGCGGGCCACAGCCGTGAACGATTCCTGGAGGGCGCGCGAGCGCAGGACCATCGCCGTGTGGTCCATCGCCTGCATCTCCTTGATGTCCGCGCCCGCCGCGAACACCTTCTCCCCGCCGTACAGCACCACCGCGCGGATGTCCTCGCGGCGGCCGGCCTCCTCGGCCAGCTCCTTGATGCGGTCCTGGACGGCGACGTCCAGCGCGTTCATCGGCGGGCGGTCCAGACGGATGGTACCCACGCCTTCGGCGACTTCAAGATGCACAGTCATGAGGGCAGGTTAACGGGCATTAACGCGTACGGCCCCGGTGCAGTACCTCACACCGGGGCCGTACGGTCGGTCGGCGCTCAGGCCTTCCACTTCTCCCAGGACATGTTCCAGCCGTTGAGGCCGTTGGCCGGGTCGACCACCGGGTCGGTGGAGTGCTTGACCTCCACCACGTCACCGATCATCGAGTGGTTGAAGAACCAGGCGGCCGGCACGCCGCTGTCGTAGCCGCCGCGCACGTCGCGCAGGCCGACACAGCCGTGGCTGGCGTTGTAGTTGCCGAACGCGTCGCCGCCCCAGTAGTTGCCGTGCACGAAGGTGCCGGAGTCGGTCAGGCGCATGGCGTGCGGCACGTCCTTGATGTCGTACTCGCCGTCGTAGCCGACGGTGTCGCCGTTCATCCGGGTGACCTTGAACTTCTCGCTGATGACCATGCTGCCGTTCCAGGTCGCGTAGCCGGCCTTGCCGGTGGTGACCGGGATGGTCCTGACGGTCTTGCCGTCCTGCATGACCTTCATCGTGTGCTTCTTGGCGTCCACGACGGACACCTGGTTGCGGCCGATGGTGAAGGAGACGGTCTTGGACTGCTTGCCGTAGACGCCCTTGCGGCCCTCGACCCCGTCGAGGTTGAGCTTGACGGTGACCTTGGTGCCGGACTTCCAGTAGTCCTCGGGACGGAAGTCCAGACGGTCGTTGCCGAACCAGTGGCCCTCGACGTCCACGGCGGGCTCGGTCGTGATCTCGATGGCCTTCTTCACGTCGTCCGGCTTGGTGATGCCGCGCGTGAAGCGGATCGAGAACGGCATGCCGACACCGACGGTGGAGCCGTCCTCGGGGGTGAAGGTGCCGATGAAGGTGTTCTTCGGGCTGAGCGTGGTGAAGGAGGAGTCCTCGGCGGCCGTGCGGCCCGCGGAGTCCTTGGCGACCGCGTGCACCTCGTACTTGGTGGAGGCCGCCAGGTGCGTGGCGGGCGTCCAGCCGGCGCCGTCCGCCGAGATCGCGCCGTCGACCTTCGTGCCCTTGGCGTCCTTGACGGTGACCTCGGTCAGCTTGCCCTTGGTGGCGGTGACCTTGAGGGCGCCGCTGGTGTCGACCTCCTTGGCGCCGGTCTTGGGCGAGATGGTGACGACCGCCTCCGACTGCGCGCTCTGCGTCGCGGACGCCTGCTTGCCCTTGTCCTTGCCGTCGCCGGATCCGGCGTCCGCCCCGCCCCCGCAAGCGGTGACGGAGACCAGCAGCACGCCGAGGGCGGCGGCCATCAGACCGCCACGGCCCCGCTTCCGCGTTCCGCCCACCCGCGCGTCAACCGACGCCCCCGATATCGGTCGCACGTTCAACTCTTCTCCCCTCGCCGGACCCCGGCCCGGCCACCCCGGCGCATCCCATGCGCTCTCTGGCGCATATTAACCACATGATCAGTGCGGTCGATGCCCGCCGATTGTCACCGTTCAGTCCCAACTGAGCTCCCTCCCCCTTCGTCAGGTCCCGCACCCCGCCCGGTCACTTGTCCGCGCTCCCCGCCTTCCACTGCTTCCACCCCATGTTCCATCCGCCGAGCCCGTTGTCGGGGGCGACCTTCTTGTCGTCGCTGTGGACGACCTCGATGACGTCACCGATCAGGCTGCGGTCGAAGAACCAGCCCGCGGGGGTGTCCGAGGCGCCGCCCTTCACGTCCCGCAGACCCACGCATCCGTGGCTGACGTTGGTGTGCCCCGGGGCTTCGGGCGCCCAGTAGTTGCCGTGCAGGAAGGTGCCCGATTCGGTCAACTGCATGGCGTGCGGCACGTCGGGGATGTCGTACTCGCCGCCGAAGCCCACCGTGCGGCTGTTCATCCGGGTGACCTCCAGCATGTCCATCACCACCATCTTCCCGTTGTAGGTGGTGGTCTTGGGGGCGCCCGCGGTGATGGGCACGGTGGCCACCAGTGCGCCGTCGCGCCGCACCTGCATGGTGTGCTTCGCCGCGTCGACCAGCGAGACCTGGCTGCGGCCGACGGTGAAGGAGACCGTCCGGTACTGGAGTCCGTAGACCCCGCGTGCTCCCTCGACGTCCCGCAGGCGCAGGCTGACGGTGACCTTGGTGCCGGGCTTCCAGTACTGCTCGGGGCGGAAGTCCAGGCGGTCCTTGCCGAACCAGTGCGGGCGGATCTCGACCGCCGGCTGCGCGGTGACGCTGACGGCCCGCTCGACGGCGGCCCGGTCGTCGATCTTCCGGCTGAAGGCCAGCGAAACGATCATTCCGGTGCCGACCGTGGAACGGTTCTCCGGGGTCACGTACCCGATGAACCGCTCGGCAGGGACGAAGGTGGTGAAGGTGGTGTGCCGCGCCGAACGGCGGCCGTCGCCGTCGACGGCGACCACGTCGACCGTGTACTTCGCCGCGAGCGCCAGCTGCTCCGTGGGCTCCCAGCGCCGCCGGTCCGACGAGAGGCGGCCGGGTACCGGAGACTCCTGCGCGTCCTGCGACTTGACCACCCGCACCGACTCCAGGCGCCCGTCGGTCACCAGGACCCCCAGCGCCCGGCCGGGGCGGACCTCCTTGCTGCCGTCGTCGGGCGAGATCCGGATGACGTCCTCGGGGTCCTGCGCTCTGCCGAGCGCCCCGTCGGCGCCGATCACCCCCGTCGGGTCCGTGTCGCAGCCGGCGGCGCCCGCAAGCAGCCCTGCCCATGTCAGTACGGCGGCCAGCGCGGCCCCCGCGCGCCGTGCGCGCCCGTGTACGTGCCTCACATGAATGCCAACGACCGGCCCGCCCCGTGGAAACGTGAGTGCGAGCCACGAGCTGGGCAGAACAGTGGGGAGGACGACGCGACAGGTGGCCGCGGCCGGGACGCCGCGGGCCCGTCACCCGATGTTCCACGTCGTGCCATGAGCCGCGGGAGGCCGAACCGTGTCCAGCGCAGCCGAGCAGGAGGCGGTGGCGGAAGAGCGCGCCACCGGGGACGGGCGTCCGGTCGCCGCCGCCAACGGCGCACGGCGCAGGACGCCCGGGGTGCCGGTGTGGCCGGGTGCGCCGACGCCGCTGGGAGCCCGCTTCCGGGTCGGCCCCGACGGGGTGGCGGGCACCAACTTCGCGCTGTGGGCGGGCGGGGCCGAGGCGGTCGAGCTGTGCCTGTTCGACGGGCGCGGCCCGGACAGCAAGGAGACCCGCGCCCCGCTGACCGAACTGACGCACGAGATCTGGCACGGTTTCGTCCCGGGAGTGATGCCGGGTCAGCGTTACGGCTTCCGGGTGCACGGCCGCTGGGACCCGTGGACCGGCGCCCGCTGGAACCCGGCGAAGCTGCTCCTCGACCCGTACGCGCGCGCGGTGGACGGCGACTTCCGGCTGCCGCCGGAGGTGTACGGGCATGTCCGCGACTGGCCCCAGCAGCAGGTCGCCGACACCGTGCGCGACGACCGGGACTCGGCGCCGTACGTCCCGAAGGGCGTGGTCGTGCACGACGACGCGCCGGACGACGAGTGGACGGACGACCGCCGCCCGAAGACGCCCTGGGCCGACTCGGTGATCTACGAGCTGCACGTCAGGGGCTTCACCAAGCTGCACCCCGGCATCCCGCCGGAGCTGCGCGGCACCTACGCGGGCCTCGCGCACCCGGCGGCGATCGAGCATCTGGTGAAGCTGGGCGTGACGGCCGTGGAGCTGTTGCCGGTGCACCAGTTCGCGCACGAGGACCATCTGCTGCGACGGGGGCTGCGCAACTACTGGGGCTACAACTCGATCGGCTACTTCGCCCCGCACGCCGGGTACGCCGCCTCCGGTACGACCGGTCAGCAGGTCGGCGAGTTCAAGGACATGGTCCGGGCGCTGCACGCGGCCGGCATCGAGGTCATCCTCGACGTGGTCTACAACCACACCGCGGAGGCCGGCGAGCTGGGCCCGACTCTCTCGCTGAAGGGCATCGACAACCGCGGCTACTACCGGCTCCAGTCGGACGCCCGCCGCTACGCCGACTACACCGGCTGCGGCAACACCCTGCACGTGGTCCAGCCGCAGGTGCTGCGCCTGATCACCGACTCGCTGCGCTACTGGGTGACGGAGATGGGCGTCGACGGCTTCCGGTTCGACCTCGCGGCCGCGCTGGCCCGCTCCATGCACGACGTGGACATGCTCTCCCCGTTCCTGGCCGTGATCGCCCAGGACCCGGTGCTGCGCCGGGTGAAGCTCATCGCCGAGCCGTGGGACGTCGGCTCCGGCGGCTACCAGGTCGGCGCGTTCCCGCCGCTGTGGACCGAGTGGAACGACCGCTACCGCAACGCCGTACGGGACTTCTGGCGGCACGCCCTGCCGGACGTGCGCGAGATGGGCTACCGGCTGTCGGGGTCGAGCGACCTGTACGCCTGGGGCGGGCGGCGGCCGTACGCCTCGGTCAACTTCGTCACCGCGCACGACGGTTTCACCCTGCGCGACCTGGTGTCGTACGAGCGCAAGCACAACGAGGCCAACGGCGAGGGCAACCGGGACGGCACGGACGACAACCGGTCGTGGAACGGCGGCGCGGAGGGCGAGAGCGAGGACGAGCGGGTACGGGCGCTGCGGCGGCGCCAGCTGCGCAACCTGCTGACCACCCTGCTGCTGTCCACGGGGGTGCCGATGCTGGTCGCGGGCGACGAGCTCGGGCGTACCCAGCGCGGCAACAACAACGCCTACTGCCAGGACAACGAGATCGGCTGGCTGGACTGGAGCCTGCTGGAGGACCCGTGCTGGCGCGCCCTGTTCGAAATGACCTCACGGCTGATCGCGCTGCGCCACCGCCATCCGGTGCTGCGCCGCCGGGCATTCTTCTCCGGGCGGGCGCACTCGGCGGACGGGCTGCGGGACCTGGCCTGGTTCACCGCGCGGGGCGCGGAGATGACGGAACGGGACTGGTACGCGCCCGCCGCCACGCTCGGCATGTACCTCTCCGGGCGGGACATCCCGGGCCGCGACGAGCGGGGCGCGCCGATCGTCGACGACAGCTTCCTGGCCGTGCTGCACGCCGGGGACCGGCCGGTGAGCTTCGTGCTGCCTGGGCCGCCGTGGGCGGAGCGCTACGAAGTGGTCGTGGACACCTCGCGAGAGGAGCAGGCGCGGCCGCCGGGGGTGACGCACCGTGCGGGGGAGGAGATCACGGTGCCGGCCCGGTCCGTGCTGCTGCTGAAGGTCGGCTGAGCGGCACGCACGTCACCGCCGGGAGCGCGCGGATCAGCCGAGTATTCCGCGTTCGTACGCCGTCGCCACCGCGGCCGCCCGGTCCTTGACGCCGAGCTTGGCGTACAGGTGGGTGAGGTGGGTCTTCACGGTCGCCTCGCTGATGAACAGCTCCCGGGCTATCTCCCGGTTCGGCGTGCCCCGGGCGACCAGGGCCAGCACCTCCCGCTCGCGGGCGGACAGCGGCTCGCCGCCGGGCGCGCGCACGGCGCTGACCAGGCGGGAGGCGACGGCCGGGGAGAGGACCGTACGGCCCTCGGCGGCGGCCCGGACGGCGGTGAACAACTCGTCGCGGGGCGCGTCCTTCAGCAGGTACCCGGTCGCGCCCGCCTCGATCGCGGGCAGGGTGTCGGAGTCGGTGTCGTAGGTGGTCAGCACGAGGACCCTGGCGCGGGCCCGGCGGCGGGTCAGCTCGGCGATGGCGTCCACTCCCCCGCCGCCCGGCATCCGCAGGTCCATCAGGATCACGTCCGGGTCGAGGGCGGCGGCCAGTTCGACGGCCTCCACCCCGTTCACCGCCTCGCCGACGACGGTGAAGCCGGGCGCGGAGTCGAACATGCCGCGCAGGCCGTCGCGTACGACGGGATGGTCGTCGACGATCAGCAGCGAGATGGCGGTGTCATCGGTCATGGCGCACCAACGGTACGCGAGCCGACAGCGCGGTGCCGTGGCCCGGTTCGGACTCCACGGCGAGGGAGCCGGCGATGCGTTCGGCGCGGGCGCGCATCCCGTCGAGGCCGAACCCGCCGGTGCGGGTGCGCCGCGGCAGGCTCTCGGGGTCGAAGCCGGTGCCGTCGTCGCGGACGTCGAGGGTGACCTCGTCGCCCATGAAGCTCAGGGTGACGCCGACACGGGTGGCGGCCGCGTGCCGGGCCGCGTTGGACATGGCCTCCTGGGCGATGCGCAGCAGGGTGGCGGAGACCTCGTCGTGCAGTTGCTCCGCGGTGCCTGTCACGGTGAACTCGGCGCGCAGTCCGGTGCGTTCGCCCCATTCGGCGACCGTCTTCTTCAGTGCCTCCGGCAGTCCGTCGTCGGCCAGTGCCACCGGGGCGAGGTTGTGCACGCTGCGGCGGGCCTCGCCGAGACTGTGCCGGGCCAGGTCGGCGGCCCGGCCCAGGTGGGTGCGGGCCACGTCCAGGTCGGGGGCGCTCGCCACGACCTGGAGCTGGGCGATGATGCCGGTCAGGCCCTGGGCGATGGTGTCGTGGATCTCGGCGGCCAGCCGTCGGCGTTCGTCGGCGACCCCGGCCTCCCGGGCCTGGACGAGGAGTTGGGCGTGCAGCGCGGCGTTTTCGTCGAGGGCCTGCTGCAACGCGGCGTTGGTGCGGCCGAGTTCGGCGATGGTCTCGGCCTGGGTGCGGGCCTGCGCCTGCTCCTGCACGTTGAACCGGTTGAAGAGGGCGACCAGTCCGAGGTTGGCGCCGAACACCACGAGGAAGCCGAGCCACCACAGCAGACCGCGCGGCGGCATGCCGCCGATCTCGCTGCCCGCCATGGTGGCGGCGGTCAGGAAGAGTCCCGGCAGCATCAGCCGCCGGGTCAGCTGGCGGGCGGCGCTGTAGTAGCCGGTGACGGCGTAGAAGGCGAAGAAGGGGTTGAGCCAGGTGAGCACGAATCCGAGCGCCCAGCGGACGAAGTACAGTGCCGAGCTCGCCCGGTTGGGCCCCGACCACCTCCGGGCCGCCCGTCCCCAGCCCAGCTGGAGCAGTAAGGAGGCGGCCACCAGCAGGCCGGCGGCCCACATCGCGGCCGGAGTCATCCCGACCGCCCGGGCCGAGCCGGCCGCCGTCAGCACGCCCACCGCGAGCAGGGCGTAGGGCCCCCAGAGGTCGAAGAAGGCCCTGCGCTCGGGGTGTTCGGCCTGGGTCATGGCTCCAGTGTCCGGCACGGTCGGCTCACTCCCAACGGAACCAGCGCGCCGCGCCCGCCGTCAGCAGCACCGTCCAGAGCGCGAGCACGCCCAGGTGGTCCCAGCCGGGCCAGTGGCCCGCGGCGGCCTGGTCCAGGGCGCGGGCCGCCGCGCCGAACGGGGTCAGCGTCACCCCCCGGGCCAGCGCGTCCGGCATCGCCCGCACCGGGATCCACACGCCCGCGCAGAACATCATCGGGAAGAACACCGCCGAGCCGATCGCGCCCGCGATCCTCGTGGTGCGCGACAGCGCCGAGACGACCGCGCCGAGCGCGAGGGCCGCCGCGGCCGCGAGCAGCAGCGCCAGCAGGTACCCGGCGGGCTGTCCGGGCAGCCGTACGTCGAAGGCGAGCCGGCCGACGGCGAGCGCGAGCAGCGCCGAGCCCAGCGCCACCGTGCCCTGCACGGTCATCTGCGCGGACAGCAGGGCGGTGGGCCGTACGGGGGTGACCCGCATCCGGCGCAGGATGCCGCGCTCCCGGTAGCCGGTCAGCGCCTGGGGCAGGGTCTGCACCCCGGACATGATCAGGGCGATCAGTACGGCGATGGGCACATAGGCGTCGACCGGCCGCAGCCCGCCCAGGGAGTCGTCGGCGTCCCGGAACGACGGGATCGAACCGAGGATCACCAGGAGCAGGGTCGGGAACAGGAAGACCCAGAAGACGGCACCGGGTTCGCGGCGGAACAGCCGGAACTCGGCGCGCAGGACCGCGGTGTTCATATCGCCTTCTCCTTCTCCTCGGTGAGGTCGAGGAACGCGTCGTCGAGCGTGGCGTCGGTGACGCGCAGCTGGTGGGCGGTGACCCGGTGGCGGGCGAGCAGGGTGATGACGGCGTTGACCGTCTCGTCGGTGCCGGAGAGCGTGACGCGGCCGTCCTTGTGCTCGACGGACGCGAGCGCGGGGAGCGCGTCCAGTTCCCGGTCGTCCAGCGGGGCGGACGGGGTGAAGCTGATGACGGTGGCGCCCGCGGAGCGCCGGATCAGTCCGGCCGGAGTGTCCAGGGCGGCCACCCGGCCCTTGTCGATCACCGCGATCCGGTCGCAGAGCCGCTGGGCCTCCTCCATGAAGTGGGTGACCAGCAGGACGGTGACCCCGCCCGCCCGTACGTCCTCGATGAGCTGCCAGGTGTCCCGGCGGGCCCTGGGGTCCAGGCCGGTGGTCAGCTCGTCCAGGACGACGATCCGCGGGTTGCCGATCAGGGCGAGCGCGATGGACAGGCGCTGCTTCTGGCCGCCGGAGAGCTTCCCGAACCGGGTGGTGAGCCGGTCGGTCAGGCCCAGGCGCTCGGCGAGCGGGCGCCAGTCCAGCGGGTCGGGGTAGAAGGCGGCGTACAGCTCCAGGGCCTCGCGGACGGTCAGTTTCGCCTGGAGCTCGCTCTCCTGGAGCTGGGCGCCCAGGACGCGGGCGACCCGTTCGTGGTCGGCGACCGGGTCGAGGCCGGTGACCCGGACCCGGCCGGCGTCGGGCACGCGCAGGCCCTCGACGCACTCGACGGTGGTGGTCTTGCCGGCGCCGTTCGGGCCGAGGACGCCGAAGATCTCGCCCTCCTCCACGGCGAAGGAGACACCGTCGACGACGGCGCGGCCCCCGTAGACCTTGCGCAGGTCGGTTACCTCTATGACGGACATGCGTCGAGCGTGCCGTGGGGAGCGCCGCGGGCACATCGGCCGTCTCGCTCGAACGGGCATCGGCCGATCGGATGATGCCGCCGTACGACCTCTCGAACACGCAGGTCGTAGGACCTTCGCCCGAGCCGGGTCCGGCCAAAACTCGGTGGGCGATGTCAGTGGCGAACCGTAGGCTCGCTCCTGATGTCCACTACACCTGCCGCCGCCGAGAACCGCTCCGCCGTGCGCACCCTGCTACGGCTGTGGCCGTATGTGCGCCCGGTGCGGGCGAGACTGTTCACCGCCGCTTTCGTCGCGATCGTCGCCTCCTGCGTGGGGCTGGTGATACCGCTCGTACTGAAGTGGATGGTCGACGGTCCGATCGCCGACCGGGACTCCGCGGGCGTGTGGCGGGGCGCGCTGTACCTGCTGCTGCTCGGGGTCGCCGAGGCGCTGCTGTTCGGGCTGCGGCGCTGGCTGGTGGCGCGTCCGCTGTCGCATGTCGAGGCGTCGATGCGGGCGCGGCTGTACCGGCACCTCCAGCGGCTGCCGGTGGCCTTCCACGACCGGTGGGCCTCCGGACAGCTGCTGTCACGGGCGACCACCGACCTGATGCTGGTCCGGATGTTCCTCGCCTTCCCGCTGACGTTCCTGCTGGTCAACGGGGTGACCATTGTCATCGGCGTGGTCATCATGCTGCTCCAGGACTGGACGCTGGGCCTGGTGATCCTGGGCCCGACGGTGCCCCTGGTGGTCATGTGCGTGGTCTTCGAGGAGCGGTACGCGCACGCGGCGCGCCTCGCCCAGGACCAGGTCGGCGATCTGACCACGGTGGTCGAGGAGAGCGTGCTCGGCATCCGCATCGTCAAGGGCTTCGGACGCCACCGCAGTCAGGCGCGGGCGTTCCGTGAGCTGGCGCGGACGCTGCGGGGCACGGAACTGCGCAAGGCGCGGCTGCTGGCGGCGATCTGGGCGGTGATCGTGACACTGCCGGAACTGGCCATCGGTGCGGCCCTGGTGGTCGGGGCGATGCAGGTGGCGGACGGCACGCTGTCGGCGGGCACGCTGGTGGCCTTCCTGTCGACGGCGCTGGCACTGCGCTGGCCGGTGGAGTCCATCGGCTTCCTGCTGGCGATGAGCCAGGAGGCATCGACGGCGACCGAGCGCTTCTTCGAGGTGATGGACGCACCGCCGGAGTCGACCGCCCCGGACGCCCCGCCCGCCGGGGACGCCTCGCCCACCGCGAACGGCTCACCCGCCGAGGACGGCGGGCTGCGCTTCCACGGCGTCCGGTTCCGCTATCCGGACGCCCCGCCGGACTCCCCGCCGCTGCTCGACCACATCGAACTGCATGTCCGCCCCGGTGAGTCGATGGCCCTGGTCGGGGCCACCGGAAGCGGGAAGACCACCCTCACCGCGCTCGTCCCCCGGCTGCACGAGGTGACGTCCGGGCGGATCACCCTGGACGGCGAGGACATCGCCGCGATGCCCCGCGAGGAGCTGCGCACCAAGGTCGCGGTCGCCTTCGAGGAGCCCACGCTGTTCTCGGCGAGCGTCGGGGACAACGTCCTGATGGGCGCCGACGGCGACGCCGGGCCGCCGGAGCTGGAGCGGGCCCTGGCCGTCGCCCAGGCGGCCGACTTCGTGCACGCGCTGCCGCAGGGGACGCTGACCCAGGTCGGCGAGCAGGGCCTGAGCCTGTCCGGCGGCCAGCGGCAGCGCCTCGCGCTGGCGCGCGCGGTGGTCGGCCGGCCGCGGTTCCTGGTGCTCGACGACCCGCTGTCGGCCCTGGACGTGCACACGGAGGCCGCCGTCGAGGCCGCCCTGCGCCGGGTGCTCGTGGACACCACGGCCCTGATCGTCGCCCACCGGCCGTCCACGGTCCTGCTCGCCGACCGGGTCGCCCTGCTCGCCGACGGGCGCATCCAGGCCGTCGGCACCCACCAGGAACTGCTGCGCACCAGCACGGAGTACGCCCGGCTGATGTCCGGGGACGATCCCGCAGACCCGTCCGGCCACGAGGAGGGCGACCGATGACCGCCGCCACGACGTCCGCCGCCGTCACCGAGGGGGAGGACGAACCGGAGCGCCCCGAGCAGGCCGCCGACCCCTTCGACCGCGACGTACTGCCCACCCCGCCCGGTGCCACGGCCGCGCTGCTGCGCTCCCTGCTCGCCCCGATGAAGGGGCGGGTGGTGCTCACCACGACCCTGCTGCTGCTCCAGCAGGCGGCGGTGCAGACGGGGCCGCTGCTGGTGGCGTACGCCATCGACCGGGCCGTGCCGGCGCTGCGCGGCGGCGACCGCGGTCCGCTGATCGCGGTGGCCGTCGCCTATCTGCTGTGCGCGCTGGTGTCGGGCGGGATGCAGTACGCGTTCACCGTGGTCTCCGCCCGGGTGAACCAGGACGTCCTGCTCGATCTGCGCGGCCGGATCTTCCGCCACGCCCAGGCGCTCAGCGTGGACTTCCACGAGCGCTACACCTCGGGCCGGCTGATCTCCCGCTCCACGACGGACGTCGAGTCGCTGCGCGAGCTGCTCAACGAGGGCTTGCAGGAGCTGGTGACGGTCCTGCTGTCGTTCGTGTACATCGCGGCGATGCTGCTCTGGCTGGACCTGGGCATCGGCGCGGTCGCGATGGCCTCGGCCGTGCCGCTGTACCTGCTCGTACGGCTGTACCAGCGGCGCGCGGGCGAGGTGTACCGGGAGCGGTCCACGGCGATCGCGGGGGTGATCGTGAAGTTCGTGGAGACGATGAACGGCATCCGGCCGGTGCGCTCCTTCCGCCGCGAGGCCGCCAACGACGCCGAGTTCGCCGTCCTCAACGGGCGGCACGAGCGCACCAACGGCGACGCGCTGCTGGAGATGGCCCGCTATGTCGTCGGGTCCCGGCTGGTGTCCGGCACCGCCCTGGCCCTGACCGTGCTGTGGGGGGCCTGGCGGGTGGCGGACGACTCGCTGGCGCTGGGCGTGCTGGCGGCGGCGGTGCTGTATCTGCGGCGGCTGTACGACCCCATCGACCGGCTCGGCATGTTCCTCAACTCCTACCAGTCGGCGGCCGCCTCGCTGGAGAAGATCGCGGGTCTGCTGGCGCAGACGCCGTCCGTGCCCGAGGCCGTGAAGCCCCGGGAGCTGCCCGCGCGCGAGGGCGCCCACCCGGGCCGCACGGTCGTCTTCGACGCCGTCCGGTTCGCCTACCGCACCGGCGGCGAGATCCTGCCCCGCTTCGACCTGACCCTGCCGGCCGGGCAGACGGTCGCGGTGGTCGGCTCAACCGGCGCCGGCAAGTCCACGCTGGCCAAGCTGCTGGCCCGCTTCTACGACCCCACCGCGGGCCGCGTCACGCTGGACGGCGTCGACCTGCGCGACCTCGCGCTGCCCGAACTGCGGCGCGGGGTGGTCATGGTGACGCAGGAGGCGTTCCTGTTCTCCGGCACGGTCGCCGAGAACATCGCGATCGGCCGTCCGGACGCGAGCCGGGAGGAGATCGAGCGGGCGGCGAAGGCGATCGGCGCGCACGAGTTCATCAGTGCCCTGCCGGACGGCTACGACACGGACGTCCGCAAGCGGGGCGGGCGGATCTCCGCCGGCCAGCGGCAACTCGTGGCCTTCGCCCGGGCGTTGCTCGCCGACCCGGCGGTGCTGATCCTGGACGAGGCGACCAGCTCGCTGGACATCCCCGGCGAGCGGGCGGTGCAGCAGGCGATGACGACGGTGCTGCGCGGCCGTACCGCGGTGGTGATCGCGCACCGGCTGTCGACCGTCGAGATCGCCGACCGGGTGCTGGTCATGGAGCACGGACGGATCGTGGAGGACGGCAGCCCGGCCGAACTGACCGCGGGCACGGGCAGGTTCTCCGACCTGCACCGGGCCTGGCGGGACAGTCTGGTCTGAGCGGGGGACCCGGCAGTGATCGACGCGTACGAGGACCCCGGCACGCCCGACAGCCGCGGCGGCTGGCGCTATCTGTGGTGGCTGGTGACCCGGCAGCCCTGGCGGTCCGTCGCCGGGGCGGTGATCGCCAGTGTCTGGATGGTGCTCGGGGCGGCGACGCCGTATCTGATGTCCCGGGCGATCGACGACGGTCTCCAGCCGGGCGATCCGGGCGCGCTCGCCGGGTGGACGGCCGCGCTGTTCGCGGTCGGCGCGTTCAACGCCTGGCTGGGCATCATGCGGCACCGCACGATGACCCGGGTGCGGATGGACGCCAACTTCCGCACGGTCAAGGTGGTCGTCGGGCACACGGTGCGGCTGGGGGCCTCGCTGGCGCGCCGGACCGGGGCCGGTGAGGTGGTCACGATCGGCGTGGGCGACGTGCAGACGATCAGCACGTCCCTCACGGTGGTCGGGCCCGGGGTCGGCGCGCTCGTCGCCTACACCGTGGTCGCCGGGCTGCTGCTGTCGGTCTCGGCGCGGCTGGCCGTGGTGGTGCTGCTCGGGGTGCCGGTGATCGTCGTACTGGTGGGGCCGCTGCTGGGGCGGTTGCAGGGCGCGGAGTCGGAGTACCGGGAGCGGCAGGGCGTGCTGACCGCGCGCATCGGCGATCTGGCGGGCGGCCTGCGGGTACTCAACGGCCTGGGCGGCAAGGAGCTGTTCGCGGACACCTTCCGCCGGGACTCGCGGCGGCTGCGCGAGCAGGGCTACCGGGTCGGCGCGGTGACGAGCTGGATGCAGGCGCTCGGGGTCGGGCTGCCGACGCTGTTCCTCGGCGTGGTGACCTGGCTCGCGGCCCGGTCGGCCGCCCAGGGTGAGATCACCGTGGGCGAACTGGTGGCGGTGTACGGCTATGTCGCGGTCCTGGTGGGCCCGGTGGCGTTCCTGGTCGAGTTCGGCCACCAGCTCGCCCGGGGCGTGGTGGCCGCCCGGCGGGTGGTGGGGCTGCTGCGGCTGGAGCCCGAGCCGGACGACGGGACGTGTGCCGCCCCGGCCGAACCGGCGGTGCTGTACGACCCGGAGTCCGGGGTGCGGGTGACACCGGGGCGGCTGACCGCGCTGGCCGGGGCGCGGCCCGCGGACACGGCGGCCGTGCTCGACCGGCTCGGCCGGTACGCGCCGTCGGCGGCCACCTGGGGGGAGATCCGTCTGGACGAGATCCCGCTGGCGCAGGTCCGGGCGCGGATCCTGGTCGCCGACCACGACGCCGACCTGTTCGCGGGCATGCTGCGGGAGCTGGTCGGCGGCCGCCGGGAGCCGGCCGAGCGGAACATCTGGCGGGCGGTGCACTCGGCGGTGGCCGACGACATCGTGCAGGGCCTGCCGGACGGGCTCGACTCGGCGATCGACGCGCGGGCCCGCAATCTGTCCGGCGGACAGCGGCAGCGGGTGCGGCTGGTGCGGGCGCTGCTGGCCGACCCCGAGGTACTGCTGGCGGTGGAGCCGACGTCGGCGCTCGACGCGCACACCGAGGCGGCGGTGGCGGCCCGGCTGCGGCCGGCCCGCAGCGGCCGCACCACCGTGCTGACCAGCACCTCCCCGCTGGTCCTCGACCACGCCGACACCGTGCACTTCGTGGTGGACGGCAAGGTCGCCGCGACGGGCACGCACCGCCGGCTGCTGGCCCAGGAGCCGGAATACCGAGCCCTGGTCGCCCGGGGCGCCGAGCCGGTCGCGGCCGGCACGGACCCGGCCCCGGACCCGGACACCAGGATGAGTGCGGACAGCGGGACGGGTGCCGGTGCCGGTGCCAGTGCCGGTGCCGGTGCCGGTGCCGAGGAGGTCGTGGCATGAGCCGAGGGCAGCTCCCCGTCGCCGGACCCGCCGAGGTGCGGCGGGCGGCGGTGCGGCTGGTGCGGGCCGACGGGCGCGGGTTCTGGGCCGTACTGGTGCTGAACGCGGCGGCTGCGGGGGCCGGGCTGGCCGGGCCCTGGCTGCTGGGGCGGATCATCGACACGGTGCGGACCGGGGGCGGGGTCGCGGCGGTGGACCGGCTCGCGGCCGGCATCGTGCTGTGCGCGCTCGGGCAGCTGCTGCTGGCGCGCTGGGCCCGGTACGCGGGGCACCGCTTCGGGGAGCGGACGCTGGCGCGGGTGCGCGAGGAGTTCGTCGACCGGGCGCTTTCGCTGCCCGCGTCCGTGGTGGAGCGGGCCGGCACCGGCGATCTGACGGCGCGCGGCACGGCGGACGTGACGACCGTCGGCACCACCCTGCGCGACGCCGGGCCCGAGCTGCTGATCAACTCCGTGCAGGCGCTGTTCCTGCTGGGCGCCGTCTTCGCGCTCGACCCGCTGCTCGGCCTGGTCGGAGTGGCCTGCCTGGCCCCGATCGGGGTGGCGCTGCGCTGGTATCTGCGCCGGGCCCGGCAGGGCTATCTGGCGGAGGGCGCGGCCGGTTCGCAGGTCGCCGAGATCCTCGGGGCGACCGCGTCCGGGGCGCGTACCGTCGAGGCGTTCCATCTCGGCGAGCGACGGATCGCGGCGAGCCGCGAGGCGCTGGAGGTGTCCCGGCGCAGACGGCTGTACACGCTGTTCCTGCGGACGGTGTTCTTCCCGGCGGTGGAGACGTCGTACGTACTGCCGGTGGCCGGGGTGCTGCTGGTCGGCGGCCTGCTGCACGGCCACGGCGGGATGAGCCTGGGCGCGGTGGTGGCGGGCGCGCTGTATCTGAAGCAGCTCGGCACGCCGCTGGACGAGGTCCTCATGCGGGTGGAGATGCTCCAGAGCAGCGGGGCGTCGTTCGCGCGGGTGGAGGGGCTGGCGCGGGCCGCGCGCCCGGACGCGGCCGGGCGGTACGTGCTGCCCTCGGACGACCGTATCGACGTGACCGGGGTGCGGTACGCCTACGACCGCGGCGGCGAGGTGCTGCGCGGCGTCGACCTGACCGTGCGGCCCGGGGAACGGCTGGCGGTGGTCGGTCCGTCCGGCGCCGGCAAGACCACGCTGAGCCGGCTGCTGGCGGGCGTCGACGCGCCGAGCGCCGGTGCGGTGACGGTGGGCGGGGTGCCGGTCGCGGAGCTCGGGCCGGAGCGGCTGCGCCGCCAGGTCGTGCTCGTCACCCAGGAGCACCATGTCTTCCTCGGCACGGTCCGCGACAACCTGCGGATCGCCGAACCGTCCGCCGGGGACGCGCAGTTGTGGGCGGCGCTGGCGACGGTCGGCGCCGAGGCCTGGGTGCGCGCCCTGCCCGACGGGCTGGACACCGAGCTCGGCGAGGGCGGCCTGGGCACCGACGGCTCCCAGGCGCAGCAACTCGCCCTGGCGCGGGTGGTGCTGGCCGATCCGCACACGCTCATCCTCGACGAGGCCACCGCGTTGCTGGACCCGGCGACCGCCCGGCACACCGAGCGGGCCCTGGCCGCGGTGCTGCGCGGCCGTACGGTCATCGCCATCGCGCACCGGCTGCACACCGCGCACGACGCCGACCGGGTGGCGGTGATGGAGGACGGCCGCCTCGCCGAACTCGGCACCCACGACGAACTGGTGGCGGCGGGCGGGGCGTACGCGGCGCTGTGGGCGACCTGGCACGGGGACCCTGCGGACGGCTCCGCCCCCGCCTGACCCCCTGGAAGGGCC
>NZ_VJZD01000162.1 GCF_009377175.1 Streptomyces adustus
CGCCAGGCCCACCGGGCGCGCCGGGCCGGCCGGACGAGCGCGGCGGACCGGGCGCACCGGCCGAGTACAGCGCGACCGAACTGGGCAGCCACTGGATCCAGCGACCCGCGGCGGACGGCACGCTCCTCGACGACGCGACCGTCCCGACCACGCCCGCGCACCGGACGGCCCCAGATCGCGTGGAGGGAACGGTCCTGCGCTTCGGCCCGGGCGTGACCCTCGCGACGGCCCGGCGCCCCTCCGGCTCCTCCCCGACCCTGCCGGTCGTCGAGCCGACCCCCGCCCGGGCGCGACGGGACCCGCGCCGCCATGCCCTGCCCGCGCTGGTGCTGATCGCGGCGATCGCGTTCCTGGCCTGGCAGCGTTCGGGACCGGGCGTGGCGCCGGAACGGGTGAGCGTCACCACCCGCACGTCGACCGTCGGGTGCGACGGGACGATGGACATCGTGGGGGTGATCACCACCAACGGACGGCCGGGCACCCTGTCCTACCGCTGGGTGCGCAACGACGGCACGAGCTCGGACGTCCTGCACGAGACGGTGCCCTCGGGGCAGAACCGCGCGCGGGTGCGTCTGCGCTGGTCGTTCCAGGGGCCCGGCGCCTACCGGGCGGCGGCGGAACTCCGGGTCCTCTCCCCCGGCGGCGCGTCGGGCCGCGGCCCGTCGGCGACCACGTACTTCACGTACGAGTGCGCCTGACGGCCCGAGACCCGGACGGCCGAGCTCCGACGCAGGCGGTCCCGGCCCCGACGGCCGAGCTTCGACGCAGACGGTCCCGGCCCCGACGGCCGGGCGCCTCACAGCCCGCTGTCGATGCCCGTCACGATCGCCTCGCCCAGCGGCGCGTCCTCCTCGGCCAGGCCGCAGTCCCGCAGGGCCCCTGCGACCACCCGGACCGCCTCGGCCTCGGCGCCCGCGCTGTCGGCGGCGTCGACCTCGACCCGGGCGGCGAACATGCCGCCCTCGTCCACCGTCAGCAGGCTCAGCTCCTCGTTCTCCCCGAGATCCGTGTTCCTGGGGTCGCGGGGCCGAAGCCTGCGCTCGATGCCCGAGCGCAGGCCGTGGGGGACCGTTCGCAGGAACGTGCCGGGGACGGTGATGACGTACGTGGTCACTGTGACTCCCTCTTCGATGGTTCCGTCGGCCTTCGGCGGCTGCGCCCGCGCCGAGCCCGCGTCCTGGCGTCTTCCCCGAACCCGGCCGTGAATGCCCCCGCGGACCGCGCGCCGGTCTCCGCCCGACTCCAGGAGCAACCATTCGGTTGCACGTCTGGAATCAATGTGCAACCCTGGAGTTGCACGCATGGACGGTGACGACAGAGGAGTCCCTGATGAGCGAGGACCGGATCGAACGCGAGACCCTGATCGCCGCGCCGCTGGAGCGCGTCTGGTCGCTGGTGGCCCAGCCCGGCTTCTGGGTGGCCGACAAGGCGAGCCTGCCCGGCACCGTGGCCAAGGAGGGCGAGTCGATGGTGGCGAAGAACCCCGAGCACGGCGACTTCCCGGTACGGGTGGAGAAGGTGGAGCCGCCGACGTACCTGGCGTACCGCTGGACCAGCGCCTTCCCGGGCGAGGAACTGCGCGACGACAACAGCACCCTGGTGGAGTTCACCCTCACCCCGGAGGGCGACGGGACGCGGCTGCGCGTGGTCGAGAGCGGATTCGCGTCCCTGGCCGGATCCGAGGAGCTGCGCGCCCAGAACCTCAAGGACCACACCGCGGGCTGGCCGGTGGAGCTCGACGCGCTGAAGGCGCGCGCCGAACAGCCCTCCGCGTGACACCGGAGCGTCCCGGCGCCGACGGCACCCCGGACACCGTCGACGGTGTCCTCGCCGCGCTGGCCGACCCGACCCGGCGCCGACTGCTCGAACTGCTCGCCGCCCGGGGCCAGGCCAGCGCCACCTCGCTCGCCGAGCACCTCCCCGTCTCGCGCCAGGCCGTGGTCAAGCACCTCGCCGTGCTGGACGCCGCCGGGCTGGTGCGCGGCGGCCGGGCCGGACGCGAGGTGCGCTACGCGGTACGACCCGACGCACTGGACGCGACGGCACGGTGGATGGCCTCGCTCGCGGCCGATTGGGACCGGCGGCTGGCCGCCATCAAGGACGCCGCCGAGGCCGCGGAGGTCACCGAGGCCGCCGAACAGGAACAGGGCCGCCCCGGCCCGACCGAAGGGAAGTGATCCCGTGGACACGACAGCACTGCGCGACGCCTACGACCGGCTGCTCGACGTGGCGGCCGGACCCGGCCTCGGCGAGGCGGCGGACGGCGGCTGGAACGCCGACCAGATCCTGGCCCATCTCCTCAGCGTCGACGCCTCGGTCGCAGCGGTCGCGCTGGGCGTCGTCGCGGGCGCGCGGCCCGTCTTCGACAACCGGGTCTGCCTCGACACCTGGAACCTCGGCCGGATCATCGCCGAGCACGCCGGCCGGGAGGAGCTGATCGACCGTGTCCGCAGCCAGGCGGGACTGCTGTGCGACATCGCCGACCGGCTCGACGCCGGAGCCGCCTCGGTGCTGGTGCCCGCCTTCCTCATGTCCGGCGACACCCTCGTGCTGGACCAGCCGGTCCCGCTGGCGGGCCTGATCGAGGGCCTCGCCGAGAACCACGTGCCCGGCCACACCCGCCAGCTCCTCGGCCTTCAGACGACCGCCGACCCCAGCAGGGCGAGCAACGGAGCCGCGGGCACCGGATGACGGGTGTCCCCGTACGGTCCCGTGGTCGTGGTGGCGGTCAGCAGCGAGTCGAGGACGGCCTCCTCCACGGCGTCGAGGACGGCGGCGAACAGCGGGTCGAGGTCGCGATCGGACAGCACGGCGGGCCCCGCGGGCGCGCCCGGCGGGTGGGTGCCGAAGGCCAGACCGTAGTCGCCGCTGCCATGACCGTACGAGGCTCCCACCCTGGCGGGCCCGAAGACGGCGCGGCGGGCCAGCCGGGTCAACTGCCGGGCGTCCAGGGGCGCGTCGGTGGCGACCACGACCATGCAGGAACCGTCCTGGGCGCCGGGGTCCACGGCGGGGATCCCGACGTCGGCGGGGGTGACGGTGCGCCCCAGGACCCGCAGCGTGCCACCGAAGTTGGCCTGCACGAGGACCCCTAGGACCGCCTCGTGGCCGGCCGGCCGCACCCGCCGTGACGAGGTGCCGATGCCCGCCTTGAAGCCGAGGGCGGTCAGCCCGGTGCCCGCCCCCACGCACCCCTCGGCGACCGGTCCGTCCGACGCGCCGTCCAGCGCGGCCCGGACGTGCTCCTCGCGCACCGGACGCGACCGGATGTCGGACAGGAGTCCGTCGTTGCACTCGCCCACCACCGGGTTCAGGCTCCGCGCGCCCGCGCCCTCGGGCCGCTCCAGCATCCAGCCGACCAGGGCGTCCGCGGCCCGGAAGGCGGACAGGGTCGAGGTGAGCAGCACCGGGGTCTCGATCGCGCCGAGTTCGGCGATCTGGGTCGTGCCCAGCAGCTTGCCGTAGCCGTTGCCCGCGAACACCCCGGCGGGCAGCGGCCGTTCGGGACCCACGCCGTCGGGCACGATCGCCGTGACACCGCTGTGCACCCGGGGCGGATCCACCAGCGTGGTGTGTCCGACGCGGATGCCGGGCACGTCCGTCAGCGCGTTGTACCGCCCGGTCGGCAGATCGCCCACGACGATGCCGAGTTCACGGGCTCTGCGGGGAGCGCCGGTCGGGGGCGCGGAGGGGACGTGTGCGGACATGACCGGCACGTTATCCGCAGTCCGGGCCCGGTGTCGCGCCCGTGCTCGCGCCCCGTCCGGCAACGCGTCTGACGATGCGTCCGGCAGCGCGCCTGACGACGCGTCCGACGACCGGTCCGGCGGCACCCTCCCCCGGTCCCCGCTCGCACCCGATCGTTGCCGATCCCTTGACCTTCGACGAAGCACAGGCTTAGCGTTCCGGCGTCGGCCTGAATTGAAACGATTCAGTCGTTTGATTCCCCATTTTCTTCTCCTACTTTGAGGCGCACCATGATTGAAGAGACGCCGCGGCCCGGCGGAATTTCCCGGCGTGTGGCCCTCGCGGCAGGCATCGGAGCGACGGTCCTGAGCGCGCTGCCGGGTGTGGCGGTCGCCCTTCCGGCCGCCGCGGCGACGGCGGCCGCGGGACCGGCCCCGGACGCCGACTGGTTCGCGAATCCCCCGCGCTCCGTGCGCCCCAGGTTCCGCTGGTGGTGGCCGGACGGGCTGGTGGACCCGGACGAGGTCGCCCGCGAGATCGACCAGATCGCCGACGCCGGTTTCGGCGGCATGGAGATCGCCGGTGTCCATCACAGCATCAAGGACAAGTCGGTGCTGGACACCGCCTACCACGGCTGGGGCAGCAAGCCCTGGCAGGAGGGCGTGACGGCGGCCTTGGACAGAGCCGTCCGGCGCGGGGTGACCATCGACCTGACGCTCGGCCCGAGTTGGCCCGTCGCGGTCCCCGGCGTCGTCCCCGACGACGCGGTGGCCGCGCAGGAACTCGCCTACGGACGAGTCTCGTTGGGCGCCGGTGAAACGTATCAAGGCCCGGTGCCCGCGTCCGTGCGCGCCGCCGAGAGCGGGGTCGCCCGGCAGCGGCTCGTGGCCGTCCAGGCCGCCCGGGTGAACACCACGAACTCCACCCGCAAGGAGACCGGCCTCGACCTGGACAGCGTCCGGGACCTGACGGCGCTGGTCACCGACGGCACGCTGTCCTGGACGGCGCCGGCGGACGGCGCCTGGGAGCTGATCTCGTACTGGCAGCGCGGTTCGGCCCAGCAGCCCGAGTCGGGGCCGCACACCTCCCCCGCCGCGTACGTCGTCGACCACTTCAGCGCCGCGGGCACCCGAGCGGTCACCGACCACTGGGACCAGAAGATCCTGAACGCCGAACTGCGGCGGCTGCTGCGGGCCGCGGGCGGGACCTTCTTCGAGGACTCCGTGGAGATGGAGACGGACGGGCTGGTCTGGACGACCGGGCTTCCGGAGGCCTTCGAGGAGCAGACCGGGCGGCCGCTGCTGCCCTACCTGCCCGCGCTCGTGCTGGACAAGAGCAACCAGGTCTTCGCGTTCGAGGCCCAGGTGACCCGGCAGATCCGGCACGACTTCTGGGGCACCGTCTCCGCGCTGTTCAACCGTCACCACATCACCGCCCTGCGGGACTGGGCGCACTCGCTCGGCATGGGGCTGCGCTCCCAGCCGTACGGCCTCCAGACGGACGCGATCGCCTCGGCGGCCCTGCTCGACATCCCCGAGGGAGAGTCCCTCGGCTTCAAGAACCTCGACGACTACCGCTGTCTGGCGGGCGGCCGCGACATGGCCGGCCACACCGTGCTGTCCTGCGAGGCGGGCGCCTACAACGGGTCCGCGTACAGCACCACCTGGGACCGGTTCCTGCGCACCATGGGCGGCGCGTACGCGGCCGGCGTCAACCAGACCAACCTGCACGGCTTCTCCTACGCCACCGCACCCGGGGTGGCCTGGCCCGGCTTCGCCGCCTTCAGCCCGTACAACGGCGCGGCCGGCTACGGCGAGTCGTGGGGTCCCCGCCAGCCCACCTGGACGCACATCGCGGACATCTCCGGCTACCTCGGCCGTGTGCACCGCGTCCTCCAGACCGGCACCGCCGGCGCCGACGTGGCCGTCTTCCGGCAGACCGGGTACACCGCCACCGGGATCGGCGCGTCCTGGTTCACCGCGACCGGCATCACGCTCGGCTGGACCCACCAGTTCCTCAGCGGCCCGCTGCTCGACCTGCCCAGCGCCACCGTCAGGCAGGGCCGGCTGGCACCCGACGGCCCCGCCTACAAGGCCCTGTTCGTCGAGGGCGACTTCTTCTACGGCTCCACGCCCACCCTGTCGATCGACGACGCGGGCAAGATCCTCACGCTGGCCCGGGCCGGACTGCCGGTCGTGCTGCTCGGTGCCTTCGACCAGGGCCTGACCCCGGGCGTCCCGGCCGACGGGGAAACGGACCGGCTGCGGGCCACCCTCGACCGGCTGCTCGCCCTGCCGAACGTCGTGCGCGTCACCGACAAGGCGCTCGTCGGGAACGCCCTGGCCGAGCTCGGCGTCACCCCCGACGCCCGCTACGCCACCGCGTCCACCCTGCTGAACGCCCGTCGCTCGACGAAGGAGGCGGACTACTACTACTTCTGCAACGGCAAGCACGCCGAGACGGTCAAGCCGGCCGTCGCCGCCATCGACCACGAGGTCACCCTGCGCCGCGACGGTCAGGGCGAGACCGTCCCCTACCTCCTCGACCCCTGGACGGGGGACGCCGTCCGGCTCGCCCGGTACACGCGCGACGGCGACGACTTCACCGTACGGATCAAGCTCCAGCCGGGTGAGTCGACGATCATCGCGCTGGGCCGTCCGGGACTCTTCGGCGACCGGCACGGCGCCCGGCCGCACGTCGTCACCACCGACGCCGACAGCGTCCTGTTCACCGAGAAGGGGCTGGCCGTACGGGCGACCACGGCCGGCACCTACACCACCCGGCCGGACCGGGGCCGGACCTTCACCACGACGGTCCCGGCCCTGCCGGATGCCGTCGTCCCCGCCCGGTGGCAACTGGACGTCGAGGACTGGCGTCCCGGCTCCACCGCGACCCGCACCGAGGTCGTCGGCGTCTCGGTCACCCTCGACACGCTCCTGCCGTGGTCGAAGATCCCCGAACTCGCCGACAGCGCGGGCATCGGCCACTACCGCACCACGGTCGAACTGCCCGCCGGCTGGACCCCCGCGCACGGTGCCCGGCTGGAGCTGGGGCAGGTCAGCGACACCTGCCGGGTCACCGTCAACGGCACCCGGCTGCCGGCCGTCAGCCGGCTCAACCCCGTCGTCGACCTCGGCCCCGGTCTGCTGCGGCCGGGCACCAACCGGATCGAGGTGGAGGTCGCGACGCCGCTGATCAACCGTCTCCGGGTGGCGCAGCCCGCGGTGTTCGGCGCCGTCGCCCGCCAGGACCACGGTCTGAGCGGCCCCGTCCGGCTGGTCCCCTACCTCCAGACGGACCTGTCCTGACCGCGCCGGCCGGGGCGCGCGCCCGCCACGCGCGGCGCCCCGGCCGGACCCCCGGTGCGCACCCTCGGCGAGGGCGGCGGTGACGGTCCGGCTCCGCTCAGGCGCCCCCGGGCACGCTCGGCGCGGGCACGGGGGTACGGCCGACCACCGCCAGCAGTTCGAGCGGCAGTTCCGTGTCGCCCTGCCCGACGGTGAGCCCGAGCCAGCGGCCGCGGTCCGCGAGCGACCAGACCCGCATGCTCACGGCCAGCTGGCTGAGCAGGTCGAGCGGATCGGGCACCTCCGCCCCCTCGGAACCGGCTATCAGATACGACCACAGGTCGACGTCGAACGGATCGCCCCAGCGTGCGGTGAACTCCGCGCCCAACGCGTCGAGGCAGGCCCGCAGCTCCGCGTCCGCCCGGTGCCAGGCCTCGCCGCCGATGTCCTCCCAGAAGTCGTGGCTGGCCCGCAGCACGCGCACATGATGGTTGGGGCCGCCGCTCTGGATGGCGTCGTCGAAGCTGGTCGGGGGGAACGGCCGTACGAGCAGCTCGTCGATCGCCGCGAGGCACTCCACGAGCACCTCGTCCGAACAGCCTCCGGACTCCATGCCGGACTCCATGGTGGTCATGAACGCAGACTAGAAGGCACCACTGACAACGACGCCGGTCACGCGGCGTCGCGTGCGGTCAGGACCTTGGTGAGCAGGACGCCGGCCACGATCAGTGCCACGCCCAGCCACCACGCGTCGTCGAAGATCAGGACCGCGATCCCGATCGGCACCAGCAGCCCTGCCAGGGGCAGGAACATCACGCTCAGCCGCGGCGGCTCCGGCCCCGGAAGGCCCGCCGCGCGCCGGGCGCGCGCCCGTGCGACGTCCGGGTACCAGGCGGTGAAGCGCAGGGCCGCCACGATGGCCAGGATCTGGATGATCCATCCGGTCCAGAGGTTGTCCGGATCGTGCTGGACCAGGTCGCCGTAGGCGCCCGCGAGCGCGGCGACCAGGAACGCCACTCCCCATGCCCCGGTGATGAGGTAGTTGGTGCGCAGGAACGTGGGCGTGTGCCAGTACTCCGGGTCCACCTGCTCGCGCGCGTACTGGAGGGTGAACGGCGTCCCGAACGCCATGGACCCGAAGGCGATCAGGCAGAGGGCGATGTTGGAGACCTCACCGGCGTATGTCTCCAGCCAGCGCTGGGTGCCGTCGCTCGCGAGGGCGCCGACGACGGCCAGGGCGGTGAAGAAGGCGATGTCGGCGAGCTCCAGCAGTTTCCAGGAGCTGCCCCGGTTCACGATCCGGCCGGCCGCGACCAGGACGACCGTCGCCGCCAGGGCGAGCACGACCGCGATCTCGAACCTGCCGGGTCCGACCAGCAGCGAGAAGATGATCCACGGCGCCATGCCGACGACGGGATTACCGAGGAATCCGGCGACCGCACCCCCTGCCGTGGCGGGTGCCTCGGGCTTCATCTCTCCAGGGTGCCCGCGCGGGACCGATCGGGCCATTCGAAGCCCGACCCGGGCGGCCGCGGAGCCGACGGCTCGCGCGACGCCGGTCACCGGAGCCGTCCGGTCCCGTCCGCCGCGCGCTCAGGTCCGGGCCGGGACCGGTCGTCTGAGCACATAGACACCCGCCGTCGACACCAGCACGGCCATGCACACGATGAACACCAGGCCGGCGCCCTCCAGTCCGATCGGACCCGACAGCACCCCCACCCCGATCACCGGCACCGAGATGCCCGCGTACGCCACCACGAACAGGGTCGAGACCACGGCCGCGCGCCGGTCCGCGGGAGACGCCTCGGCCACCGCCGACAGCGCCCCGCGGAACGCCAGGCCCTGCCCGAATCCGCCGACGACCGCGCTCAGCACCACCAGCGCCAGCAGGTCCCAGCTCAGCGCGCCCGCCAGCAACGCGAGCCCGGCGAGCAGTCCGGCGCACCCCAGGGGCAGCGACCGGCCCACCCCGACCCGGCCGGCGGCGAGTTGTCCGGCCGTCGAGGCGAAGAAGGCGAGCGCCACGACCAGCCCGCTGACCGCGTGGTCGCGCACGTCCAGGGACTCGGCGAGGAACGCCGGACTGACCGACGTGAACACTCCGAACAGGGCGAACCCCACGAAGGAGGCGGTGGCCGCCGGGCCGAACACCGGCCGTACCTGTGCGGGAACGCCGGGCCGTTGCGGTCGTACCGTGCGCAGCGGCCGCCGCTCCCCCACGGTCTCCGGGAGCCACAGCAGGACCGCGGCCGAGCAGGCCACCAGGGCGAGGTGCACGACGAACGGGAGGTACAGCGGCCAGGCCGCGTACTGTGCGAGGACTCCGGCGAGCAGGGGACCGCAGCCGAGACCGCCCATGTTGGCGGCCGTGGCCACGAACGTCGCACGGGAGGTTCCGCCGTCCGGGGCCAGTTCCATCACGTAGACCGTGGCGGCCCCGGTGAACAGACCGGCGGACAGCCCGGACAGCAGCCGCCCCGCGTAGAGGTAGCCCAGTCCGGTGGCGGCGAGGAAGCAGACGGCGCTCGCCGCCGCGAATCCCAGGCCCCACAGCAGCACGGGACGCCGGCCCACGGCGTCGGAGGCGTTGCCCGCGAGCAGCAGCACACCGATGACCCCGAAGGCGTAGACGGCGTACACCACGGTGACCGTCAGCTCGGAGAACCCGAACTTGTCCTGGTAGAGGCCGTACAGCGGAGTCGGCAGTGTGGTGCCGGCCATGCACACGGCGAACACCGCTCCGCCGAGCAGACACGCGCGCCACCCTCGGCGATCACCGCCCATGGCGTCGACAGTAGCGGTGCCGAGCGGGCGGCGCTGGCCGAACCACCGCGTCGCAGGGCCGTCCAGTGGTGCGGCGGCGCGCACCGCACACGAAGAACCCCGCCCCGGAGCATCCGGGACGGGGTCTGTTCGAGCGCCGGGCAGGCCTTGCACCTGCATCTCCCCACAGGAAGTGGGGCGTCTTTCCTTGGACCACCAACGCACTGCGCGGTCACGACGATCTCACTGCGATCTCGCGGTGCGCTCAAGATCGAGTATAGCGTGCCCGCGCTCTGCTGCCGTCCGGTCAGCCGGCGAGGAGTTCGAGCGAGTCGATCACGCGGTTCGAGAAGCCCCACTCGTTGTCGTACCAGGCGACCACCTTCACATGGCGGCCGTCGACCCGGGTGAGGGCCGAGTCGAAGATGGACGAGGCCGGGTTGCCGACGATGTCGGCGGACACGAGCGGGAAGTCCGAGTACTCCAGGACGCCGGCGAGCGGTCCTTCCGCGGCGGTGCGGTACGCCGCCAGCACCTCGTCACGGGTGACGTCACGCGCGACGGTCGTGTTCAGCTCGACGATCGAGCCGACCGGGATCGGCACCCGGATCGAGTCGCCCGACAGCTTGCCGTCCAGGCCGGGCAGCACGAGGCCGATCGCCTTGGCCGCTCCCGTCGTGGTCGGCACGATGTTGACGCCGGCCGCCCGCGCCCGACGGGCGTCGCGGTGCGGGCCGTCCTGGAGGTTCTGCTCCTGCGTGTAGGCGTGCACCGTCGTCATGAAGCCGTGCTCGATCCCGGCGAGCTCGTCGAGCACCGCGGCCAACGGCGCGAGCGCGTTCGTCGTGCAGGAGGCGTTCGAGACGATCGTGTGGACGGCCGGGTCGTACGCGTCGGTGTTGACCCCGTACGCCAGGGTGACGTCGGCGCCGTCCGACGGCGCGCTGACGAGCACCTTCTTCGCGCCCGCGTCGAGGTGGGCACGGGCGTCCTTGGCCGAGGTGAAGCGGCCGGTCGCCTCGAGGACGATGTCCACCTCGAGCTCGGCCCACGGCAGTTGCGCCGGCTCGCGCTCGGCGAGCACCTTGATGCGTCGGCCGTCCACGACGAGGACGTCCCCCTCGACGGTCACCGGGCGGCCCAGCCGGCCGGCCGTCGAGTCGTAGGCGAGCAGTCGCGCAAGGGTCTCGGGCTCCGTGAGGTCGTTGACGGCGACGATCTCCAGGGCGCTGTCGCGTTCGAGCAGTGCGCGCAGCACATTGCGTCCGATGCGGCCGAATCCGTTGATGGCGATGCGAGTCATGAGTGGTGTCCCTTCGGTTCGCCACCAGACTCGCCTGCCGCCCGGGCGGCGGACAGTGGCGGGATCGCCACGGTTCAAAAGGATCGCGCCATGATCTCCCCGTGGGTCGTGCCAGGGCGGGGCAGCGGTGGATCTCGGCAGGTGGCGGGGCTGATGGCGGGGCTATTCGCCCTGGGCGAAGGTGCGGCGGTACTCGGTCGGTGTGGTGCCGAGGATGCGGTGGAAGTGCAGCCGGAGATTGGCCCCGGTGCCGAGGCCGACCTCGGCGGCGATCTGCTCGACCCCGCGCTGTGAACGTTCGAGCAGTTCGCGGGCCATGTCGATACGGGCCCGCATGACCCACTGCATCGGCGTGTAGCCGGTCTCCTCCACGAAGCGCCGGGAGAACGTGCGCGGCGAGACCGCCGCCTGCCGCGCGAGGATCTCCAGGGTGAGGGGTTCGTGCAGCCGGTGCAGCGCCCAGGCGCGGGTGTCGGCGAACCGCTCGCCGTGCGGCTCGGGCACGCTGCGCGGCACGTACTGGGCCTGGCCGCCGCTGCGGTAGGGGGCCGCGACCAGGCGCCGGGCCGCGTGGTTCGACGCGGCCACCCCGAGATCGCCGCGCAGGACGTGCAGGCACAGGTCGATGCCGGAGGCGGCGCCTGCCGACGTCAGTACGCTGCCCTCGTCGACGAAGAGGACGTTCTCGTCGACCTGGACCCGCGGGTGTCTGGCCATCAGGGCCCGGGTGTAGTGCCAGTGGGTGGTGGCCCGCCTGCCGTCGAGCAGCCCCGTCGCGGCGAGCGCGAAGGCGCCGGTCGAGATGGCGGCCAGCCGCGCCCCGCGGCGGTGGGCGGCGATCAGCGCGTCGACGACGGCCCCCGGCGGGTCGTCGCGGTCGGGGTGGCGGTAGCCGGGGATGAACACGATGTCGGCCCAGGTGAGCGCGTCGAGACCGTGCGCGACATGGTACGAGAGGCCGTCGCCGCCGGTCACGAGACCGGGTGCCGCGCCGCACAGCCGCACTTCGTACGGCATGCTCGCCCGCGTGGAGAAGACCTGCGCGGGAATGCCGACGTCGAGCGGCTTCGCCCCCTCCAGGACGAGGACGGCGACGCGACGCAGACGAGAGGCTGACACGAAAACAGGGTACGCAGGCGCGGCGCGGGCGAGGGCCGCGGACGTGGGACGACGGTGATCCGTCCGGCCGTGACGGCCGGACGGATCACGTAGGCGAAACAGCCCGGTGGGGCCGGTCAGCGGACGCGGATGAAGACCACGTCGTAGCCGCTCGCGGTGGAGCGGTTCTTGACGTAGACGCCGTCCTTGCCGCCGTTGGGGTTGCCGGTGTTGCCCTCGACCGCGGTGAAGCTGGAGCCGCCGCTCCACGAGCGCACGATGCCGATGTGCTCGTGGCCGCCGGTGAAGTCGCTGCCACCGTTCCAGTCGTAGGCCACGATGTCGCCGGGCTGCGGGCTGTTCGTCACCGACAGGTGGTAGTTGCCGGCCCGCGCCTGCTTGACCCAGCCCGAGACATAGCTGTTGCGGTAGGAGGTGGCACCGGTCTGCTGGGCCACCCAGCTGACGAAGGTCGCGCACCAGGCGTAGTTGTTCGTGGACAGGGACAGGCCCACGGCCGCGCCGTAGCTGTTCGCCCGGGCGCTGCCCTCCACCGTGCCGACCTCGGCCGCGGCGACGTCGTAGATCTTGCTGTAGCCGCCGCCGGGCGGGGGCGTGGTCGGCGGGGTGACCGCGCCGTACAGCGCCGCCTTGGTGTTCGGCCCCACCTGGCCGTCGACCGACAGGCCCTTCTCGGACTGGAAGTCGCGCACCGCGGCTTCGGTCATCGGTCCGAAGTCGCCGTCCACGGCCAGGTCGGCGCCGTGGTGGTTGAGCAGGCTCTGCAACTCGGTGACGCAGCCGCTCTTCTGGCCCTTGACGATGTTCGACGGGCACGAGGCGGAGTTCAGGTTGATCGGCGCCGGTGCGCCGCTGCCGCCGCCACCGCCGATGTTGGAGTACAGGGCGGCCTTGGTGTTCGGGCCGACCTCGCCGTCGACGGACAGGCCGCTCGCGGACTGGAAGGACTTCACGGCCGCCAGGGTCAGCGGACCGAACTCGCCGTCCACGTCCAGGTGCTGGCCCTTGCCGTTGAGCAGGGCCTGAAGGGTGGCGACACAACCGCCGCTCTGGCCCTCCGTGATGTTCGCCGGACAGGACGCCGACCGCAGGTCGATTCCGGTCGCGGGCGATTCGTCGGTGTTGTAGAGCTCGGCCTTGGTGTTCGGGCCGACCTGGCCGTCGACCGACAGACCGTGCGAGGACTGGAAACTGCGGACCGCGCTTTCGGTGGCCGGGCCGAAATCACCGTCCACGTCGACCGAGTAACCGTAGTGGCGGAGCAGCCGCTGGAGTTCGGTGACGCAGCCGCTCTTGTTGCCCTGGACGATGTTCGCCGGGCAGGAGGAGGACAGCAGATTGATCGGCGCGGGCGCCGATCCTCCGGTCGCGTACAGCTTCGACTTGGTCTGCGGGCCCACCAGTCCGTCCACCGCGATCGCGGTGGCGGCCTGGTATTCACGGACCGCGTGCAGGGTGGCCGGGCCGAAGTCGCCGTCCACCGTCAGGCCGGCACCGTGCGCGTTGAGCAGGTTCTGGAGTTCCGTGACGCAGCCGCTGTTCTGGCCCTGCTGGATCACGCTGGGGCAGGACGAGGAGGTCAGTTTGATCGGTGCGGGCGCCGCCATCGCCGGAACGGCACCGATCAGGGCGGCCGTCGAGATCATCGCCGTGGCCGCCGCGAGAACACCCGCGCGGGCGCGCCACCCCGGTCTCACGCTCTTGCCGCCGCGGTCCTGAGCGTGGGGTCTGTCGGCAGGAGCGTCAAGTACGTTTCTCATGACTGCGAAATGTCTCCTTTAGCGGATCTGCGGATTACCGGCCGGACTCGCACCCCGGGCAAACGCCTGCCATAGGCACGGAATTCGGCGGGTGTGGAGTGGTTAATGTCATGATCGGCCTGCGATTCCGCGCATGACGGTGACACCTCAAGTGCATGCACACAATCCTGTGAGACATAACTGGCCGGATTGCACCGTGACCCGTGGCCGATAAAAAGCGGCGGGTTGACGGCCTTTGAAGTTTCGACGCATTTCAGCGGTACGGATCATTGCGTCGGATCTGAAGGCGACGTGACCCGTTTGCCGGAAGGCCGGGCGGCCGGGCGGGCGCGGTCGTTCGGACGCCGAAACGCAGAGACCCCGCCCCGGATCATCCGGGGCGGGGTCTGCATCGAGCGCCGGGCAGGCCTTGCACCTGCATTTCCCCGCAGGAAGCGGGGCGTCTTTCCTTGGACCACCAACGCGTGGAGCGTGTCCCGCGTTTCCGCGTCTCGCTCTAGATCGACTATAACCTGCTCGGGGCCGGTAGGGAAAGCCCAGGTGAACCGGGTGTGACCGGCCTACGCGCACCGGCCCGGACGAGCCGGTCCTCGGCACCGACGAGACGGTCCTCGGCACCGGGTCGGCCGGTGCCGAGGACTCGTACGCGAGCGACTGCGGGCCAGGGCCGCCGGCCGGGACCCGCGGGTCAGGGCCGCGGCACCCCGCCGGAGGGCTCGGTGGTGGCGGTCGCGGCGGGCCGGCCCTGCGGGGCGCTGTCCGTCAGGACCAGCTCCTTCGCCCGCCGGAACTCCTCCTCCGTGATCGCGCCGCGCGCCTTCAGGTCCGACAGCTTGGCCAGCTCGTCGGCGCTGTCGGGCCGGGCACCGGCGGCCGTCTGCGCGATGTAGGAGTCGAACTGCTTCTGCTGTGCGCGCGCCTGTTCCAGTTCGCGGCGCCCCATGTCCTTGCCGCGGGCGATGAGGTAGACGAAGACGCCCAGGAACGGCAGCAGGATGACGAAGACCAGCCAGCCGGCCTTGCCCCAGCCGCCCATGTCGTCGTCGCGGAAGATGTCGAAGACGATCCTGAAGAGCAGGAACAGCCACAGGATCCAGAGCCCCAGCCACAGCATGGTCCAGAAGAGGCTCAGCAGCGGGTAGTCGTAGGCGAGATACACCTGAGTGGTCATGTCGTGCCTCCGTTTGGGCGACTGCCTCTCCGCTCCGGACGATCGGGCCGGACCGGCGGACGGGCGTCCTCCAATCAGCGACCATGGTGCCCCGGAAAGCGCCACTCGGCATCCGGCCGCACGGACGCACCGGTCCGCGCACCGGATCCCACCCGCTCGTCCCGACGGCTGTGGCCAGGGCGTACCGGCCGCCGCGCTTCGCCCGTTCGGCCCAGCAGGCGCAACACCCGGACGGCACCTACATTGAGAGAGCCACCCGCCGAGCCGCAGGTGTTCCCGCGGTCGGCGGGCAGTGCGTCTGACTCCCCCCAGACCTCCCCCAGCACCGAAAGGCGGTCCCCTATGGCCTCCGCGTCCGACGCTCCTGTCCTCGACACGCTCGCCGCCATGACCATCGACTCCATCGAGCGCTGCGGCATGGACGAGAGAACGCTGATCCTCTCCCGTATCGCCGCGCTCGTGGCCATGGACGCACCCGCGATCTCCTACCTGGCGCACATCAATCCCGCGGTCAAGGCCGCCCTGACGGTCGAGGAACTCCAGGACGTCCTCATCGCGATCGCCCCCGTCGTGGGCACCGCACGCGTGATGTCGGCCGCGAGCCACATCACCCAGGCGTTCGGTGTCGCCATCGAGCTGGCCGAGGCGGAGGCCGTGGCCATCGCCAACGCCGAGGCCGAAGCCCAGAGCCACCGCCGGTCCTGACCCCCTCCTGAGGGGACGGTCGCGTCCGCGACCGGGCCCGGGCCGACAGGAGAGGGCATCGCCCCCGAACGCCGCACCGGCGTTCGGGGGCGATGCATGTCGCGGGTCTCCCGGGCCGGCTTCGGCGGGCGATCTTGTCGGGTCGACCCGAGAATGAGCGTGAGCACCCGCTCGCCGGGCGTGACGCGAGCCGGGTCCGCGCGGTCTGGAGGTCGTCGGACATGGAGTCAGGAGCTGATCCGTGATGACGGACGAGAGAGCCGAGCGCATCGCCGAGTTCATCGCCCCGCTGCGAGTGAAGCCGGGGTCGAAGGTCCGGCTGGGCCGGGACTTCGACCCCTGCTACAAGGCCGGGGTGAAGAAGCGGGACGGGGCCGAACTGCTACGGGCCGGGGTGTCCCTGCTGGCCGAGTACCAGGAACGGCTGGCCGCCCAGGACACGTACGGTGTACTGCTGTGCCTCCAGGCGCTCGACGCCGGCGGCAAGGACGGCACGATCCGTCATGTGATGAGCGGCGTCAATCCGCAGGGCGTGCGGGTGAGCAGCTTCAAGGTGCCCTCCTCCGAGGAACTCGACCACGACTATCTGTGGCGCTACGCCCAGCGGCTGCCCGAACGGGGCGAGATCGCCATCTTCAACCGGTCGCACTACGAGGAGGTGCTCGTCGTACGGGTGCACCCCGAGCTCCTCCTGCGGCAGAAGCTGCCCGAGCGCTCGCACGGGTCGGACCTGTGGCAGCGCCGCTACCAGGAGATCAACAACTGGGAGCGCTACCTCACGGACAACGGGTTCAAGGTGGTGAAGGTCTTCCTGAACCTGTCGAAGGAGGAGCAGCGCACCCGCTTCCTCAAGCGCCTCGACCTGCCGGAGAAGAACTGGAAGTTCTCCCCCGCGGATGTCCGGGAGCGGCGGTTCTGGGACGACTACCAGCACGCGTTCTCCCAGATGCTGTCGGCCACGAGCACGAAGTGGGCGCCCTGGTACGTGGTGCCCGCGGACCGGAAGTGGTTCGCGCGGATCTGCACGGCGGCGATCCTCGCGCACACCCTGATGGACATCGACCCGCACTACCCGGTGGTGACGGACACGGCGCGCAAGGAGCTGCTCGCCACCCGGCGGGAGCTGGTGGAGGAGGCGCCCTCGGGCGTTCCGGCCGACCCGTACGAGGCACAGCATCCCGCGCAGCACGCGAAGGCTTCCGACGCCGGGGCGCCGGACGGGAAGAAGCCGTCCCGGAAGAAGCGCCGCTAGGCCGCCGACAGCGCCGGGCAGGACCGGCGGGCAGGTGAACGCAGGGCGACGACGGTGCAGGAGGATTCCGTGGGCGAACAGTCAGTGGCCGTTCAGGATGCTCAGGACGGCTGGTACGCGCGTTCCCCCGAGGAGGTCGTGCGCGCCCTCGGTGTCGATCCCGTGGTCGGGCTCAGCGCGGCGAAGGCCGCCGAACTGCGTACCGCGCACGGCCCCAACGCGCTGCCCGAGGAGGCCCGGACCCCGGCCTGGCGCCGGTTCCTCGGGCAGTACCGCAGCTACATGCAGATCGTCCTGGTGGTCGCGGCGGTGGTCTCGCTGCTCATCAAGGAGTGGACCACCGCGGTGCTGCTGTTCGCGCTGACCCTGCTGAACGCGGTCGTGGGGCTGCGTCAGGAGGGCAAGGCCGAGAGCGCCATGAACGCCCTGAAGTCGATGATGAAGGCCACGGCCCGGGTGCGCAGGGACGGTACGGAGGCGCACATCCCCGCGGAGGAGCTCGTCGTCGGCGACATCGTGCTCATCTCCGCCGGTGACCAGGTCCCGGCGGACGGACGCATCATCGAGGCCAGCGCGCTCCAGATCGACGAGTCGGCGCTCACCGGCGAGAGCCTGCCCGCCTCGAAGGACACCGCCACGCTGCCGGGCGGGCGGGAGCTGCCGCCGGGCGACCGGACCAACACGGCGTTCATGAACACCCCGGTCACCCATGGCAGCGGGCTGCTGGTGGTGACCGCGATCGGCGCGGACACCGAGCTCGGCAAGATCTCCGGACTGCTGTCCGCCACCGAGAAGGAGATACCGCCGCTCACCAAGGAACTCGACACGCTGACGCTGTGGATCACGGGAGCGGCGGCGCTCACGATGGTCGTGATGTTCGCCCTGGGACGCAACCGGGGTCAGGCCTGGGACACGCTGTTCGTCAGCGCGGTCTCCCTGGCCATCGCCGCCATCCCCGAGGCCCTGCCCACCGTGACCCAGGCGATCCTGTCCGTCGGAAGCCTCAACCTGGCCCGCCGCAACGCCATCGTCAAGGAACTGCCGTCGGTCGAGACGCTCGCGTTCACGTCGGCGATCAACTCGGACAAGACCGGCACCCTCACGATGAACCAGATGACGGCCGTCGAGGTGCTCAGTCCCACCGACAAGTACACCGTCTCGGGCACGGGGTACGGGCTGGAGGGGCGGGTCCACCACGCGGCGGGGTCCTCCGCGGGCATCGAGGACGCGATCCTGCCGTACGTCCTGGCCAGCGACGCGAAGCTGGTCGACGGTCAGGTGGTGGGCGACCCCACCGAGGGCGCGCTGCTGGTGCTGGCCCACAAGGCGGGGCTGGACACGGACGGCACCAGGGAGGGTCTCCCCCGCGTCGCGACCCTGCCGTTCGACCCCGAGTACAAGCTGATGGCCACCTTCCACTCGGCGCTCGACCCCGCGGGCCGGCCCGTCGTCCGCTGCTTCGTCAAGGGCGCGGCGCCCGCGGTCATGGCACGGGTCGGCACCGCGCTCGCGGCGGGCGAGACCGTGCCGTGGGACGCCGAGCTGCTGGGCCGGGCCCAGGCGCAGATCGAGCGGATGGGGGGCGAGGGACGCCGGGTGATGGCCGCGGCCACCCGCGACCTCGACCCGGCCGACTTCGATCCCGAAGGCGACCTGCTCGGCTATGCCACCGAACTGCGGATGAGCAGCCTCGTGGCGATGGTGGACCCGCCGCGCGAGGAGTCGAAGTCCGCCGTGGCGGACGCCCAGGCCGCGCACATCCGGGTCCGGTTGGTGACCGGCGACGACGTCACCACCGGTGCGGCGATCGCCCGGCAGATCGGTATCCCCGGCGAGGCCGTGCTCGGCGCCGACTTCGCCGCGATGAGCGAGACGGAACGGATGACCCGGATCGACGACATCGGTGTGCTGGGCCGGGTCGCGCCCGAGCACAAGGTGCTGCTCGCCGACACGCTGAAGAAGAAGGGCGACGTCGTCGCGATGACCGGGGACGGCGTCAACGACGCGCCCGCCATCAAGTCCGCCGACATCGGCATCGCGATGGGCAGCGGCACGGACGTGGCGAAGACCGCCAGCCGCATGATCCTCTCCGACGACAACTTCGCCACCATCGTCTACGCCGTGGAACAGGGCCGGACGATCTACGACAACCTCACCAAGTACATCCGGTTCGTGCTGCTCCTGCTGGTGACGTTCGTGCTGACGTTCCTCGGCGCCACCGTCTTCAACATCGCCGCGGGAGAACCCTTCACCCCGCCGCAGGTGCTGTGGATCCACTTCGTCGTCAACGCCTCCTTCGGCTTCGCGCTCGGCTTCGACAAGGAGAGCCCGGGGCTGATGCGCCGCAGACCGCGGCCGCGCGGGGAGACGGTGCTCACCCGGTCCGTGCTCCTCACGGTGGGGCTCTCCGGGCTGGCGATCACCTGCGTACTGCTCGGGCTGATCAAGCTGGGCCAGGCCCACTTCGGCAGCTCCGAGACCGGTCAGTCGATCGCGTTCACCGCGTTCGCGCTCTGTCTGATCGTGGCCGCGTTCGAGTGCCGCAGCGAGACGGACTCGGTGCTGACGCCATCCACGTTCGACAGCAGGCAGATGAACTGGGTGGCCCTGGCCCAGCTGGTGCTCTCGGTCCTGGTGACGCAACTGGACGGCTTCCGGCACCTGTTGGGGACCACCTCGATCGACGCCCGTCAGTTCGGCTGGGCGCTGCTGTCGGCCGTGGCCCTGCTGGTGGTGTGGGAGCTGGGCAAGCTGGTGGCCCGCCGGCGGATGAAGGACGGCGGGTGAGCGGCGGATGAGCGGGGGCCACCGGGCGGAACCGGTGCCGGTACGACCGATCCCGGTACGGGCGTCGTGGATGCGCCGGGTCCCGACGGGGCGCGTCCGGCCGGGCGGGTTCGAGCTCGGGCTCGGCATCGGGCTCGGCATCGGGCTCGGATTCGGGCTCGGAAGGATCCGGACGGGAAAGTTCGGGCTGCGACGGTTCCGGATGGGTAGGGTCCGGATGGGGAGGGTCCGGCTGCGGCGCCTCTGGCTGCGCCGGATCCGCACGAGGCGGATCCTGACGGAGCACGTCCCCGTGGAGCACCTCCGTACGGGGTGGGTCCTGGCGGAGAACATCCTGACGGACCACATCCGGACGGAGCGGATCCGTACGGGGTGGATCCGTACGGAAGGCATCCGGGCGGAGGGCATCCGGGCGAGGCGGATCCTGGCGGAGCACATCCGCGCGGGGCGGATCCGGGCGCGGCGGATCCTCGCGAGGCGAAGGGACGGTCCGTGACCCACCCGCATGGCAGTCGCACGGTCGCGTCCCGGCTGCGGGCCGTTCCCGGGATCCGTGCCCTGTCGTCGTACCGGCGCGAGTGGCTGGTCAAGGACCTGGTCGCGGGCGTCGTCCTGACCACGCTGCTGGTGCCGCAGGGCATGGCGTACGCCGAGTTGGCGGGTCTGCCGAGCATCACCGGCCTGTACACGACGATCCTCTGCCTGATCGGCTACGCGGTGTGCGGGCCTTCGCGCATCCTGGTGCTGGGCCCGGACTCCTCGCTGGGGCCGATGATCGCCGCCACCGTGCTGCCCCTGGTGGCGGCGGGCGGGGATCCCGACCGGGCGGTCGCGCTCGCCTCGGTGCTCGCGCTGATGGTGGCGGCGATCATGATCCTGGCGTCGGTGGCGAAGCTCGGGTTCATCGCCGACCTGATCTCCAAGCCGACGATGATCGGCTACATGAACGGCCTGGCTCTCACGATCCTGATCGGCCAACTGCCCAAACTGCTCGGGTTCAAGGTCGAGGCGGACACCCTGATCGGGGAGTGCGTGGGCCTGGTGCGGAAGCTGGCCGAGGGGGCGGTGGTGCCGGCCGCGGCCGCCGTCGGGATCGGCGGGATCCTGCTGATCCTGCTGCTGCAACGGCTGATGCCGAAGGTCCCCGCGGTGCTCGTGATGGTGGTCCTCGCGATCGCCGCCGCCGCGCTCTTCCACCTCGGCGAGCACGGCGTCGACCTGGTGGGTGTACTGCCCGCGGGTTTCCCCCCGTTCACGATCCCCCAGGTCCGACTCACAGATCTGCTGCCGCTGTTCGGCGGCGCGCTGGGCATCGCCCTGGTGTCGCTGGCCGACACGATCTCCAACGCGTCGGCATTCGCGGCCCGTACCGGGCAGGAGATCCGGGGCAACCAGGAGATGGCCGGGGTGGGGGCGGCCAATCTGGCGGCCGGTCTCTTCCAGGGCTTCCCGGTCAGCACCAGTGGATCGCGTACGGCGGTGGCCGAGCGGGCCGGCGCCAGGAGCCAGCTCACCGGCCTGGTGGGGGCGGCGCTCATCGTCCTCATGCTCGTGCTGGTCCCGGGCATGTTCCGCAACCTTCCCCAGCCGGCCCTCGCCGCCGTCGTCGTCACCGCGTCGCTGTCCCTGGCCGACGTGCCGGGGACGGTACGGCTGTGGCGGCAGCGCCGGACGGAGTTCCTGCTGTCGGTCGCGGCCTTCCTCGGCGTGGCGCTGATCGGTGTCCTGCCGGGCATCGCCATCGCCGTGGCGCTGTCCGTCCTGAACGTCTTCCGGCGGGCCTGGTGGCCGTACAACACCGTGCTGGGACGGGTGAAGGGGCTGGAGGGCTACCACGACGTCCGTTCCTACCCGGACGCCGGCCGGCTTCCCGGGCTGGTGATCTACCGGTTCGACGCGCCGCTGTTCTTCGCCAACGCCAGGACCTTCCGCGACGCGATCCGGCAGCTGGCGCGCGCCGAGCCGCGGCCGCGCTGGATCGTCATCGCGGCGGAGCCGATGACCGACGTGGACACCACCGCCGCCGACGTCCTCCAGGAGCTGGACGTGGCGCTCAACGCCGAGCACGTCCATCTGGTGTTCGCCGAGCTGAAGGACCCCGTGCGGCGCAAGATCGAACAGTACGGGCTCACCCGCACCATCGACCCGCGTCACTTCTTCCCCACCGTGGAGGCCGCCGTCGCCGCCTTCCGGCTGACCACCGACGCGGAGTGGGCACCGCCCGCCGGCCAGGGCCCGCCCCTGCC